>JAUILS010000103.1 GCA_030432975.1 Actinomycetes bacterium
CGTCCCGACCCGAAGGTGCCCTACGACGAGGTGCTGGGCACGCTCCGGGAGATCGCGGACTCCGGCAAGGTCGCCATGGTCGGCCTGTCCAACGCCGACCCGGGGCAGATCCGCGCCGCCCACGAGGTGCTCGGGTCCTCGCTCGTCAGCGTCCAGAACCAGTTCTCGCCCAAGTTCCGCAGCAGCCGACCCGAGATCGACGTGTGCGCCGAGCTCGGCCTCGCCTTCCTGGCGTGGAGCCCGCTGGGCGGGCTCGGCGACGCCAAGAACCTCGCCGAGAAGCACCCCGCCTTCGCCGAGATCGCCGCGGAGCGGGGCGTCAGCGCCCAGCAGGTGGCGCTGGCCTGGGAGCTCGCCCAGTCAGAGGTGGTGATCCCGATCCCCGGCGCCAAGCGCCCGTCGTCGGTGCAGGACTCCGCGCGGGCGGCCGACCTCCGGCTCACCGACGAGGAGCTCGCCCGGCTCGACGCCTCCTGACGCCACCTCGGCCTGCGTCGCGGGCCTCACCCCTCGTCGTACGCCGACCGGCGGGCGTCACACCTCGCGCGGGCCGGGCGTCACCAGGACGTGGCGGCGGTGTCCGCCGCGCCGCCCTGGCTAGGCTGAGCAGCCGGCGGGCGACCCGCCGGGGGAGGGGAGTGGGCCGATGGCCACCAAGGCCGCGACGAAGACCACCGGGCGGGACGGCGGGGGCAGCCGGGACGGCGGGGGCAGCCGGGACGGCGGGCACCCGGCCGACGCCCACGACCTGATCCGGGTGCACGGCGCCCGCGTCAACAACCTGCGCGACGTCAGCCTCGACATCCCCAAGCGCCGGCTGACGGTGTTCACGGGCGTGTCCGGGTCGGGCAAGAGCTCTCTGGTCTTCAGCACGATCGCCGCCGAGTCGCAGCGGATGATCAACGAGACCTACAGCGCGTTCGTCCAGGGGTTCATGCCGACGCTGGCGCGGCCCGACGTCGACGTCCTCGAGGGGCTCACGACGGCCATCATCGTCGACCAGGAGCGGATGGGCGCCGACCCGCGCTCCACCGTCGGCACCGCCACCGACGCCAACGCCCTGCTGCGGATCCTGTTCAGCCGGCTGGGCGAGCCGCACCTCGGACCGCCGAGCGCGTTCGCGTTCAACGTGGCGTCGGTGTCCGCGTCGGGCGCGATCACCGTCGAGAAGGGCAACCAGAAGCGCGAGCACGTCAGCTTCAGCCGCACCGGCGGCATGTGCCCGCGCTGCGACGGTCGCGGCTCGACCAGCGACTTCGACCTCACCGAGCTCTTCGACGCCGACAAGTCGCTCAACGAGGGCGCGATCACCGTGCCGGGCTACAGCATGGACGGGTGGTACGGCCGGATCTTCAAGGGCTCCGGCTACTTCGACCCCGACAAGCCGCTGGGCAAGTACACCAAGCGCGAGCTGTCCGACCTGCTCCACAAGGAGCCCACCAAGATCAAGGTCGACGGCATCAACCTCACCTACGAGGGCCTGATCCCCAAGATCACCAAGTCGATGCTGTCCAAGGACCGCGAGGCGATGCAGCCGCACATCCGCGCCTTCGTCGACCGGGTGGTGACGTTCACGACCTGTCCCGACTGCGACGGCACCCGGCTCAACGAGGGAGCGCGGTCCTCCAAGATCCGCGGGCTGAGCATCGCCGACGCCTGCGCGATGCAGATCAGCGACCTGGCGGACTGGGTCGGCGAGCTCGACGAGCCGTCGGTCGCGCCGCTGCTGGTCACCCTCCGCGACACCCTCGACTCGTTCGTGCAGATCGGCCTCGGCTACCTCTCCCTCGACCGTCCCGCCGGCACGCTGTCGGGCGGCGAGGCCCAGCGCACCAAGATGATCCGCCACCTCGGGTCGGCGCTCACCGACGTGACCTACGTCTTCGACGAGCCGACGATCGGCATGCACCCCCACGACATCCAGCGGATGAACGACCTGCTCCGCCAGCTGCGCGACAAGGGCAACACCGTCCTGGTCGTCGAACACAAGCCGGAGGCCATCGCGATCGCCGACCACGTCGTCGACCTCGGGCCGGGCGCGGGCGGGGCCGGCGGCGAGGTCGTCTTCGAGGGCACGATCGAGGGGCTGCGCGGCAGCGACACCCTGACGGGCCGGCACCTCGACGACCGGGCGTCGCTCAAGGACGAGGTCCGGACGGCGGCCGACCACCTCGAGATCCGCGGCGCCGACACCCACAACCTGCGCGACGTCGACGTCGACCTGCCGCTCGGCGTGCTCTGCGTGCTGACCGGCGTCGCGGGTTCCGGCAAGAGCTCGCTCGTGCAGGGGTCGGTCGCCGGGCACGACGGCGTGGTGGTGGTCGACCAGGCGCCGATCCGCGGGTCACGCCGCAGCAACCCGGCGACCTACACCGGGCTGCTCGACCCGGTCCGCAAGGCCTTCGCCAAGGCCAACGGCGTCAAGCCCGCGCTGTTCAGTGCCAACTCCGAGGGCGCCTGCCCGACCTGCAACGGCATCGGCGTGGTCTACACCGAGCTGGGCTTCCTGCAGACGATGGCGAGCACCTGTGAGGAGTGCGAGGGGCGGCGGTTCCAGGCGAGCGTGCTCGACTACACGCTCGGCGGCAAGAACATCGCCGACGTGCTGGGGATGTCGGTGGCCGAGGCGGAGCAGCACTTCGCCGACGGCGAGGCGGCCACGCCCGCCGCGCACAAGGTGCTGCGTCACCTCGTGGACGTGGGGCTGGGTTATGTCAGTCTGGGCCAGCCGCTCACCACGCTCTCCGGGGGAGAGCGACAGCGCCTCAAGCTGGCCACCCACCTCGGCCAGAAGGGCGGCATCCTCGTGCTCGACGAGCCGACGACGGGGCTTCACCTCGCCGACGTCGAGCAGCTGCTGGCCCTGCTGGACCGGCTCGTCGACGCCGGCAAGTCGGTGGTCGTGATCGAGCACCACCAGGCGGTGATGGCCCATGCCGACTGGATCATCGACCTGGGTCCCGGCGCCGGCCACGACGGCGGACAGGTGGTCTTCGAGGGCACGCCCGCGGACCTGGTGGCGGACCGGTCGACGCTGACCGGCGAGCACCTCGCGGCGTACGTCGGCGGCTGAGGCCGGACGGCGCCGAGCGGTTTCGTCCTGCGGTTTGGCGGGCGGGTCGGTGGGGTAGGACCTCCTCGACAGCCGACCGAGGAGGGGACCGTCGATGTCGGAGTACTCCGCCCTGCTGGGCACGGTGGCGCGGATCGCGGACGCCGCCATCGAGTGGGACATGCGCGACCTGGGCTGGTGGCGGGACGAGCACGGCTGGGTCTCCGACGCGTCGGTCAACGTGGCGACGACCTACCAGCTGGACTTCACGGGGATGTACGTCCGCGACCTGCACTACGGCGACACCTACCGCGTCGGCGAGGGCGCCTGGGCGGAGGCGGACTTCCGGGGGCTGTGGCGCAGCTGGTACGAACGCGCGAACCAGGCCTTCCGGCCCTGGCTCGGGCTGCCCGACCCCGCGGACTTCGAGGCGCCGGTCGGCACGCTCCGCGCGGCCGCCGGCGCCCTCAACGTCACGACCACCGTGTCGTCGGCGGGGTCGGTGGCCGAGTCGACGCTGGAGTCCGGCAACGGCGACCTCGACGCCGACCTGCTCTCCCTGACGGGCGAGGTCATCGCGATGAACGGCCTGACGATGGACGCGTTCGCCCGCGGCTACAGCAACCGGCTGCCGGGCGTGGTCCGGGGTCAGCTCGCGATCACCGCGATGCTGGGCTGCTGCCTCACCGCGGAGCAGCAGCTCTGGCAGCGCGCCCGCGCCGACGTGGCCCGGTTGGCCGACGACGTGCTGGTGGTGATGGAGCGGCGCGGCGGCGGCGGTGGCAGCGAGACGCTCTCGGTCATCGGGGCGGTCCTCGCCGGGGCCAGCCTGTTCTTCACCTCCGGGGCCAGCGCGGCGCTGGTCAAGAACGGGCGGGCGGTGGTCGGGCTGCTCGGCGGCTTCCTTCCCGAGGAGGAGGCGTTGACCCCGGCGCAGGAGTCGCTCTCAGGAGACACGGCCAGTGAGGTCCACGGCAGGTTGCTCGACGCGCTGGCGGCGCTGGGGACGGCGGTCCGCGGCGAGGAGGCGCTGATCCGCGAGAGTCTCGTCGAGTCGGCCGCGGAGGTGAGCGGGCGCAGCCCCGACGCGTTCGACCTCGGCGACCGACCCGACCTGCTCGGCGTGCCGCTGGCCGACGTGCTCCATCCGGCCGACATCGCGGTCAAGCCCGACACCCTGGTCTTCCTGGGCACCGACGTCGTGCCGGGCATCGCCGGCGCGCTTCGGGGGGCTCGGGCCACGGCGCAGGGCGCCGCAGGGGCCGCGCCGTGGGAGCGGCATCCCGACATCGGTCTCGGGCCGCAGGGCGCCTACGCCGAGTGGCAGGCGCTGCACGACCTCCTGCTCGACGTGCTCACCAGCACCTCACGGACGCTGGGCGACGTGGGCGAGAGGCTGGTCGACGTGGCCGCGCAGTTCGTGGAGGTCGACCGCGGCGTCAGCGACGTCTACGCCCTCCCGGGTGGCCTCCGGGTCCGCTGAGCGGCGGCGGCCGGCCGAGGCCGGCGTACCGCTCGGTCAGGAGCCGCCTCCACCGGCCTTGCGGCGGTGCACCTTGGGCGTCGCTCCGCCGGCCACCTCCGAGCCGTGCACCTTCTCCTTGGCGACGGCCGGGTCGACCCCGTGGTGGCGCTCCTTCTTGCGCTCCAGCGCCTCGCGCATCTGGGCCTTGACGTCGTCGTTGGCATGCTCGGGCACGGGGACCTCCGATGGGTGGTGGCTGCTGCCTACGACTCCACCATGGCAGCCGCCGAGGCGTCCAGCGACCCGGTTTCGCGGCGACGGGTCAAGGGAGGTGGCCGTCTTGCATCGCGCTCGCCGAGCGGCTGGCCCGGGTGCGCGCACGCCGGGACGCCTCCGGTCGGGCGCCCGACCTGGAGGCCATCGTCCAGCGAGGACGCACCCGCGCCGAGCTCGACGCCCGAGCGGCCGACGACATCCTGGGCTACGACGAGCGCGGGCTGCCGAGCTGACGATGCCCATCACCCTGGACACCTCGGCCGTGGTCGCGGTGGTGCTCGGAGAGCCCGACGCCGAGCACTTCGCAGCCGTGATGATGGCCCACGCCGGCGACCTGCTGATCGGCGCGGCGACCCTCGTCGAGGCCGGCATCGTCGTCGAAGCCAGGCAGGGGGAGGCCGCCGCCCAGGACCTGCGACTGCTGATGGACCTCACGGGTGCCAGCATCGTGCCCGTCGACGCGGAGACCGCGTCGGTCGCGCTCGCCGCGTGGCGACGGTTCGGCAAGGGACGGCACGAGGCCGGGCTGAACTACGGCGACTGCTTCTCCTACGCACTCGCGAAGGTCGCGGGAGCGCCGTTGCTCTTCAAGGGCGACGACTTCTCCCGGACCGACATCGCCCAGGCTGGCTGACGCCTCTTCACCCCTCGTCCCCGGCGGGCACGTTGCGCCGATAACTGACATTATGTCATCTGACACGGAGAGGCCTATCCCCTGAGGTCGCGGAGCTGCCCGGTGTGGGCGGGCAGGTGGCGGGCGGCCTGGATCGTCACGGCCACCTCTCCCCACGGCATCGGCTGGTCGAGCACGACCTCGCCGTCGTGCTGCAGCGTGCAGTGCACCATGGTGACGCGTTGGTCGGCGTCCAGGCGGCTCACGGCCGCGATGGCAACGTCGGCCGCCTGCCGCGCGTGCGCCACCAGTCCCGGCAGGTCGCCGGCCCGCGAGACCTCCGCCGCCAGCACGGCGCGGTCCTGACAGAGGACGTTCTCGAAGCGCAGGTCGGTCTTGCCGTGGACGATGGCGTGCGCGACGGCGGTCATGGCCATGTCGTTGAGCGCCACATGGGCGAGCACCTGCGCGGCGTCCCACTCGCCCGCCGGCGGCTCGCCGAAGCCACCTCGAGCGGCCTCAGCGAGGAACGCGTCGTACGCCGCCTCGAGGGCGCCGAGCCCGTCGACCTGTCCCGCGGGCTCCGCGACGTCGGCGTAGTGCTCGAGCACCGCTCCCCACGTGCCCGGACCGACATAACGTCGACGACGGGCCAGCGCGCTCTCGCCGAACCGCTCCCAGCCGCGGTGCTCCAGCACCACCCGGGTGCCGTCGCCGTCGGCGGCGAAGCCCACCTCCACCTCACTGGCCTCGGTCGGCTCGCCGCCCGGGTGCCAGCTGAACGCCAGCCGCTCCGGCGGGTCCCAGACCAGGACCTCGCCCCAGAGGCACTCCTCCCCTGTAACGGAGCGCTCGATCAGGCGGCCGTCCTCGAAGCCCACGCCGCCGGCGCGCTCGCCGAACATCCCGTGCGTGGGAAGCGGCCACCAGGCGCCGATCCGCCTGGTGAACACCTCGAAGGCCGTCTGCGGGTCGCAGCGCACCCAGGTGGCGCGCACCACGGGCGCCACGGTGGTCGTCAGGTCCGTCATCGCTTCTCCTCGTCCGTGTCGCCGCCCTGGTCGACGTACGCCGCGAACTCCGCCAGGGCGTCGTCCCAGAAGGCGTCCACCCACGCGCGCAGCTCGCCGAGGCCGTCGGGGTCGACGCGATAGAGCCGCCGCGCCCCGCTGGCCCGGCTGCGCACCAGCCCCGCCCCCGCCAGCACCTTGAGGTGCTGCGAGACGGCCGGCTGTGACACCTCGACGGCGTCGGTGATCTCCCGCACGGTGCGCTCTCCCCCGTGCAACAGCTCCAGCACCGCGCGCCGGGTCGGGGCGCCGAGCGCGTTCAGCACCCGGGTTGCATCAGTCATGGCTTATGATAAGCACGGGCTTATCACTTCCGTCAAGGCCCGGTCGGCCGTCGCGTCGCTCGACTACTGGTGCGTACGACGCGACTGCTGCTCCGTACGCACCAGTAGACGTCGCCGCCCCAGGGACGTGGGCGAGGACGTCAGACGAATCGTGCGTCCCCGCGACCGCCGCGGATGACGTCCCGCCGCGGACATAGCCTGGGCCGGTGCAGTGCGACTACTACGACGCGGACCGGTGTCGGTCCTGCGAGCTGATGGGTGAGCCCTACCGCCACCAGCTCGCCCGCCTGCAGACCCGGCTGGAGCGCACGCTGGCCGACGCGGTGCCCGGCGACGCCTGGCAGCCGCCGGCCCACGGGCCCGAGTCGGGCTTCCGCAACAAGGCCAAGCTGGCCGTCGGCGGGGTGCGCGGCGCGCCCACGCTCGGGATCCTCGACGGCGAGCGCCGCGGCGTCGACCTGCGCCACTGCGGGCTCTACGAGCCCGGCCTCGACACCGCTGTGGTGACGCTCGCGGAGCTGGTCGCCGACCTCGACCTGACGCCGTACGACGTCCCGGCGCGATCAGGCGAGCTCAAGCACGTCATCGTCACCCACTCCCCCGACGGCGAGCTGATGGTCCGCTTCGTCCTCCGCTCGCGCGCGCAGCTCGGCAAGCTCAAGGCGGGCCTCCGAGAGATCCGCCGAAGGCTGCCGCAGGCGCGGGTGGTGACGGTCAACCTGCTTCCCCGTCACCAGGCCGTCCTCGAGGGCCACGAGGAGATCTGGCTGACCCAGGAGCGCGAGCTCCCGATGCGGGTCGGCGACCTGGTGCTGCAGCTGCGGCCGCAGAGCTTCTTCCAGACCAACACCGCGGTGGCCACCCAGCTCTACGCCCAGGCCCGTGACTGGGTGGCCGACGTGGACCTGACGAGCGCGTGGGACCTCTACAGCGGCGTCGGCGGGTTCGCGCTGACCCTGGCCGCCGCCCGCCCCCGAGCCACCGTCACCGGCGTCGAGGTCGCCGCGGAGGCGGTCCGGAGCGCCGTCCGGTCGGCGGCCGCCGCCGGTCTCGACGGGCGGGTGGCGTTCGTCGCCGCCGACGCCACGGCGTACGCCGGTGCACACGACGCCCCCGACCTGGTCGTGGTCAACCCGCCCCGGCGCGGCATCGGCGCCGAGCTGGCCGGGACGATCGAGCGGTCGTCCGCGACCCACCTGCTCTACTCCAGCTGCGACGCCGAGTCGCTGGCCGCCGACCTTCGCTCGCTGCCGTCGTGGAAGGTGGCGCGAGCGCGCGGCTTCGCCATGTTCCCGCAGACCGAGCACGCCGAGGTGCTGGTGCTGGCCGGGCGCCGCTGAGACGCCAGGACGCTCAGCCGAGCGCGGCCACCGCGGCGTCGTAGTCGGGCTCCTGGCCGATCGCCGGGGTCAGCTCGGCGTGCAGGACGGTGCCGTCGGTGTCGACCACCACGACCGCCCGCGCGAAGAGCCCGCGCCACGGCCCGTCGGCCATGGTCACGCCGTAGTCCTCGCCGATGCTGCTGCGGAACGCCGAGGTGGTGACCACCCGGTCGATGCCCTCCGCTCCGCAGAAGGCCTTGAGCGCGAACGGCAGGTCCTTGCTCACGCAGATGACGGCGGTGTTCTCCAGGCCGGCGGCCAGCTGGTTGAAGGTGCGCACGCTCTGCGAGCACACGCCCGTGCCGACGCTGGGGAAGATGTTGAGCACGACGCGCTGACCGGCGTACGCCGAGGACTCCAGGTCCGCGACGTCGGCGTCGACGACGGTGAACGCCGGCGCCTTGGTCCCGACCTCCGGCAGGTAGCCGACGGTCTGGACGGTGGTCTCTCCGAAGGTGGTGGTTGCCATGGGTGGTGTCTAGCACAACCCGGCAAGGGCGCCGAGCGCCGCTCAGTCCCCGGCCAGGAAGTCCCCGACCAGTCGGTTGAAGGCGGCGGCGTGTTCGATCTGCGTCCAGTGGCCGCACTCGCCGAAGACGTGGAGCTCGGCGTGCTCGAGGAGCTCCAGCAGCCGGAGCGCGTTGCCGAGCGGGATCACCCGGTCCTCGCGCCCGTGCAGCACCAGCGTGCGGTGGGGAAGCGCCCGGATCTCCTCCTCGGGCACCGTCAGCGCGTCGACCCAGCGCTGGCGCGGCGCGGGGAACATCGCCGCGAACGCCTCCTGGAAGCCCGGTCGCACCGACGCGGCGTACCTCAGCTGCGCGAGCTCGTCGGTGACCAGCGACCGGTCGAAGGCGAAGAGGTCGAGCTGCTCGCGCATCGCCTGCAGCGACGGCTGGTAGCCCCACACGGCGTCGAGCCCCGGGGTGATCTCGAAGGGCACCCCGACCGACCCCATCAGCACCAGCCGGTGCACACGCTCGGGCACCGCCGCGGCGATCGACAGGGCGAGCGCACCTCCGAAGCTGTTGCCGACGAGGCTGAACCGCTCGAGGCCCAGCGCGTCCGCGAAGCCCAGCAGGTGGCGGCGCCACCGCTCCAGGGAGTACGCCGCGTCGGCCGGCCGCTCGGTGAAGCCGAAGCCGACCAGGTCCGGTGCCACGACCTCGACCCGCTCCCCCAGCGGCGCCAGGTTGAGCCGCCAGTTGGCCCATGCCGAGACGCCCGGGCCGGAGCCGTGGAGCAGCAGTGCGGGCGGGGCAGTGGACGACGGGCCGGCACCGCCGGCGCGGTGGTAGTTGGTCCGCAGGCCGTCGGCCACCACCGACGAGCCGATCTCCGGGTCGTCCGCGGCCGGCATCGACTCCCCTGGCCTCGTCTCCACCGGGTCATCCTGCAACAGTGGCCCCATGCACCCGCCCACCCCGTTCCTCAGGGTGGATCGGGAACGCCTCGACGCCAACATCGACCGCGTGGCGGCGTGGGCCGACGGGCACGGCCTGGCGCTCCGCCCTCACGCCAAGACCCACAAGACACCCGAGATCGCGCGGCTGCAGCTGGCGGCGGGAGCGGTCGGCCTCACCGTCGCCACCGTCGGCGAGGCAGAGGTCTTCGTCGAGCACGGCGCCGAGGACGTGTTCGTCGCCTACCCGCTGTGGGTCGACGACGACCGCGCCCGGCGGCTGCGCGCGCTCGCCGAGCGGGCCACGGTGGCGATCGGGGTGGACTCCGTCGAGGCGGCGGAGCGGGCCGGACGTCTGCTCGCCGAGGCCCCGGTCGCAGCGCTGGTGGAGGTGGACTCCGGTCACCACCGGAGCGGGGCTCCAGCGCCGCGGGCGGCCGACGTCGCCCGGGCCGCGCTGGATGCCGGGCTGGCGGTGCGCGGGGTCTTCTCCTTCCCCGGCCACAGCTATGCGCCCGAGGGCCGGGCGGCCGCAGGGCGCGACGAGGCCCGAGCCCTGGGCGACGCCGCCGAGCTGCTGCGCGCGGAGGACATGGACCCCGTCGTCAGCGGGGGCTCGACGCCCAGCCTCGACGCGAGCGACCCGTCGGTGCTCACCGAGTCCCGTCCGGGCGTCTACGTCTTCGGCGACGCCCAGCAGTGGGAGCTCGGGAGCTGCTCCCCCGACGACATCGCCCTCACCTGCCACGCGACCGTGGTCAGCCGGCGGCCCGGCCGGTTCGTGCTCGACGCCGGCAGCAAGGCGCTCGGGGCCGACCGCGCGGCGTGGGCGAGCGGCTTCGGTCGGCTGCTCGACGACCCCGACGCCCGGGTGGTCCAGCTCTCGGAGCACCACGCGGTCGTCGAGAGCCCCTCCCCCGCCCCGGCCCTGGGCGCGACGGTGCGCGTCGTGCCCAACCACGTGTGCAACGCCGTCAACCTGGCCGACGAGCTCTGGGTCGACGACGCCGGCGCGCTCGTCCGGTGGGCGGTCGCGGCCCGGGGCCGCAACGCGTGACCGGGCGCCGTACCATCGGCGCCATGCGTCGACCGCCCACCCTGCCGACCGCCACCACTCGGGCCGCCGTGACCATGGCGGCCCTGTTGCTGCCCCTGTCCGCGCTCGCGGCGTGCGGGGAGGACGAGCCCGCCGAGACCGCGGCTTCCGTGCCGTGCACGTTCACGCCCGAGGGCGAGGCCGCCAAGCCGGCCGACCTGCCGCCCGACCAGGCCACCGTCACCACCGACGTGGCCGTCACCATCGCCACCTCCGAGGGCGACCTCCACGCCACCCTCGACGGCGCCGGCGCCCCCTGCACGGTGACGTCGTTCCTGTCGCTCGCCGAGCAGGGCTACTTCGACGACACCCCCTGCCACCGGCTGACGACCCAGGGCATCTTCGTGCTGCAGTGCGGCGACCCCGGCGGCAACGGCTTCGGCGGCCCCGGCTACACCATCCCCGACGAGTACGACGGCTCCGAGGCCTATCCTGCCGGCACCCTCGCGATGGCCAACACCGGCGCTCCCGACAGCGGGGGCTCGCAGTTCTTCATGGTCTACGAGGACACCCAGCTGCCGCCGCAGTACACCGTCTTCGGCACTCTCGACGGCGACGCGGTGTCCGTGATCCGCTCCCTGGCCGCGGCCGGGTCGACTCCGGAGGGCGACGGCGCGCCCAACACCGAGGTCCAGATCACCGGCGTCAGCGAGGACTGACCGGGCGGGCCTCCAGCAGCTCCTTGAGCCGCGCCAGGTCGCCCGTCATCGCCCGCCGCATCGCGAGCGCCATCGCCGGCGCCGCGACGCCCGCGAAGCCACGCTCAGGCCTCC
>JAUILS010000336.1 GCA_030432975.1 Actinomycetes bacterium
CTCGACGGTGCCTTCGTAGGTCAGCACCGACTCGAGGTTGTTGGCGTGGCGGATCACGGGGTACTCCAGCGAGATGCCGTTGGCGCCGAGGATGGTGCGGGCGGTGCGGCAGATCTCCAGCGCCTCCCGGACGTTGTTGAGCTTGCCGATGCTGACCTGCTCGGGCCGGAGCCGGCCGGCGTCCTTGCGGCGGCCCAGGTGGAGCGCCAGCAGCTGGCCCTTGACCAGCTCCAGGGTCATGTCGGCGAGCTTGGCCTGCGTGAGCTGGTAGGCCGCGATCGGCTTGCCGAACTGCTCACGCTCGCCGGCGTACGACAGCGCCGCCTCCAGCGACGAGCGGGCCGCGCCGAGCGCGCCCCAGACGATGCCGTAGCGCGCCTCGCTGAGGCACGACAGCGGGCCCTTGAGCCCCCGGACCTCCGGCAGCACCGCGTCGGCCGGGACCCGCACGCCGTCCAGCACCAGCTCGCTGGTCACCGACGCGCGCAGCGACATCTTGTGCTTGATCTCGGGGGCCGAGAATCCGGGCCGGTCGGTCGGCACCACGAACCCGCGGATGCCGTCCTCCGTCTGCGCCCAGACGACCGCCACGTCGGCGATGGACCCGTTGGTGATCCACATCTTGCGGCCGTCGAGCACCCAGTCGGAGCCGTCGCGCACCGCGCGGGTGCGCATGCCGGCCGGGTCGGAGCCGTGGTCGGGCTCGGTCAGCCCGAAGCAGCCGATCGCGTCGCCGGCCGCCATCCGCGGCAGCCACGCCTGCTTCTGCTCCTCCGAGCCGAACCGCCAGATCGCATACATCGCGAGTGAGCCCTGCACCGACACCATCGAGCGGACGCCGGAGTCGCAGGCCTCCAGCTCCACGCAGGCCAGACCGTAGTCGACCGCCGACATCCCCGCGCAGCCGTAGCCCTCGAGGTGCATCCCGAGCAGCCCCATCTCGCCGAAGGCCCGGACCAGCCCGCGAGGGTCGTCGATCCGCCCCTCCTCGAACCACGTGGCGACGTGCGGCTCGGCCACCTTGTCGACCAGCTGGCGCACCGAGGCGCGGACGTCCTTCTCCTCCTCGCTGAGCAGGTCGTCGATGCCGGCCGGGTCGGCGGGGTCGAACGGCGGCAGCGTGCCGGACGCGCTCATCGCGGGCTCACTCCCACTCGATCGTGCCCGGGGGCTTCGACGTCACGTCGAGCACCACCCGGTTGACCTCGCGGACCTCGTTGGTGATGCGGGTGGAGATGCGCTCCAGCACGTCGTAGGGCACGCGCGCCCAGTCCGCGGTCATGGCGTCCTCCGAGGTGACCGGGCGCAGCACGATCGGGTGGCCGTAGGTGCGGCCGTCGCCCTGGACGCCGACGGAGCGTACGTCGGCCAGCAGCACGACGGGCAGCTGCCAGATGTCGCGGTCGAGGCCGGCGCGGGTCAGCTCCTCGCGGGCGATCGCGTCGGCGTCGCGGAGGATCTCGAGCCGCTCGTGGGTGACCTCGCCGATGATCCGGATGCCCAGGCCGGGGCCCGGGAAGGGGTGCCGCCAAACGATCTCCGGCGGCAGGCCGAGCTGCTCGCCGACCAGGCGAACCTCGTCCTTGAAGAGCGTGCGGAGCGGCTCCACCAGTGCGAACTCCAGGTCGTCGGGCAGCCCGCCGACGTTGTGGTGGGACTTGATGTTGGAGGTGCCGGCCCCGCCGCCGGACTCCACCACGTCGGGGTAGAGGGTGCCCTGCACCAGGAAGCCGACCTTGCCGCCGTCGCTGGCCTGCTGGGCGAGCACCTCGGCCTCGGCCGCCTCGAACACCCGGATGAACTCCCGGCCGATGATCTTGCGCTTCTCCTCGGGGTCGGTGACCCCGGCGAGCGCGTCGAGGAAGCGCTTCTGGGCGTCCACCACGTGCAGCGAGACGCCCGTGGCGGCGACGAAGTCGCGCTCCACCTGCTCGGCCTCGCCCTTGCGCAGCAGGCCGTGGTCGACGAAGACACAGGTGAGCCGGTCGCCGATGGCGCGTTGCACCATGGCGGCGGCCACGGCGGAGTCGACACCGCCGGACAGCCCGCAGATCGCCCGGCCCTCCTCGCCGATCTGCTCCTGGATGCGCGCGATCTGCTCCTCGACGATGT
>JAUILS010000104.1 GCA_030432975.1 Actinomycetes bacterium
CAAGGCCGCCCCCGGGTCGACGTTCAAGATCGTGTCCAGCCTGGCGCTGCTGCGCGCGGGGCTGACGCCGGAGAGCAGGGTGCCGTGCACCCCGTCGGTGCTGGTCGACGGCAAGGTCTTCGCCAACTACAACGCCTACCCGCCCGCCCATCTGGGCCGGATCCCGCTGTGGTCGGCGCTCGCCCACTCGTGCAACACCGCCTTCATCTCCCAGCACGAGCGGCTCGACAAGGCCGACCTGGCCGACGCCGCGGCCTCGCTGGGCTTCGGTGTCGACTACGACGTCGGCTACCCGGCGTACTTCGGCCAGGTCACGCCGACCGACAACACGACCGAGGCGGCCGCCGACCTGATCGGCCAGGGGACGGTGCTCTCGGCCCCGCTGTCGATGGCGGCGGTGGTCGCCTCCATCCAGGCCGGCCACACCGTGGTGCCGACCCTGGTCAAGGGCGTCGACCCGGTGCCGGCCGGCGACGCCCCGCCCCTCACCGAGGAGGAGGCGGCGCAGCTGCGCACCATGATGCGCCGCGTCGTCACCAACGGCACCGGCCGCCAGCTCGCCGACGTCCCCGGCCCGCGCGTGGGGGCCAAGACCGGCACCGCGGAGTTCGACCAGAACGGCAAGCGGCTCACCCACGCCTGGATGGTGGCCGGCCAGGGCGACCTCGCGGTCGCCGTCTACGTCGACGTCGGCAACTCCGGCTCCGGCATCGCCGGGCCGATCCTGGAGGCCTTCCTCCGGGCCGCCCGCGCCCGTTGACCGAGGGGCGACGTCGGGCTCGGCCTCGTTCCTCGGCGGTGCCGTGGCCCCTGTCGACCGGCGTCAGCGGTGGTCGCGCGGCTCCACGTGGCGGGCGACGTCCTCCGGCATCGGCTCGTAGTGGGCGAAGGAGCGCGTGAACGTGCCGGCGCCGTGGGTGGAGGACCGCAGGTCGATGGCGTAGCGGACCAGCTCGGTCTGCGGCACCTCGGCCTTGATCAGGGTGCGGTCGTCGCCGACCTTGTCGGTGCCGAGCAGCCGGCCGCGGCGCGACGAGAGGTCGGACATCACGTTGCCGACGTGGTCGTCGGGGACGACCACGCTCACCTCGTCGTAGGGCTCCAGCATGGTGACCGTCGTGGCCTCGGCGGCCTCGCGTAGCGCGAGCGACCCCGCCATCTGGAAGGCCATGTCGGAGGAGTCGACGCTGTGCGCCTTGCCGTCGGTGAGGGTGACCCGCAGGTCGACGACCGGGTAGCCGTTGCGGACGCCCCGCTCCATCTGGGCGCGGACGCCCTTCTCCACCGACGGGATGAACTGCCGCGGCACCGAACCGCCGACGACCTTGTCGACGAACTCGAAGCCGGACCCCTCCGGTAGCGGCTCGACCTCGATGTCGCAGACGGCGTACTGGCCGTGGCCGCCGGACTGCTTGACGTGGCGGCCGTGCCCCTTGCCCGCGCCGGCGAAGGTCTCCCGGAGCGACACCAGGAACGGCGTCTGGTCGACGTTGACGGAGTAGCGCGACGCGAGCCGCTCGAGGATGACGTCGGCGTGCGCCTCGCCCATGCACCACAGCACCAGCTGGTGGGTCTCCGGGTTGTTCTCGATGCGCAGGCTCGGGTCCTCCGCGGCGAGCCGGCCCAGCGCCGTGGACAGCTTGTCCTCGTCGGCCTTCGAGCTCGCCACCACCGCCACGGGCAGCAGCGGCTCGGGCATCGACCACGGCCGCAGCACCCGCGGCTCCTCGGGGCTGGACAGGGTGTCGCCGGTCTCGGCGCGGCTGAGCCGGCCGATGGCGCACAGGTCGCCGGCGACCACGCGGGAGGTCGGCACCTGCAGGCGGCCGAAGGCGTAGGCCAGGGCGCCGATCTTCTCGTCCTCGTCGTGGTCCTCGTGGCCGCTGTCCTCGCCGAAGAACGACGTGAAGTGCCCGGAGACGTGGACGGTCGCGTCGGGCTCGAGGCTGCCGGAGAAGACGCGCACCAGGGAGAGCCGGCCGACGTAGGGGTCGCTGGTGGTCTTGACGATCTCGGCCACCAGCGGGCCGTCGGGGTCGCAGCCGATCGCCGCCGCCTCGGCGCCGGCCGGGGTGAAGACGTCGGGGCAGACGTGCTCGGGCGGGGACGGGAAGCCTCGGGTCGCCAGGTCGAGCAGCTCGCGGCAGCCGACACCGGTCATCGAGCAGACGGGCACGACGGGGAAGAACGTCGCCTTGGCCACGGCCTTCTCGAGGTCGGCCACGAGGACGCTCTCGGCGACCTCCTCGCCGCCGAGGTAGCGCTCCATCAGCGTCTCGTCCTCGGACTCCTCGATGACGGCCTCGATGAGGCTGCCGCGCTGCTCGTCGTCAGCGTGCTCGCTGGGGGACAGCAGCCCGGCCAGCGCGGTGACCTCCTCGCCCTCGGTGACGGGGAGGTAGAGCGGCATCACCTTGTCGCCGAAGGCGTCCTGGGCCTGCAGCAGCACTCCCTCGTAGTCGGCGCGTGCCTGGTCGAGCTTGGTGATCACGACCGCGCGGGGCATGCCGACCTCGGCGCACTCCCGCCACAGCGTCCGGGTGGCGTCGTCGACGCCGTCGTTGGCCGCGACGACGAAGAGCGCGCAGTCGGCGGCGCGCAGGCCCGCGCGCAGCTCGCCCACGAAGTCGGCGTACCCGGGGGTGTCGATGAGGTTGACCTTGACGCCCTCGTGCACGAGCGGGGCGAGGGCGAGGGAGTGGGAGCGCTGGTGGGACTGCTCGGCCTCCTCGAAGTCGGTGACCGTGGTGCCCTCACGCACCGAGCCGGCGCGAGGCACGGCTCCTGAGAAGGCGAGCAGCGTCTCGACCAAGGTGGTCTTGCCGGAGCCACCGGGTCCGATCAGCACGACGTTGCGGATCTGGTCGGGGCTGCTCGCCTCGAGATCTTGGCCGGCTGGTCTGCGGTCCTTCACCTTGTCTGCCACGGAGACTCCTCGGTCCGGTCGTGCTGGTTCTCCCTCCCAACCAACTCCTGTTGCCAGCCGAGCACAAGGGCCTGGGACACTGGTCGCCAAGATCACAGGCCGCCGGGCCTGGAAATGCAGAACCGGGCCCCTCGCTGCATGGGGTCAGCGAGGAGCCCGGGGCTCTGGGGCCACCGGCAGCACCGGCGGCGACGACAACTATCGTACAAGAATCGGGGCTTGTCCGGGGAATTGACGAGAAGGCACGTCGGAGAGGCAAATCGGATGAGTGGTCTGGACCTTCTGGAGCCGCACCGCAGGTCGTTGTTCATCGGCGGGACGTGGCGGGAGGCGGCCGCGGGCGGCCGTTTCCCTGTGCTTGACCCCGCTGACGGGTCGACGCTGACCGACGTGGCCGACGGCCGCGCCGAGGACGCCCGGGCGGCCCTGGACGCCGCGGCCGGTGCGCAGGAGTCGTGGGCGGCGACCCCGCCGCGCGAGCGAGGGGAGGTCCTGCGCCGCGCGTTCGAGGCGATCATGGACCGCGCCGACGACTTCGCCGAGCTGATGAGCCTGGAGATGGGCAAGACCGTCGCCGAGGCGAAGGGCGAGGTGGCCTACGGCGCGGAGTTCTTCCGCTGGTTCAGCGAGGAGGCGGTGCGGATCCACGGCCGGTGGATGCACAACCCCGCCGGCGGCACCCGCCTGCTGACCATCCGCAAGCCCGTCGGGCCCTGCCTGTTCATCACCCCGTGGAACTTCCCGCTGGCCATGGGCACCCGCAAGATCGGGCCGGCCGTCGCCGCCGGCTGCACGATGGTGGTCAAGCCGGCCGAGCTGACCCCGCTGACGATGCTCGCGCTGGCCGGTGCGCTCCAGGACGCGGGGCTGCCCGACGGCGTGCTCAACATCGTCACCACCACGACCTCCCCGGCGATCTCCGAGACGCTGATGGCCGACGCCCGGCTGCGCAAGGTGAGCTTCACCGGCTCCACCACCGTCGGCAAGGTGCTGGTGCGGCAGTCGGCCGACCAGCTCCAGCGGATGAGCATGGAGCTCGGCGGCAACGCGCCGTTCATCGTCTTCGAGGACGCCGACGTCGACGCCGCCGTCGAGGGCGCGATGATCGCCAAGATGCGCAACATGGGCGAGGCATGCACGGCCGCCAACCGCTTCCTGGTGCACGAGTCGGTGGCGGTGGAGTTCGCCGAGAAGCTGGGTGAGCGGATGGGCGCGCTCCGCGTCGGCCGCGGCCAGGAGGCCGGCGTCGACGTCGGACCGCTCATCGACGACAAGGCGGTCGAGTCGATCCGGTCGATGGTCAACGACGCCGTCGTCGCCGGCGCCCGGGTCGTCGTCGGCGGTCAGGCGCCCGAGGGGCCCGGCCACTTCTTCCAGCCGACCGTGCTGCTCGACGTCCAGAGCGACGCCGAGATCGTCGCGCAGGAGATCTTCGGGCCGGTCGCGCCGATCGCCACCTTCGCCACCGAGGAGGAGGCGATCGAGCGGGCCAACAGCACGGAGTACGGCCTGGCGTCCTACGTCTACACCCGCGACCTCAACCGCACCATCCGGGTGTCCGAGGCGCTGCAGTTCGGCATGGTCGGCATCAACACCGGGCTGATCTCCAACGCCGCGGCGCCGTTCGGCGGGATGAAGCACAGCGGCTTCGGGCGCGAGGGCAGCTTCGAGGGGATCGAGGAGTACCTCGAGACGACGTACGTCGCCCTGCCCGTCAGCTGAGCCGGTGAGCTGAGAGATTTCACGAGGGGGTTACCCAACGCGGCTCCCGGGGTGCCAGGGTGGCGACCATGAGCAAGTCGCCACCGCCCGGGAGCGCCGGGCAGCCCACGACCGTCGTGCTGTTCGGCGCCACGGGTGACCTGGCCCAGCGCAAGCTGCTGCCCGGGCTGTTCCATCTGCAGCGCACCGGGCTGCTGCCCGACCTGCGGATCCTCGGCACCTCGCTGGACGACTACGACCGCGACTCCTTCGTGGCGTTCGCGCGCAAGGCGCTCGACGAGCACGCCAGCGACGTCACCGAGGAGCAGTGGGCGGAGTTCGCGGCCGCGCTGTTCTTCACCCCCGGCGGCTCTCCCGAGGCGCTGCGCGCCGCGGTCGAGGAGGCGGAGCAGGTCAACCCCGGCGGCTTCCTGCGGCTGCACTACCTGTCGGTGCCGCCCTCGGCCGCGCTTGCGGTCGTCCGGACGCTCGGCGAGGCGGGCCTGCACACCGACAGCCGGATCATCATGGAGAAGCCGTTCGGCACCGACCTCGCCTCGGCGCGCCGGCTCAACTCCCACCTGCACGAGGTGTTCGACGAGTCGCAGATCTTCCGGATCGACCACTTCCTCGGCAAGGAGCAGGCGCTCAACATCCTGGCGTTCCGCTTCGCCAACGGGCTCTTCGAGCCGGTGTGGAACCGCAACATGATCGACCACATCCAGATCGACGTGCCCGAGCAGCTCGGCCTGGAGCAGCGGGCGTCGTTCTACGAGTCGACCGGTGCCTATCGCGACATGGTGGTCACCCACCTGTTCCAGATCCTCGCGTTCACCGCCATGGAGGCGCCGACCTCCCTCGACCCGTTGTCGATCACGGAGGAGAAGAACAAGGTCTTCCGGTCGATGCTGCCGATCTCGCCGGACGACGTCGTGCGCGGGCAGTACTCCGGCTACCTCGCCGAGGAGGGCGTGGCGCCGGACTCCGAGACCGAGACCTTCATCGCGCTGCGGTGCTACGTCGACAACTGGCGCTGGGCGGGCGTGCCGTTCTACCTCCGCACCGGCAAGCGGCTGGCCGAGGGCCAGCGGATCATCTCGATCGCGTTCAAGGAGCCGCCGCAGTCGATGTTCCCGGAGGGGTCGGGCATCGGCCAGCACGGGCCCGACCACCTGACCTTCGACCTCGCCGACCAGGGCAAGATGTCGCTGTCGTTCTATGGCAAGCGTCCCGGGCCCGGCTTCCGGCTCGACAAGCTGTCGATGCAGTTCGCCATCGCCGAGACCGGTTGGGCCGGGTCGGTGCTGGAGGCCTACGAGCGGCTGATCCTCGACGCCGTCAACGGCAACCACACGCTGTTCACCACCGCCGAGGGCGTCGAGCGGCTCTGGGAGGTCTCGGCCCCGCTGCTGGAGGACATGCCGCCGGTGCGGCCCTACGCCGAGGGCTCGTGGGGGCCCAACCAGATCCACCAGCTGATCGCCCCGCACACCTGGCGGCTGCCGTTCGAGCGGATCTGGCGGGACAAGAGGTAGTGGAGCTCTTCGGCGACCTCGTCGAGCAGTACGCCGAGTTCGCCGGCCACGCCGCGGGGGAGTCGCCCTGCTTCGAGGCGTGGGCGCGGGGCGTGGCGGGGGACGAGGCAGTGCTGGCCTGGCTCACCCGGCTGCCCCGGCTCAAGCAGCAGCCCAACCTGGTCTTCGCGGCGGCGCGCTGGCACGGCGTCCCCGCCCCCGGGTCGTACGCCGGCCTGCGCCGGGCCCTGCTCGCCGACGACGGAGCCATTGAGGCGACGATCCTGGCGCGGAGCACCCAGACCAACGAGGTCGGCCGGCTGGCGACCCTGCTGCCGGCGTTCGCGATCGCCGCGCGGGACGCCGCCGAACCGCTGGCCCTGGTCGAGGTCGGGGCCAGCGCCGGGCTGTGCCTCTACCCCGACCGCTACCGCTATCGCTGGCACGGTGACGGGAAGGAGCACGCGCTCGGCTCCGGCCCGGAGCTCGCCTGCGAGGTGGCCGGCCCGGTGCCGGTGCCCGCCGCGGTGCCGACGGTCGGGTGGCGGGCCGGCATCGACCTGCACCCGCTGTCGGTGCGCGACCCCGACGCGACGGCGTGGCTGGAGACGCTGGTCTGGCCGGAGCAGGAGGACCGGCGGGAGCGGCTGCGCCGGGCGGTCGAGGTGGCCGCCGCGGAGCCGGCGTACCTCGTGCAGGGGGACCTGCTCGACGAGCTGCCCGCCCTGGTCGAGGAGGCGCAGGCGTTCGGGCGGGTGGTGGTGTTCCACAGCGCGGTGGTCGTCTATCTCGAGCCGGCCGAGCGGCGCCGGTTCACCGACCTGATGACCGGGCTGGTCGCCTCGGGAGCGTGCCACTGGGTGAGCAACGAGGGGCGCCGGGTGCTGCCCGACGTCACCGCCACGGCCGGCGACGTCACGCCCCTCCTCGACTGCGAGTTCGTGCTCGGCCTCGACGGGCAGGCGCATGCGTTCACCCACGGCCACGGGCGCGCGCTCCACTGGCTGGGGTGAACGAGAGACGGCTCAGCCCGCCGCCACGGCAGCGGTGAGGGCCAGGGCGCGCTCGGCGGCGGGGAGGGCGGCGGCACGGTCGGTGGCCACGAGCCCGACGCGGGTCCGCC
Source organism: Actinomycetes bacterium (assembly GCA_030432975.1). GTDB lineage: Bacteria > Actinomycetota > Actinomycetes > Propionibacteriales > Nocardioidaceae > Nocardioides. The sequence continues at coordinate 7,265 of JAUILS010000104.1, forward strand.
GGTCGAGCAGGTCGTCGACGTCGACGGCCCCCTCGTGGGTCACGCCCCACACCAGCTTGGCGAGCGTGGTCGGCACGCCGGCGGCGACGGGGGCGAGCAGCGCGGCGTCGTCGAGGCCGGTCACCGCGCGCGCGTCGGCCAGCACGGCCGGGGCCTCGATGCCGTAGCGCCGGACCAGCCGGGGCGGCGCCGCCACCAGCGCCAGCTCGTCGCGCGCCGCCGCGCCGAGCAGCGGCAGCCGGGCGGTGCGGCACGGGCCGGCCGCGAGGCCCCCGGCCGCCACCGCGGCGTCGACGGCGTCCTGCGCCATCCGGCGGTAGGTCGTGAGCTTGCCGCCGACGACGGTCACCAGGCCGTCGGCGCCGGTCACGACGGCGTGCCGCCGCGAGAGGTCGGCGGTCGTGCCGGTCTCCCCGTCCGCGACGTCGAGCAACGGCCGCAGGCCGGCGTACGCCCCCGCGACGTCGTCGCGCGACAGCGGCGTCTCGAGCGCCGCCGACAGCGCGTCGAGGAGGAAGGAGACCTCGGCCTCGGTCGGCACCGGCACGTCCGGCACCGGCCCGTCGACCGGCTCGTCGGTGAGACCGACGTAGTGCCGGCCGTCGGGCTGCGGCACCACGAAGACGTAGCGCGAGCGCTCGCCCGGCACCGGCACGGTCAGCTCGACCTGCAGCCCGGGCAGGGCGGACTCGCGCAGCACCAGGTGCGTGCCGCGGCTCGGCCGCAGCCGCACCTCCTCGGCCAACCCGCCGGCCCACACCCCGGTCGCGTTGACGACGGCCCGCGCGAGCACCGCCCGCTCCGCGCCGGTCCGCTCGTCCCGCAGCAGCACACCCTCGCCGGTCGCCTCGACCACGCGCACCCGGGTCCGCACCCGGGCGCCGTACGCCGCCGCGGTGCGGGCCACCGCGACCACCAGCCGGGCGTCGTCCTCGAGCTGGCCGTCCCAGGCGACCAGCCCGCCGCGCAGCCCGGTGCGGCGCAGCGACGGGGCCAGCCAGCGGGCCTCGGTGGCCGACACCCGTCGGGGGCGGGGGAGCAGCCGCCGGCTGGTGCGCGCCGACATCCGCAGCCCGTCGCCGGCCCGCAGCCCGGCCCAGGTGACCTTGGCGGCGCGGCCGGGCACCGCCGGGGTGAGCGGCACCATCAGCGGGAGCGGCCGGGTCAGATGGGGCGCGATCGTGGTCATCAGCAGCCCGCGCTCGACGGCGCTCTCGTGGGCGACCCGCACCTGTCCCTGGGCGAGGTAGCGCAGCCCGCCGTGCACCAGCTTGGACGACCATCGCGAGGTGCCGAAGGCGAGGTCGTGCGCGTCGACGGCGAGCACCCGCAGCCCGCGGGTCGCCGCGTCGAGGGCCACCCCCGCCCCGGTGATGCCGAGCCCGGCCACGACCAGGTCGACCCGGTCGGGGACGTCGTCGAGACCCGCGAGGAGGCGGGGCGAGCCGGCCGGGGTGGCCCCGCTCATGGCCGCAGGCCCCGCTCGACCAGAAGCGCGAGCTCGGCGTCGAGGTCGTCGGGCTCGACCCCGTCGCCGACCATCGTCTGCGCCGACAGCACGAAGCCGTGGGCGGCCAGCACCACCGACCGGGCGATCGCCGTGGGGTCGCCCGCGCGGATGCCTCCCGTGGCCTGACCGGCGGTGACCTGTGCGGCGAGCAGGTCGATGATCGCCTGCTGGGAGCGGCCGCGACGGGCCAGCAGGTAGGGCAGCAGCAGGTCGGGGTCGAGCTCGAGCAGCCGCACGAAGACCTCGTTGTCGCGCAGCGCCCGGGTCACCGCGACCAGGGCGTGAGCCAGCGCCCGCGCCGGGTCGTCGTCGGTCGGCTCGGCGGCCAGAGTCGCGGCCACCAGCTCGCCCCACTCCCGGGTCATCAGGTCGCCCAGCAGCGTCGGCATGTCCGGCCACGCGCGATAGATCGTCATCCGGCTGACCCCGGACCGGCGGGCGACCTCGGTGAGAGTCGTCCGCCGCCAGCCGACGTCGAGCAGGCACTCGCGGGCGGCGTCGAGGTAGAGGTCGCGGGCCGGTCGCTCGGACCGACCGATGTGACGAAGTGACGTCATATGTCACACTGTAACGCATGGTCCCGAGTGAGCACGACCGCGAGATGCACCCGACCCGCTGGGGCGACCCGGCCCAGGCCGGCCCGCTGCCCGAGGCGGCGCGCGGGCTGGTCGAGCTGGCCTTCGGGCTCGACGAGCAGCCCGCGACGGCACCGGGGCCGCTGCCGCCGCCGACGCTGACCGCCGCCGCCCTGGCCGCGCTGCGCGCCGCCGTCGGCAACGAGCACGTGCTCACCGACGACGAGACCCGCCGCCTCCGCACCCGCGGCAAGTCGACGCCCGACCTCCTCCTCGCCCGGCGCGGAGACCTGGGCGACGCCCCCGACGCGGTGGTGCGACCGGACGGCGAGGCCGAGGTGGCCGCCGTGCTCGCCGCCGCCCGCGAGCACCGGCTGGCCGTGGTCCCCTTCGGGGGCGGCACCGCCGTGACCGGAGGGCTCGTCGCGGCGCGCGAGGGGTTCGCGGGGGTCGTCAGCCTCGACCTGGTGCGGATGAAGCGGCTCCTCGCCGTCGACGAGGAGTCGATGACGGCCACCCTCGAGCCGGGGCTGCGCGGCCCCGAGGCCGAGGCGCTGCTCGCCGAGCACGGGCTGACGCTGGGGCACCTCCCGCAGTCCTTCGAGTACGCCTCGCTCGGCGGCTTCGCCGCCACCCGGTCCTCCGGCCAGGCGTCCGCGGGCTACGGCCGCTTCGACGCCATGGTGCAGGCGCTGGTCGCGGTGACGCCGACCGGCACGCTCCGGCTGGGGCGGGCGCCGGCGAGCGCCGCCGGCCCGGACCTGCGCCAGCTGCTGCTGGGCTCGGAGGGCGCCTTCGGCGTGATCACCGAGCTGACGCTGCGGGTCCGCCGGGTGCCCGAGGTGTCGGCGTACGACGGCTGGCGGTTCGCGTCGTTCGCCGAGGGCGCGGCGGCGATGCGGTCGCTGGCCCAGGCCCAGCTGCTGCCCACGGTGCTGCGCCTCTCCGACGAGACCGAGACCTCGCTCAACCTCGCCCACCCCGAGCGGGTCGGCGCCGACGGCGAGGGGGGTTGCCTGCTCGTCTGCGGCGTCGAGGGCGACGCTTCGTTCGTCGCCGGCCGGCAGCTCGCCGTCCACGAGCGGCTCTCGGCCGCCGGCGGGGTCCCGCTCGGCGCGGAGCCGGGCGAGTCCTGGCGGGAGGGCCGCTTCCGGGCGCCGTACCTCCGCGACGCGATGCTCGACGTCGGTGTGCTGGTCGAGACGCTGGAGACGGCGACGTGGTGGTCCCGCGTCGACGAGGTGGCGGACGCGGTGCGGGGCGCGCTGACCGCCGCCCTCGGAGATCCGACCCTGGTGCTGTGCCACGTGTCGCACGTCTACGAGACCGGGTGCTCGCTCTACTTCACCGTCGCGACCCGGGCCGGCGAGACGCCGGTCGAGACCTGGCGGGCCGCCAAGGCGGCGACGCTGGACGCGATCGCGGCCCACGGCGCGACGATCACCCACCACCACGCGGTGGGCGCCGACCACCGGCCCTGGCTGGGCGCCGAGATCGGCGAGACCGGGCTCCGGGTGCTGCGCGCGGTCAAGGCCGAGCTCGACCCCGACGGCCTGCTCAACCCCGGCGTGCTCGTCTGACCGACGTTCAGTCTTCGGGCCCGGTCCCTTCGTCCAGCGGTTAGGGTCGGGGCCACCTACGACAAGGCGTAGGGCACGACGACGGGGTCGAGAGGAGGTGCGGGTGACCCGGGACAACAAGGCGGAGACCGGTGGCGAGCTGCCGGAGCTGCCGGAGGGCTTCCAGTTCGGCACCAGCACCTCGGCCTACCAGATCGAGGGCGCCTGGAACGAGGACGGCAAGGGCCTGTCGATCTGGGACACCTTCAGCAACCTCCCCGACCGCATCCTCGACGGCTCCACCGGCAGCGACGCCTGCGACCACTACCACCGCTACCGCGAGGACGTCGCGCTGAT
>JAUILS010000105.1 GCA_030432975.1 Actinomycetes bacterium
CGGGGCGCGACGCGCTGCGCGAGGCGGCGGCGGCCGACCCGGACGCCGACCTGGCCCCCGCGATGTCGGCCCTCGCCCGCGGCACGCTGCTGGGCGCGCGCGGCAACTCGGGCGTGATCCTCAGCCAGATCCTGGGCGCGGTCGCCGGTCGGATCGCCAAGGCCGCCCCCGACGAGCGGGCCGCCACGGTGCTGGCCGAGGCGCTGCACCGGGCCACGGAGGCGTCGTACGCCGCGGTGGGCCGCCCCGTGGAGGGCACCATCCTCACCGTGATGCGCGCGGCGTCGGAGGCGGCGGCGCCCTTCGGTCGCGACCCCGACGCGCGCGCCCGCCACGTCGCTTCCGCCGCCGCTGCCGCCGCCCGCGAGGCGCTGGCGCGCACGCCCGAGCAGCTGCCGGTGCTGCGTGACGCGGGGGTCGTCGACGCCGGTGGGCGCGGGCTGTGCGTGGTGCTCGACGCGGCCGAGACGGTGCTCACCGGGCGGCGCCCGCCCCCGGGCCCGGCGTCCCTCGGCAGCCACCAGATCCCGACGCCCCGCCCGGGGGAGGACCTCACGGCCGACGGCCCGGCCTACGAGGTGATGTACCTCCTCGACGCCGACGACGACGCCATCCCGGCGCTGCGTCGGACGCTGGACGGGCAGGGCGACTCGCTCGTGGTCGTGGGCGGAGACGGGCTCTGGAACGTCCACGTCCACGTCGACGAGGTCGGCCCGGCGATCGAGGCCGGCATCACCGCGGGCCGGCCGCACCGGATCCGGGTCGTCCACTTCGCCGAGCAGGTCGCCGCGGCGCGGGCCAAGGTGCGCGAGACGCGTGGCCGGGCGGTCGTGGCCGTGGCCGCGGGGCCGGGCCTCGCCACGCTGTTCGAGGAGGCGGGGGCGACGGCCATCCGGGGCGGTCCGGGGGAGCGGCCGTCGGCGGCGATGTTCCTCGACGCGATCGTCGCCTCCGGGGCCTCCGAGGTGGTGCTGCTGCCCAACGACGCCGACTCGGTGAGCGTGGCCGAGATCGCGGCCCGCACGGCGGAGCAGGACCACGGCGTCACGGCGGCGGTGATCGCCACCCACACCCAGGTCCAGGGGCTGGCCGCGCTGGCGGTCCACGAGCCGGGCCGCGGGTTCGACCACGACGTGCTGGAGATGACGGCGACCGCCCGCCACGTGCGGCACGGCGCGGTGACGGTGGCCGCCCGGCAGGCGATGACGATGGCCGGCCCGTGCGAGCCCGGCGACGTGCTCGGCGTCGTCGCCGGCGACTTCGCCGTGGTCGGGGCCGACCTCGAGGCGGTGGCGCACGAGGTGCTCGACCGGCTGCTCGGCGGTGGCGGCGAGCTGGTGACCCTGGTGAGCGGGGCCGAGGACGGCGGGCTCGCCGCCCGCTGCGCCGCCTACGTCACCGAGCAGCACCCCTATGTCGACGCCGTGGTGTACGACGGTGGGCAGGAGCGCTACCCGCTCCTGCTGTCCGTGGAGTAGCCGGAGGGGGCCCGGAGTGATCACGCTCGACTCGCCGGTCGAGGCGGTCCTCGGCGACCTCTCGGGTCGCTCCGGCAGCGGCAAGCGCAAGGCCATCGTCGAGGGGCTGGGGCTGCGCACCGTGGGCGACCTGCTGCGCCACTTCCCCCGCCGCTACCTCGAGACCGGCCGGCTGACCAGGGTCCGCGAGCTGCGCCCGGGCCAGATGCTGACCGTCGTCGGCGAGATCACCCACAGCCAGGTCAAGACCTACACCGACCGCCGCAGCGGCCGGCCGGCGTACCGCCTCGAGACGGTGCTGCACACCGACGGCGCCGACCTCGGCATCACCTTCTTCGCCAAGAACCAGGGCACGGCCGGCTGGTTCGGCCGGACGTACGCCGAGGGGCGGCGCGGCCTCTTCGTCGGCCAGGTCTCGAAGTTCGGCCGGCAGTGGCAGCTCACCAACCCGCGGGCGGTGATGTTCGCCGAGGACGGCTCCGACGCCGAGGACCCCGACACCGTCGCGATCCTCCAGGGGACCAGCGGCCTCTACCCCCTCTACCCCCTCACCAAGGGGCTCGACTCCTGGGACCTCCAGCGCGCGGTCACGTTCGCCCGCACCGTGCTCGACGAGGGGCAGCCGCCGGAGGTGCTGCCCGCCGACGTCCGCGAGCGACACCGGCTGCCCGACGCCCGCACCGCCCTCGACTGGATCCACGCGCCGGCCGACGCCGAGCAGGTGAGCGCCGCCCGGCGGCACTACCGCTTCACCGAGGCGCTGGTGACCCAGCTGGTGCTCGCCCGCCGTCGCGCCGCCGTCCGCAGCCTGGGGGCGCAGGCCCGCACGGGCGGGGGTGGCCTGCTCGAGGCGTTCGACCAGCGGCTGCCCTTCACCCTGACCGAGGGTCAGCGGGCGATCGGAGAGGAGATCGCCGACGACCTCGCCCGCCCATGGCCGATGAACCGCCTGCTGCAGGGCGAGGTCGGCTCCGGCAAGACGATCGTGGCGCTCCGCGCGATGCTGCGGGTCGTCGACTCGGGCGGGCAGGCGGCCCTGCTGGCGCCCACCGAGGTGCTCGCGCAGCAGCACCACCGCTCGATCACCGCCATGCTGGGCGACCTCGCGCAGGGCGGCATGCTGGGCGGCGCCGAGGACGGCACCACCGTCGCGCTGCTCACCGGCTCGCAGTCCAAGGCGCAGCGCCAGCAGTCGCTGCTCGACATCGTCACCGGCGACGCGGGCCTGGTGATCGGCACCCACGCGCTGCTCCAGGAGCACGTCGAGTTCGCCGACCTCGGGCTGGTCGTCGTCGACGAGCAGCACCGCTTCGGCGTCGAGCAGCGCGCCGCCCTCACCGACAAGGCCGGCACCCCGCCCCACGTGCTGGTGATGACCGCGACGCCGATCCCACGCACCGTCGCGATGACCGTCTTCGGCGACCTCGAGGTCTCCACGCTCACCGAGCTGCCGGCGGGGCGCGCCCCGATCCAGACCACGGTTGTGCCGCTCCACGAGCAGCCCGGCTGGGTCACCCGGGTCTGGGAGCGGGTGCGCGAGGAGGTGGAGGCGGGCCGGCAGGCCTACGTCCTGTGCCCGCGGATCTCCGACGACGACACCGAGCCCGGGGAGATCCCGGTTGTCGACTACGACGACGAGGGCAACCCGATCACCCCGCCCGCGACGCTGGCGGCGGTGGAGCAGATGACCACCGAGCTGACGCTGGGCGACCTCAACGGCCTCCGGGTGGCGATGCTCCACGGTCGGCTGCCCGCCGACGACAAGGACCGCACGATGCGGGCCTTCGCCGCCGGCGAGATCGACGTCCTGGTCTGCACGACCGTGATCGAGGTCGGCGTCGACGTCGGCAACGCGACCACGATGGTCGTGCTCGACGCCGACCGGTTCGGCATCTCCCAGCTCCACCAGCTCCGCGGCCGGGTCGGGCGGGGCGGCCATCCCGGCCTGTGCCTCCTGGTGACCTCCGCCGAGGCCGAGACCCCGGCCCGCGAGCGGCTGGCGGCCGTCGCGGCCACCACCGACGGCTTCGAGCTCTCCCGCGTCGACCTCGAGCTGCGCCGCGAGGGCGACGTGCTCGGCGCCTCCCAGCACGGCTTCCGCTCCTCGCTCCAGGACCTGCGGGTGCTGCGCGACGAGGAGACGATCCTCGCCGCCCGCGAGGAGGCCGAGCGGCTGCTCGAGGCCGACCCGCAGCTCGGGTCCGCCGCGGAGCTGGAGGCGGCGGTGCTGGCGCTGGAGGTGTCGGTCGAGTCCGAGTTCATGGAGAAGTCGTGACCCGCATCATCGGCGGCGTGGCCCGCGGCCGCCGGCTGGCCACGCCCAAGGGCGACCGCACCCGGCCCACCTCCGACCGGGTCCGCGAGGCGCTCTTCTCCTCGGTGGAGTCGTGGTGCGGCTCGCTCCACGGGCTCCGCTTCCTCGACCTCTACGCCGGCTCCGGCGCCGTCGGCCTGGAGGCGTGGTCGCGCGGCGCCGCCCACGTGACCCTGGTCGAGCACGATCGCCGCACGGCCGCGCTGGTCTCCGCCAACGCCCGCGAGCTGGGCTGCGACGTCGCGGAGGTCCTCGCGGCCACCGCGCTCACCGCGCTGGCGCGACCTCCCGCCGCGCCCTTCGACGTCGTCTACGCCGACCCTCCCTACCCCCTGCCGACCGCCGACGTGGAGGCGGTGCTCGCGGCGCTAGTCGCCCACGGCTGGCTCCACGACGACTCGCTGGTGGTCGTCGAGCGGGCCACCCGCAGCGACCCGCTCGCCTGGCCGGCCGGGCTGGTCGGCGACCGGGAGCGGCGCTACGGCGAGACCGTTCTTTGGTACGGTCACGCCGACCTGCTCCCCGGCTCCGGGGAGCCCGGGGGAGAGGAGGCCGGCGCGTGACCAGGTCCCCCGTGCGCGTGGTGTGCCCCGGCTCGTTCGACCCCGTCACCCACGGCCACCTCGACGTGATCTCGCGCGCCGCCCGCCTCTACGACGAGGTGGTGGTCGCGGTCGGCGTCAACGTGAGCAAGTCGCGGCTGTTCACCGCCGACGAGCGGCTCGAGATGCTCCGCGAGGCGTGCGCGGGCTTCACCAACGTGCGGGTCGAGGGCTTCACCGGACTGCTCACCGACTTCTGCCGCCAGCAGGACGCCCAGGCGATCGTCAAGGGGCTGCGCGCCGGCGACTTCGACTACGAGCTGCAGATGGCGCAGATGAACGCCCGCCTCGCGCCCGAGGTGGAGACGGTCTTCCTGCCCACCACCCCCGAGCTGGCCTACCTCGCCAGCTCGCTGGTCAAGGAGGTCGCCTCGCTCGGGGGCGACGTCACGGGCCTGCTGCCCGAGCCGGTGCGGCTGCGGCTGCTGGACCGCCTGGCCGGCCGGCGTACCACCGAGACCTGAGCGGACCGCGGGCCCGGGCGTCCGGAGCGCGCACTTCCGCCGGACGGTGCGGTTTTGGCCGCAGATGCCGCGCCCGATACGATTCTCGCTGATCTGCTGTGCCCGCACACCGGAAGTGACTCCCCTGTCAGGCTTGGACCCGAGAGCGCCGCTCGTGCTCGACACCCACGAGCTCGGTCGCCGCCCGGGGTCCCAGCGACAGATGTCGCGGACGGTGCCGGCGCCGGCTGATCTGGGCATCGACGTCCTGCACGTCCCCGAAGGCTCGCCGGTCGACCTCGACCTGCGGCTGGAGGCGGTCATGGAGGGGGTCCTGGTCACGGGGTCGGCACATGCCGGCCTCGAGGGCGAGTGCGCGCGGTGCCTGGAGCCGATCACCGACGAGGTGGACGCGGACTTCCAGGAGCTGTTCGAGTACGACGACCGCGACCATGGCCGCGAGGGAGACCTCGACGACGATGTCCGCCGGCTCGAGGGCGACCTGCTCGACCTGGAGCCCCTGTTGCGGGACGCGGTGGTGCTCGAGCTGCCGTTCCAGCCGCTGTGCGAGGACGACTGTCCGGGACTGTGCCCCGAGTGTGGGGCCCGGCTCGCGGACGACCCGGACCACGCACACGAGGCGGCGGTCGACCCGCGCTGGGCCGGACTGGCGGCGTTGCAGCAGGACGAGGACTGACGACCGAGGAGACCAAGACCGTGGCTGTTCCGAAGCGCAAGATGTCGCGCAGCAACACCCGCCACCGCCGTTCCCAGTGGAAGGCCGTGGCGCCGACCCTGGTGACCTGCACCAACCCCGCTTGCGGCGCCAAGCACCTCCCGCACCGTGCGTGCGGCGAGTGCGGCCAGTACGGCGCTCGCTCCAGCCGCCGCCAGGTCCTCTGACCCCGTCGGTCCGCTGAGCGGCGACCAGGCCCCGGACTACGGGGCGCTGCGTGAGGCGCTCGGGAACCCTCCGCTGGATCCCGAGCTGCTCGACCGCGCCCTCACGCACCGGTCCTACGCCTACGAGAACGGCGGCGTCCCCACCAACGAGCGCCTGGAGTTCCTCGGCGACTCGGTGCTCGGCGTGGTGGTGACCGAGACCCTCTACCTCGCCCACCCCGACCTCCCCGAGGGCCGGCTGGCCAAGCTGCGGGCGGCCGTCGTCAACGCCCGCGCGCTGGCCGACGTGGCCCGCGGCGTGGGGCTGGGCGACCACATCAAGCTGGGCCGCGGCGAGGAGTCCACCGGCGGCCGCAACAAGGCCTCGATCCTCTCCGACACCGTCGAGGCCGTGATCGGCGCGATCCACCTCTCGGCCGGGCTCGAGGCCGCCGCCGACACGGTGCATCGGCTGTTCGACCCGGTCATGGAGGCCGCCGCCGACCTCGGCGCCGGGCTCGACTGGAAGACCTCGCTGCAGGAGCTCACCGCCGAGCTGGGCCTCGGCGTCCCGGAGTACGTCATCGAGGACGACGGCCCCGACCACATGAAGACCTTCCGCGCCCAGGTCCGGGTCGGCGACGACCTCTACGGCCACGGCACCGGCCGCTCCAAGAAGGAGGCCGAGCAGGGCGCCGCGGAGACGGCGTACGGCGAGCTGAAGGCCGCCTACGGCTCCGGCCGCTGAGGCCACCCCGTGCCCGAGCTCCCCGAGGTCGAGGTCGTCCGTCGCGGGCTGGACGCTCACGTCACCGGGCACACGCTGACCGCGGTCGACGTGCTGCACCCGCGCCCCGTCCGCCGCGACCCCCGCGGCCCGGCCGGCTTCGCCACGGCGCTCACCGGCCGCCGGGTCGAGGCGGTGCGCCGTCGCGGCAAGTACTTCTGGCTGGCGCTCGACAACGGCGACGCGCTGCTCGGCCACCTGGGCATGAGCGGGCAGATGCTGGTGCAGCCCACAAGCGCTCCCGACGAGCGGCACCTCCGGGTCCGGTTCGCCCTCGACCCCGCCGCGGACGCCGCGCCGCTGGAGCTGCGCTTCGTCGACCAGCGGATGTTCGGCGGGCTGCTGGTGTCGGAAGGCGGGGCGGACCTGCCGCCGGAGATCGCGCACATCGCGCGCGACCCGCTCGACCCGGAGTTCGACGACGAGCAGTTCGTGGGGCGGGTGCGGCGGCGCACCTCCGGGATCAAGCGGCTGCTGCTCGACCAGGGGCTGGTCAGCGGGGTCGGCAACATCTACGCCGACGAGGCGCTCTGGCGGGCCCGGGTGCACGGCGAGCGGCCCGGGGACCGGCTGACCCGCGCCCAGGTGCGCGAGGTGCTCGCCCAGGCGCGGGCGGTGATGAGCGCCGCGCTCGACGAGGGCGGCACCTCCTTCGACGCGCTCTACGTCAACGTCAACGGCGAGTCCGGCTACTTCGACCGGTCGCTGCACGCCTACGGCCAGGAGGGGCTGCCGTGCGGCCGCTGCGGCACCCCGATCCGCCGCGTCGCGTTCATGAACCGGTCGTCGTACTTCTGCCCGCGGTGCCAGCCGGTGCCGCGCCGCCGGGCCCCGCGGGCACCGGCCTAGACGTCCGGCGCGGGTTTGACCGGGGGCCGATCGAGTGGGACTCTTGAAGGCAGCCCGGTTCGGGCTTGCTACGCCCCACGACCGTCGTCAGACCCCGGAGGGTTCACTTCATGGCCAAGGCGCTGATCGGCCACCTGAACAGCGACCTGCGCACCGACCGACTCGCCGTCGACAACGCTCGACTGCGCGCTCGTGTGGGTGAGCTCGAGACGCTCGTGCTCCGCCTCAAGGAGGAGAACGACGCGCTGCTGTCCGCTCGGGCCGCGGCTCTGCTCGACCTCGACGCCCCCGCGATCGACGCAGCGATGGACGCCGAGCTCGACGCCGCGCAGGAGATGCAGCCCGCCTGACCCCAGGCGTTCCTCCCGGCCTCGTGCCGGGTCGTCGGTGACCGCCCACCGGGCGGCGCCGAAACGCGGGTGACGGGACCCGGCCCGCCGAGTAGCGTCTGCTGCTCGTGAGCCGCCTCCTCGAGACCGTCGTCCCGGAGCGGCTCGGCAGCCCGTTCCGGTGGCTGCTGGCGTCGTCGTGGGTGACCAACCTCGGCGACGGCATCGCGCTGGCCGCCGGCCCGCTGCTGATGGCGTCGCAGACGAACGACCCGCTGCTGGTCGCGCTCGCGCCGCTGCTCCAGCAGCTGCCCTGGCTGCTCTTCGGCCTGTATGCCGGCGTGCTGGCCGACCGGCTCGACCGCCGCCTGATGATCGTCGTCGGCGACCTGGCCAGGGCCGCCGTGGTGACCGTGCTCGTCGTGCTGATCGTCACCGACGGCCTGTCGATCCCGGTGCTGCTGGCCCTGCTGTTCCTGATGGGCGTCGCGGAGACCTTCGTCGACACCACGGGCGGCACGCTCACGCCGATGCTGGTGCGCAAGGCCGACCTCGGCATCGCCAACGCGCGCCTCTTCGCCGGCTACGTGACCGTCAACCAGCTGGTCGGCCCGCCGGTCGGGGCGGCGCTGTTCGCCGCCGGCATGGCCTGGCCGTTCGTCACCCAGGTCGTGCTCGCGCTGTGCGGGGTCCTGCTGATCTCGCGGATGCGGCTGCCCTCCCACGGCACCGCCCGGGCCGACCGCGGCCGGGTCCGCGCGGACATCGTCGACGGGCTGCGGTGGCTCTGGCGGCACCCGCCGGTGCGCACGCTGGCGCTCACGATCTTCGTCTTCAACGTCACCTGGGGCGCCGCCTGGTCGGTGCTGGTGCTCTATGCCACCGTGCACCTCGGCATGCACGAGGTGGGCTTCGGGCTGCTCACGACGGCGATCGCCGTCGGCGGGCTGGTCGGGACGACGAGCTATGGCTGGCTCGAACGACACCTCGACCTCGGCACGCTGATGCGGCTGTGCCTCTGCCTCGAGGTCGGGACCCACGTCGCGCTCGCGCTGGCGCCGGCGCCGTGGGTGGCGATGCTGGTGATGCTGGTCTTCGGGGGCTACGCCTTCGTGTGGGGGACGCTGTCCAGCGCGGTGCGGCAGCGCGCCGTACCGACCGCGTTCCAGGGGCGAGTCACCAGCGTCTACAACGTCGGGGTCTTCGGCGGGATGGTGGCCGGCAGCGCGCTGGGCGGTCTGATCGCCCGGCAGTGGGGGATCACCGCGCCGTTCTGGTTCGCCGGCGTCGGCTCGGCGCTCATCCTCGCGCTGATCTGGCGCCAGCTGCCGCAGGTCGCCCACGCCGAGGAGCCCGCTCCCGAGCCGGTGTGAGGGGTGTGGAGGTTGCGGCCCTGTTGCTTCACCATGCCGGGTAGCCGACGTCGCACTTTGCACGGTGAGTGGGGCGTGCCCAGTGCTGCTGCGCCTACTCAGCATGGTGAAGCAACACGCCCTCAGCCCCGGTAGACCGACACCGCCCAGTCGGCGCCGTCGCGCCACGCGTCGAGCTGCCAGGTGGCGAAGCGGTGCTCGCGGGTCCAGCCGACGGAGGCGGCGTCGCGGTCGAGGTCGTCGTGGGTGTACGCCGCGTCGGTGCGGAAGCCGAACACCGCCCGGCCGCCGGGCTTGAGCACCCGCGCCACACCGGCGAGCACCTCGCCCTCGGTGCCGGCGGCCACGAACAGCATCACGTTGCCGGCGGCGACCACGACGTCGTACGCCGACGGCAGCCCGAGCGACTCCAGCCGCGCCGGCGCGAGGTGGCAGAGGTCGACGGTGGCGAGCGGCAGGTCGGGGTAGAACCCCCTCCCGGCCTCGACCAGCACCGGGTCGGCGTCGACGCCCGCCGCGGTGTGTCCCCAGCCGGCCAGCGCCGCCGCGACCCGCCCGACCCCGCAGCCGGCGTCGAGCACGGTCGCTCCCCGGGGGAGCATGGCGTGCACGAACCGCGCCTCGCCGTCGACGTCGTCGCCGCGCGCCTCGAGCGTGCGGAAGTACTGCGCGTAGCCGGCGCGCTCCTGCGGGGTCCGCTCGTCGAACCACCGGGGCCGGGTGGCGGCCTCCCCCGTGGATTCGCCCGCCGGGGTGCTGCCATCGCTCACGCCCGAATGGTTGCATGGGCCCCATGACCACGACCACGCACGCCCTCGACGAGCTCCGGTCGAGCCTTCCCGACGGCGTCGTGCTCACCGAGCCCGAGGCGATGGAGAAGTACCGCCACGACTGGTCCCGCAACCCACCGGCCGGGATGCCGTGCGCGGTCGTCCGGGCCGAGAACGCCGCTCAGGTCCAGGCCGCGGTCCGCTGGGCGGCGCAGCACCGGGTGCCGGTCGTGCCGCGCGGGGCCGGGTCGGGGCTGTCGGGCGGCTCCAACGCGGTCGAGGGCTGCCTCACGCTGGTGCTCGAGCGGATGGACGCCATCGAGATCGACACCGCCACCCGGGTTGCCGTCGTCGAGCCGGGCGCGTTCAACATCGACGTCAAGCGGGCCGCCGCCGAGCACGGGCTGGCCTACCCGCCCGACCCGTCGTCCTACGAAATCTGCTCGATCGGCGGCAACGTCGCCACCAACGCGGGCGGCCTGTGCTGCGTGAAGTACGGCGTCACGACGGACTACGTCCTCGGCCTGGACGTGGTGCTCGCCGACGGCACCCTGGTGACCCTGGGCGGCAAGCGGATCAAGGACGTCGCCGGCCTCTCCCTCCTCAAGCTCTTCGTCGGCAGCGAGGGCACGCTCGGCGTGGTCACCCGCGCCATCCTGCGCCTGGTGCCGGCGCCCGGCCCGACCTCGACCCTGGTGGCGACGTTCCCGACCGTCGCCGCGGCGGCGGCGGCCGTCGTCGCCGTCGGCCGGCAGATCCGGCCGTCGATGATGGAGCTGATGGACGCCGCGTCGGTCAACGCCGTCGAGGACTTCAAGCCGATGGGCCTGGACCGGTCGGCCGGCGCGCTCCTGGTCGCCCAGTCGGACGCGCCCGGCGCGGCCCGGGCCGACGAGGCGGCGCTGATGGAGGCGGCGTTCATCGCTGCCGGGGCGACCGAGGTCTTCGTCACCGACGACCCCGAGGAGGGCGAGATGTTCGTGGCGGCGCGGCGGATGGCGTTCCACGCCATCGAGGCCCGCGGCTCCCTGCTGCTGGAGGACGTCGGCGCTCCGGTGCCGCTGCTGCCCGACCTGCTCGGCGCGGTCGCGGCGATCGCCGACAAGCACGGCGTGGAGATCCCGACCGTCGCCCACGCAGGCGACGGCAACACCCACCCGATCGTGGTCTACGACGCCGCCGACGCCGACTCGACCGCCCGGGCGCGGGCGGCCTTCGACGACGTCATGGCCGCGGCCATCACGCTCGGGGGGACCATCACCGGAGAGCACGGCGTCGGCCGGGCCAAGAAGGGCGCGCTGCCCGACCAGCTCGGCCCCGACGTGATGGCGCTGACCCGGCGGGTCAAGGACGCCCTCGACCCCGACGGCATCCTCAACCCGGGAGCGATC
>JAUILS010000337.1 GCA_030432975.1 Actinomycetes bacterium
GACCATGGAGCGGTCATGAAGCTTCCCCTGCGCACCCGCTCGGAGACGGGCGCCCCCGGAGTCGTCGGCGTGGTCCGCGCCGACCGCCGTACGCCGGCCCTGCTGGCGCGACTGCGTCCCGGGGACATCGCCCTCCTCGACCACAGTGACCTCGACCGCGCCACCGCGGTGGCCCTCGTCGACGCCGGCGCGGCCGCCGTCCTCAACGCCTCGCCGATGATCTCGGGGCGGTTCCCCAACCTCGGCCCGCAGGTGCTCGTCGAGGCCGGCCTGCCGGTGGTCGACGGGCTCGGCGCCGACGTCTTCAGCGCCGTCCGCGACGGTCAGACGGTCCGGCTGCTCGACGGCATGGTCCACGACCGCGACCTGCTGCTGGCCACGGGGCGGGTGGTGGACGCCGAGACGGTGGCCGAGGAGCTCGCCGGCGCCCGCGCGGGGATGACCAGCCAGCTCGAGAGCTTTGTCGCCAACAGCGGGGCGTTGCTGCGCCGCGAGCAGGACCTCCTGCTGCACGGGCTCGGCCTCCCCACGCTGCGCACCCGGCTGGCCGGGCGGCCGGTGGTGGTGGCGGCCGCGGGACCCGACCTGCGTGACGAGCTGCGGGCGATGCGGTCCTTCCTGCGTGAGCAGCGTCCGGTCGTGGTCGGCGTCGGGACCGCCGCGGAGGTGGCGCGCGAGCTGGGCCATGCGCCCGAGGTCGTCGTGCTCGCCCCCGGTCCGGCCGACCCGGACGGCCCGTCCGCCAAGGTCCTGAAGTCCGCCCGCGACGTGGTGGCCTGCGTCGACCGCGGCGCCACCCACCACGCGCTGGACCACCTGGAGCGGCGCGGGGTGCGGCCGCTGCGGCTCGAGACCGGCACCTCGCCGGAGGATGCCGCGCTGGTGCTCGCCGACGTCGCGGGCGCCTCCCTGATCGTCGGGGCCGGCATGGGTGCCGGCCTCGAGGAGCTGCTCGACCGCCGCCGACCGGGGCTGGCCAGCACCTACCTCACCCGGCTCCGGGTCGGCCACCGGCTGGTGCCGGCTGCCGCCGTGCCGCAGCTCTACGCCGGCTCCGTGCGGCCGCGGCACCTGGTCGCCGTGCTGCTCGCGGGGCTGGTCGCCCTCGGGTCCGCGATCGCGGTGACCCCCGCGGGCCAGGAGTGGGTCGACGCCGCCCTCCCCGCCCTGCACTCCGTCTCCGACCAGCTGCGAGGCCTGCTGCCGTGATCCCCGTCCGATTCCACGTCATCTCCCTGGTGGCGGTGTTCCTGGCGCTCGCCGCCGGCATCGCCCTCGGCGGTGGACCGCTCTCCGAGCTCGGCCGGTCCGAGCAGGCGTCGGCATCACCCAGCCGCGCCGACCGCGCCGCCCTGTCGAGCGCACGCTCGGCGGCGGGCTACGGCGACGAGCTGGCGGCCTCAGCCGCGCCCGTGCTCTACGGCAACGCGCTCGACGGTCGCCCGGTGGCGGTCGTGGCCTTCCCGGGGGTCTCCGACGGCACGGTCGACGCGCTCGCCGAGCAGGTCACCGCCGCCGGGGGCACGATCACCGGTCGCTACGGCGTCACCAAGGCGATGGTCAACCCGGGGGAGAAGGCCCTCGTCGACACCCTCGGCAGCCAGCTGCTCACCCAGCTCCAGGAGCAGGACGCCGCCGGGTCGCTGAGCGCCGACGCGACGACGTACGAACGCGCGGGCGAGCTCCTCGGCCTGGCCATCGCCACGACCGACGGAGACCGCAAGGCCGCGGTGGGTCCGCAGGCGGCGTCGGTGCTGCAGAGCTTCAGCGGCGCCGAGCTGCTCACGGGCGGCGACGACGCCGCCACCCGGGCACCCGATGTGGTGGTCCTGCTGGGGCGCGACACCGACGAGCAGCAGGACCCGATCTACGAGGCGCTGCTGACCGGTCTGAGCCGGCGGGCGGTCGCGGTGACCGTGGCGGCCGGCGCGGCCGACGGCGTCGACGGGCGGCTCAGCCGGCTGCGCGAGACGCCGGTCGCCGAGCTGCTCGCCACCGTCGACGGTGTCGACCGGCCCACCGGTCAGGTGACGACCGTGCTCACGCTCGCCCAGTGGCCCGCCACGAAGGGCGGCTCGTTCGGACTGTCGGGT
>JAUILS010000338.1 GCA_030432975.1 Actinomycetes bacterium
TCCGCAAGTGCATCGAGTGCTACCTGTGCCAGAACACCTGCCACGTGGTGCGCGACCACGAGGAGAACAAGCCCGACTTCGCGGGGCCGCGGTTCTTCCTGCGCTACGCCGAGCTCGACATGCACCCGCTCGACACCCACGACCGGCGCGAGCTCGCTCAGGGCGCCGCCGGACTCGGGCTGTGCAACATCACCAAGTGCTGCACCGAGGTCTGCCCCGAGAACATCAAGATCACCGACAACGCGATCATCCCGATGAAGGAGCGGGTCGTCGACAGGAAGTACGACCCGCTGGTGTGGCTCGGCAACAAGATCGGGTTGCGCAACAAGGACAACGACGGGCGAACGGAGGTCTGAGCCCGCGCCGGGTCTAGAGGACGGTGACGACGCCCGGAACGGCGGCCGACCGGTCCCGCAGGACGGCCCGGGTGGTGCGGCGTACGACGACGATCGCGAGCAGGGCGGCCACCAGGTCCAGCGACCAGGTGACGATGTCGACCTGCCACGAGGTGATGGCCGCGTCGATCCAGGCGAAGACCTCGAGGTCCTCGTCGGGCACCGCGGCCGCGGAGGCCCGGCTGCTGATGCGGCCGAGGATGAGCGCGGTCCACCAGAGCCCGACCACGACGGGGACCGGCGCGCCCGCACCGCGGAAGACGTCGCGCACCATCTGGACCGGGCGCCACAGGTTGAGGATCGGGACGAACCAGCCGCCGATCGCCCACCCGGAGGCGTGCTGGAGGCTGCGGGGGTCCATCCGGTCGCTGCGGTGGGCCAGATAGAGCCAGCTGATGAAGAGAACCCCGATCGTCACGAACAGCAGCCACCAGGTGATCGTCAGGACGTTGCTGGCGACGTCGAGGAGCACCGCCTGCTCGTCGTTGAGCGACGACAGGTCCGCGCGCCACTGCTGCAGGGTGGAGACGTAGGTCAGGGAGAGCGCCACCAGGGCACCGTCGAGGACGAGGATCAGCATCAGGGCGAGCTGGGTGGCGACGGCCAGCATCCCCCAGCCGCCGCCCAGGGCAGGGCGCGCCGGGGCCGGGGCGTGGGGCAAGCCCGCGCGGGCGAGCTGGGCGTCGACGGCCTCGCGGGTCGACGTCTGGGGCGTCCACTGCGCGCCGTCCCACCAGCGCAGCAGCGCGGGGTCGTGCGCGTCGGGGTGCCAACCGGGAGGTGCCTGGGTCACCCGAGGAGTATGCGCGGTCCGTGCGGCCCGCCGGGCCGGAACCGCTGATCGCGCGGAACGGCGACTCCGCCGCGCCGCTGGATCGGATCGGTCACAGTGGGTGGCCCTGGTCGGAGCCGGACTCCTAGGCTGCTGTCATGGACACCGCCGCACCAGACACTTCGACGGACCCTGCCGACGGGTCGCTGGCGCTCACCTCGGAGGCGGACCGGTTCGACCGCGCCGCCTGGGAGGCCGCGGCGGCGACGATGCTGCGCAAGACCCGCAGGCTCGGGCCCGACGACCCCGACAGCGCCGTGTGGGGCAGGCTGACCCGCCACACGCTCGACGGGGTGGCCGTGCCGCCCATCGGGACGCCCGAGGATCTCGAGGCGGCGACGACGCTCGGTCGCCCGACCCGGCAGGGCGCCTGGGACGTCCGGGTGGCGAGCGCGGCGGCCGACCCGGCGCCGCTGCTCGACGAGCTCGACCGGGGCGCCACGTCGGTCTGGCTGCGGCTCGACGGTGCGGTGACCCCGGAGACGCTGTCGGCGCGGCTGGACGGGGTGCTGGCCGACCTGGCACCCGTCGTCCTCGACGCGCCCGACGACCCGGTCGGCGCGGCCAGGTCGCTCGCGGCCTGGCTCGAGACGACCGGCGTCACGCCGGCCGCTGGCACCTCCGCGGGGGCCGACCCGCTCGGGGCCGCCCTGCGGACCGGCGGGGAGGCCGGCGACATCGACACGGTCGTCGCGGACGTCGCCGCCGTGGCCGGCCCGGCGGGGATCGGGGCGCTGGTCGTCGACGGGACGGCCGTCCACGACCGCGGGGCCTCCGACGCCCAGGAGGTGGGCTACACGCTCGCGGCCGGGGCGGCGTACCTCCGCGCGCTGGGGCGTGCCGGCGTCGACGTCGAGC
>JAUILS010000106.1 GCA_030432975.1 Actinomycetes bacterium
GGCGGCGTCCCCGGTGTCGGTGGGCTCGTGCAGCGCCGCCCACTCCACCGCCGCCACCAGCTTCGCCACCCCCGCCGCCTGCTCAGCACGCGACGCCGCACGGGCGGCAGCCAACACCCGATCCGGAGACCCCGGAACCGGGACCTCCTCAGGCAGGTGGGCTGCTGTGCTCATACCGACAACCCAACCAGGCAGCACCGACAGTCGAGCCCGATCCGAGGCCCCTGGTCCCGCATCGTGAGACAGTTTCCGAGAAAAGTTTCGGAGTGATTTCGGGGGCGCCGCGGGGTCCGGCCGGGGGACCCGGCGGCGGCCCGCGGACCTCAGCCCGGCACGGCCGCTCGGCTCATCGCTGCCGGGACCGCGACCCGAGCAGACCCGGCGACCGCCAGCAGACCTCAGCCAGGCACGGCCAGCTGCACATCACAGCCAACAACGGCGACCACAGCCCGCCGTACCCCGCGAGCCAACGCGGCAACAAGCCCAGCCGCGCCAGCCACCGCAGTCCACCCCCTGCCGTACAGTCACCAGTCGGCGACACCAGCCACGGACACCCACGGGGGAGGACCACCGATGCCACGCCGGACGACCCGCCTGGCCGCGCTCGCGGCGGTCGCCGCGCTGAGCCTGCCGACCGTGGCTCACGCGGAGCCGGCGCCGGGCGACAGCGGCGCGGGCGACCCCTACTTCCCGGGCTACGGCAACGGCGGCTACGACGTGGCTCGCTACCTCCTGCGCCTCGACTACGGCGTCGTCACGAAGAGGATCAAGGGCGACGCGACCATCAAGGCGACCGCGACGCAGGACCTGTCGCGCTTCAACCTCGACCTCGAGCTGGCCGCGCGCTCGGTCACCGTCGACGGCGTCGCCGCGACGTTCAGCCAGTCGGGCCGCGAGCTCGTGGTCACGCCGGCGACGCCGATCGACAACGGCGATCCCTTCAAGGTCCGGGTGCAGTACGCCGGCAAGCCGGCGCAGGCGTCCAGCAGCACCAACCTGGGCGGCTGGTTCCTCACCAGCGACGGCGCGATCGCGGCGGGGGAGCCCGAGGTGGCGTCGGTGTGGTTCCCGTCCAACGACCACCCGAGCGACAAGGCGACGTTCGACCTCTACGTCACGACCAAGGCCACCAAGAAGGTGATCAGCAACGGCGAGCTGCGCGGCGTGAAGAAGCTCGGCGCCAAGAAGCGCTGGCACTGGGTGAGCCCCGAGCCGATGACGACGTACCTCGCCACGGTCGTCATCGGCGACTACCAGATCTCCCGCGGCCGCACCGCGAAGGGCGTCCCCTGGCTCAACGCCGTCACCAACCGCATCTCGAAGGGCCAGCGCAAGGCCGCGGTCCTCAGCCTGAAGAAGACTCCGGCGATCGTCGACTTCTTCACGCGCCGGTTCGGCCCCTACCCGTTCTCCACCGCCGGCGGCATCATCGGCAACGCATCGTTCCCGTTCTCGCTGGAGAATCAGACCCGACCGATCTACTCCAAGGTCTTCTTCGGCTCGGGCGCCGCCGGCGTCAACACCGAGGTCGTCGCGCACGAGCTGGCCCACATGTGGTGGGGCGACTCCGTCAGCGTCGCGCAGTGGCGCGACATCTGGCTCAACGAGGGCTTCGCCACCTGGTCGAGCTGGCTCTGGGCGCAGCGCCAGAGGGGCGTGACGCTCAACGGGATCTTCGAGAGCTACTACAGCTACTACCGCACCGACGGCGGTTTCTGGCGGCTCAGCATCGCCGACCCGGGCCCCGACCGCCTCTTCGACTGGGCGGTCTACGACCGGGGCGCCATGGCGATGCAGGCGCTCCGCAACAAGGTCGGCGCCGCCACCCACGACAAGATCCTCCGCATCTGGGCCCGCCAGCACCGCCACGGCAACGCCAGCCTGGCGCAGTTCGAGGCGCTCGCGCAGCGCAAGACGAGCAAGGACCTCACCGTCTTCTTCGACGAGTGGCTCCATCAGACCAACCGGCCGCTGCCCAGCAAGGCGCTCGGCTTCCCCGCCTCCATGCTCGGCCGCACCGCGCCCACCGCGCCGCTCCCCGACGGGCTGGCCGAGCGGCTGCGCGCCGCTCGCCCGCACGCCTGACCCCGCCCGCCCGACCGCCCGAGAGCCTGCCCCGGCTCAGAGCTTGCGCACGCGGATGTAGCGCACCGAGTGGTCGGTGTCCTTGCGCAGCACGAGCGTGGCGCGCGACCGCGTGGGGGCGATGTTCTGCGCCAGGTTGGGCCCGTTGATGCCGTCCCAGATCCGGCCCGCCTCCGCGACCGCCTCGTCCTCGGTGAGCGAGGCGTACTTCGCGAAGTACGACGCCGGGTCGCGGAACGCCGTCTCCCGGAGCCGCAGGAACCGCTCGACATACCACCGGCGGATGTCCGTGGTCGCCGCGTCGACATAGACGGAGAAGTCGAAGAAGTCGCTCACCGCGAGGCTGCTGCGGCCGTCGGGCCCGCCGCGGGCCGGCTGCAGCACGTTGAGCCCCTCGACGATGACGATGTCGGGCCGCTGGACGACCACCGGGTCGTCGGGCACCACGTCGTAGACCAGGTGGGAGTAGCGCGGCGCCAGCACCTCGTCGCGGCCCGACTTGATGTCGACCACGAAGCGCAGCAGCCCGCGCCGGTCGTAGGACTCCGGGAAGCCCTTGCGGTGCATGATCCCGCGCCGCTCCAGCTCGGCGTTGGGCAGCAGGAAGCCGTCGGTGGTGACCAGCGCGACGTTGGGATGCTCCGGCCAGTGGGCGAGCATCTGCTGCAGCACGCGGGCGGTGGTCGACTTGCCGACCGCCACGGAGCCGGCGAGGCCGATCACGAACGGCGTCCGCGGCGGGTGCGGCCGGTGCAGGAACGACTCCTGCTCGCGGTGCAGCCGGCCCGCCGACTCGACGTAGAGGCTCAGCAGCCGCGACAGCGGGAGGTAGACCTGCTGCACCTCGTCGAGGTCGAGGGCGTCGCCCAGGCCGCGGAGCCGGGTGATCTCCTCCGGGCTGAGCGGGCTCTCGGTAGCCTGGCCGAGCGCCGCCCAGGCGGCCCGCTCCAGCTCGACGTACGGCGACGGCTCGCGGCCGTTGTCCGCGCCGGGGCCTGCCATGCGGAGCATTGTTGCAGGGGCGGCCGGCCACGCCGGGCAGCGACCCCGGGGACCGACCCGCCCGCGACTAGACTCGCGGCCATGTGCGGAATCGTCGGGTACGTCGGCCCTCAGCAGGCCCAGGGTGTGGTGATCGAGGGGCTCCGGAGGCTGGAGTACCGCGGCTACGACTCCGCCGGGATCGCCCTGGTCCACGACGAGCAGCTGGTCACCGACAAGCGTGCCGGCAAGCTCGCCAACCTCGAGAAGGCCCTGGCCGAGCAGCCGCTCCCGGCGTCGACCACCGGCATCGGGCACACCCGATGGGCCACCCACGGGGCGCCCACCGACCGCAACGCCCACCCCCACCTCGGCCGCGACGGCCGGGTGGCGGTGATCCACAACGGCATCATCGAGAACTTCGCCGAGCTCCGCGCCGAGCTTGAGTCCGCCGGCCATGAGATGCGCTCCGACACCGACACCGAGGTGGCCGCCCACCTGCTGGAGCAGGAGGTCGAGGACGGCGCCGACCTGACGACGGCGATGCAGCGGGTGTGCCGCCGGCTCACCGGCGCCTTCACGCTGGTCGCGGTCGACGCCGCCGAGCCAGACCGGGTGGTCGCCGCCCGTCGCAACTCCCCGCTGGTGGTGGGGCTCGGCGACGGCGAGAACTTCCTCGGCTCCGACGTGGCGGCGTTCATCGAGCACACCCGCGAGGCGCTGGAGCTCGGTCAGGACCAGGTGGTCACGCTGACCCGCGACGGCGTGGCCGTGTCGACGTTCGAGGGCGAGGCCGCCGAGGGCAAGCCCTACCACGTCGACTGGGACCTCTCGGCCGCCGAGAAGGGCGGCTTCGACTGGTTCATGCGCAAGGAGATCTTCGAGCAGCCGCACGCCGTCGCCGACGCGTTGCTCGGTCGGCGCGACGCCGACGGCAAGCTCCAGCTCGACGAGGTGCGGATGTCGGTCGACGAGCTGCGCTCGATCGACAAGATCATCATCGTCGGCTGCGGCACCGCGTTCTACGCCGGCCTGGTCGCGAAGTACGCCATCGAGCACTGGACCCGCATCCCCTGCGAGGTGGAGCTCTCCCACGAGTTCCGCTACCGCGACCCGATCCTCACCCGCACCACGCTGGTGGTCGCGATCAGCCAGTCCGGCGAGACGGCCGACACGCTGATGGCGATCCGGCACGCGCGGGAGCAGCACTCGAAGGTGCTGGCGATCTGCAACACCAACGGCTCGACGATCCCGCGCGAGTCCGACGCGGTGATCTACACCCACGCCGGCCCCGAGATCGGCGTCGCCTCGACCAAGGGCTTCACCACCCAGCTGATCGCCAACTATCTCCTCGGCCTCTACCTCGCGCAGGTGCGCGGCAGCATGTTCGGCGACGAGATCGCCAAGGTCACCACCGAGCTGGAGGGGATGCCCGCGGCGGTGCAGCGGGTGCTCGACGGCGCCGACGAGCTCTATGCCCTCGCGGGCCGGATGCGCGACGCGCGGTCGGTGCTCTTCCTCGGCCGGCACGCCGGCTACCCGGTGGCGCTGGAGGGCGCGCTCAAGCTCAAGGAGCTGGCCTACCTCCACGCCGAGGGCTTCGCGGCCGGCGAGCTCAAGCACGGCCCGATCGCGCTGATCGAGCCCGGGCTGCCGGTGTTCTGCGTGGTGCCGCCCCAGGGTCGCGACTTCCTCCACGACAAGATGGTGAGCGCGATCCAGGAGATCCGCGCCCGCGGCGCCCGCACCATCGTGCTCGCGGAGGAGGACGACGAGTCGGTGGCGGCCTACGCCGACGAGATGCTGCGGCTGCCCCGCGTGTCGACGCTGCTCCAGCCGCTGCTCGCCGTGCTGCCGCTGCAGCTCTTCGCCTGCGAGCTCGCCACGCAGCTGGGGCACGACGTCGACCAGCCGCGCAACCTCGCCAAGTCCGTCACCGTCGAGTAGCCGGCAGCCGAGGACTTCCGGATGGCCATCGTGGGCGTCGGCATCGACGTCGTGGACGTCAGCCGCTTCGAGGAGGCGCTGG
Source organism: Actinomycetes bacterium (assembly GCA_030432975.1). Classification (GTDB taxonomy): domain Bacteria; phylum Actinomycetota; class Actinomycetes; order Propionibacteriales; family Nocardioidaceae; genus Nocardioides. Next base: position 5,096 of record JAUILS010000106.1, read on the forward strand.
AGCGCACCCCGGGGCTGCGCGAGCGGCTGTTCACCCCGGCCGAGGCGGCCAAGCCGATCAACTCGCTGGCCGCGCGCTTCGCCGCCAAGGAGGCCCTCGCCAAGGCCCTCGGCGCGCCCGGCGGGCTCGCCTGGCACGACGCCGAGATCGTGGCGGAGGACTCCGGCGACCCGGGCTTCGAGATGACCGGCACCGTCGCCGGCCGGGCCGCCGCGCTCGGCGCCGCGCAGGTCCACGTCTCGCTCTCCCACGACGCGGGCATCGCCTCGGCCTTCGTGATCCTGGAGAGCTGAGCGGGCGTAGGGTCGCGGCATGCGCAGCGCCCACACCGTGCAGCAGGTCCGGGACGCCGAGGCGGCCCGGATGGCGGAGGTGCCCGACGGCGCGCTGATGGCGCAGGCGGCGGCCGGGCTGGCCGCGTCGGTGGCCGAGCTGCTCGGGGAGGCCTACGGACGCCGGGTGCTGCTGTTGGTCGGCGCCGGCAACAACGGCGGCGACGCGCTCTATGCCGGTGCCCTGCTGCGGGGCCGGGGGTGCGCCGTCGAGGCCGTCCTGCTGGCGCCCGACAAGGCCCACCCCGGGGGCGTGGCCGCCCTGCGCGCCGCCGGTGGCCGCGTGGTCGACGTGGCCGACGCCGCCCCGCCCGACGTGGTGGTCGACGGCATCGTCGGCATCGGCGCGATCGGGCCGCTGCGCCCCGACGCCGCGGCTGCCGTGGCCGCGTTCGAGGGCGTCCCGATGGTCGCGGTCGACGTGCCCAGCGGGGTGGGCGTCGACACAGGCGAGGTCGACGGGCCGCACGTGGTGGCCGACGTGACCGTCACCTTCGGCACCCACAAGGTCGCCCACCTGGTCGACCCGGCGGCGCTCGCCTGCGGCGCGGTGGAGCTCGTCGACATCGGGCTCGACCTGCCCGCGGCGGCGGTGGAGGCGCTCCAGCCGGCCGATGTCGCGGCGCTGCTGCCCCGGCCGGAGCCGTCCGGTCACAAGTACTCCCGGGGCGTGGTGGGGCTGCGCACCGGGTCGGCGCAGTATCCCGGCGCCGCCGTCCTCTCGGTGGCCGGCGCAAGCTGCGGGCTGGCCGGCATGGTGCGCTACGACGGCGCGGCCGCGGCCGACGTACGCCGGGCGCACCCGGAGGCCGTGGGGCCCGGCCGGGTGCAGGCGTGGGTGACGGGGTGCGGCGGGGGCGAGGACGCCGGTGCGGCGCTCGAGGCATGCCTGGCCGACGGCGTGCCCGTCGTCGTGGACGCCGACGCGCTGGCGGCGCTGCCGTCGGAGCTCGAGGCGCCGGTGGTGCTCACCCCGCACGCGGGCGAGCTGGCGTCGCTGCTCGGTGTCGACCGCGAGGAGGTCGAGGCGGCGCCACTGCGGCACGCCCGCGACGCCGCCTGGCGCTTCGACGCGGTGGTGCTCCTCAAGGGGCGGCACACGCTGGTCGCCGAGCCCTCGGGCCGGGTCCGCGCCAACGTCACCGGCGTGCCCTGGCTGGCCACCGCGGGCGCCGGGGACGTGCTCGCCGGGGTGGTCGGGGCGCTGCTGGCCGCCGGCCTGGAGCCCTTCGACGCGGCGTCGGTGGGCGCCTGGCTGCACGGCGCGGCGGCCCGCCTGGCCGGCGCGGGAGGCCCGCTGGTGGCCGGCGACGTCGCCGCCGCGCTGCCGGTCGTGATCGGCGACCTGCTCCGCTGACCCCGGGGCGGGATGAAAGGATCGGGGCATGGAACCCGGGGTCACGGCCGCCGAGATCGTGGTCGACCTCGAGGCGGTCCGCCACAACGTGCGTCTGCTCCGGGAGCTGGTCGCCCCCGCGGCGCTGATGGTCGTGGTCAAGGCCGACGGCTACGGCCACGGGGCGGTGCCGGTCGCCCGCGCCGCGCGCCAGGGCGGTGCCGACTGGCTCGGCGCGGCGACGATCGCGGAGGGCCTGGAGCTGCGCGCCGCCGGCGACACCGGGCCGATCCTCACCTGGCTGGACCTGCCCGGAGGGGAGCGCTACGCCGAGGCGCTGGCCGCCGACCTGGACGTCACGGCGTACTCCGAGCGGGAGCTGGCGCTGGTCGCCGCGGCCGCGGCCGAGGCCGGCCGGGTGGCCCGCGTGCAGCTCAAGGTGGACACCGGGCTGTCGCGCGGCGGCTGCGTCCGCGAGGACTGGCCGGGGCTGGTCGCCGCGGCCCGCGCGGCCCAGGACGCCGGCCGGGTCGAGGTGACCGGGGTCTGGTCGCACCTCGCCTGCGCCGACGAGCCCGCGCACCCGGCCACCGAGGTGCAGCGGGAGCGCCTCGCCGACGCGGTCGCCCAGGCCGACGCGGCCGGCGTCGGACCGGGGCTGCGCCACCTGGCCAACTCGGCCGGCGCCCTGCTGTGGCCCGACGTCCGGCTGGACCTGGCGCGGGTCGGGCTGGCGTCGTACGGCCTCGACCCGGCCCCCGGTCATACGCCAGCCGTCGGGCTGGTGCCCGCGATGACGGTGCAGGCGCCGCTGGTGCTGGCCAAGCGGGTCGCCGCGGGGGAGGGCGTGTCCTACGGCCACACCTGGGTCGCCGACCGCGACACGACCGTCGGGCTGGTGCCGGTCGGGTACGCCGACGGGGTGCCGCGGCATGCCAGCGGCCGGGCGGAGGTGTGGGTCGCCGGGCGGCGGCGGCCGATCCGCGGCCGGGTCTGCATGGACCAGTTCGTCGTCGACCTCGACGGCGACCTCCCGGACCCCGGCGAGCCGGTGGTGCTGTTCGGGCCCGGCACGCGCGGGGAGCCCACCGCGCAGGAATGGGCGGAGGCATGCGGCACGATCAGCTACGAGATCGTGAGCAGGATCGGCGGCCGGCTGGGTCGCCGCCACGTCGGCGAGGAGGACTGAGTGGGCGTCACGGGCAAGGTGCTGGGGGTCGCCCTGGGGGCCGCCGCCGGAGCTGCCGGGGTCGCGGTCGCCGGCGGGGCGGTGCGCGCCGCCCAGCAGCGGCGGATGCGGCTCGCCCGCGACATCGACGACACCATCCCCTACGGCTCGCTGCACTCCGAGCCGATCACCGTCGTCGCGGACGACGGCGTGCCGCTCCACGTCGAGATCGACCCGGTGGACCCCGCCCCGAGCGGACGCCGTGCCAAGACGGCCGAGCGCCCCGTGACGGTGGTGTTCTGCCACGGCTACGCCCTCAACCTCGACTGCTGGCACTATCAGCGCGCGGCCTTCCGCGGGCTGGTCCCGATGGTGTTCTGGGACCAGCGCTCCCACGGCCGGTCCGGCCGCTCGCCCAGCGAGGACGCCACGCTCGACCAGCTCGGCCGCGACCTCAAGCGGGTGCTCGACCTCACCCACGACGACCCGGTGGTGCTCGTCGGGCACTCCATGGGCGGCATGACGATCATGCAGCTGGCCGAGCAGCACCCCGAGCTGTTCGGCACCAAGGTGGTCGGCGTCGCGCTGCTGTCGACGACCGCCGGCGGGCTCGACCCCGGCCGGATCCTCTTCCCGATGCTCCCGGCGGGCTTCGGCAGCGGTCTCGTCACCCGCGTCGTCGGCGCCCTCTCGCGCGGGCACCGGGCGGTCGACGCGCTGCGCAACCGCGGCCACGACCTCGCGCTGACCATCACCGACGCCTACGCCTTCGGGCCCGAGGTGGCGGGCGAGCTCGTGGAGTTCGTCTACGACATGCTCAACCAGACCCCCTTCGACGTGGTCGCCGACTTCTACCCCGCCTTCGCCGAGCTCGACGTCTGGTCGGCCTGCCCGGTGCTCGCGACCGTGCCGACCGCGATCATCTGCGGCACCGGCGACAAGATCACCTCGATCGGCCACGCCCGCAAGCTGCACGCCCGGATCCACGGCTCCGACCTGCTGGAGTGCGACGGCGCCGGCCACATGGTGATCCTCGAGCGGCCCGACGAGGTCAACGCCGAGCTCGGTCAGCTGGTCACGACCGCGGGCGACGCGGCGGCGGCCGGATGACCACGGCGGTGCGGCGCGTCGGCCCGGAGGCCGCCGCGGCGGTGCTGGCGGTGGTCTCCGAGGCGTTCGGCTCGCGGCCGGTGCTCGACCCGCCCGCCGACGCTCTGGGGGAGACCGAGGCGACGGTGGCTGCGGCGCTGGAGGACGGCGGAGGGCTGCTCGCCACGGTCGACGGCGTGCCGGCCGGCGCCGTGCTGCTCGACCCGCGCGAGGACGTGACCTATCTCCGGCGCTTCGGGGTCGTGCCCGGCGCGCGGCGGCACGGAGTCGCGCGGGCGCTGGTGGTGGCGGCGCTCGACGAGGTGACGACCGACGAGGTGGCGGTGCTGGCCCGCGAGGAGCTGCCCACCACGGTCGGCTTCTGGCACGACCGCGGGTTCGCCGAGGTCGCCCGGGACACGCCGTACGTCGAGCTGCGGCGGCGCCTGGTCACCCGCTCCACCGCGGTCGACGGGGCGGCGATGCGGGCCGTCGGCGTCGGCCTGGCGGCCGACCTGCGGCGTGGCGACCTGGTGGTGCTCGTCGGCGGGCTCGGGGCCGGCAAGACCACGCTGACGCAGGGGATCGGGGAGGGGCTCGGGGTGCGCGGCGAGGTCACCTCGCCGACGTTCGTCATCGCGCGGGTGCACCCGCCGCTGGCACACGGCCCGGCGCTGGTGCACGTCGACGCCCATCGCCTCGGCGGCCTCGCCGAGCTCGACGACCTCGACCTCGACGCCTCGCTCGACGAGGCGGTCACGGTGGTCGAGTGGGGGTCCGGGCTCGCCGAGGCTTTGTCGGACTCGTGGCTGGAGGTGCGGATCGACCGCGCGGAGGGCTCCGACTCCGCTGCGGACGACGAACCGGTCGGCGAGCCGATCGACCCGCGGCGGGTGGCCGTGCGGGGCTACGGGCCGCGCTGGGTGGGCTGAGGCTGCTTCCTCGGAGGGCGCGAGGGCACGGGCCGTCGGGGAGCGCGGGGCGCGCGTCTGCGGCGCAGCGGGGGAGCGCGGGCGCGTGTCTACTGGTGCGTACGGAGCAGCGGGGCGCGGGGCGCGTCTACTGGTGCGTACGGAGCAGCACATGCGTTGTACTCACCAGTAGAGATCCCCGACGCGCGGCGGGCGCAGGCTACTGGTGCGTACGGAGCACCAGGCGCATCGTACGCACCAGTAGACATCCCCGCCCGCCGACTGCCCGCCGCCGACTGCCCGCGACCGACTGCCCGCCGCCGACTGCCCGCCGCCGACTGCCCGCGACCGACAGCCCGCCGACTGCCCGGCGGGGCGCCGTCGCGGCTACCCTCTGATCCGTGCTGCTGGCCTTCGACACCGCGACCCCGCGGGTGACCGTGGCGGTCGCCGACGGCGCGGACGTGCTGGCCGAGCTCCGGTCGGAGCAGACGATGCGGCACGGCGAGCAGCTGGCGCCGCTGGTCGAGCGGGCGCTCGCCGCCGCCGGCGGCGACCGGACGGCGCTGACCGCGGTCGCCGTGGGCGTCGGGCCGGGTCCGTTCACCGGGCTGCGGGTCGGCCTGGTGACGGCGCGGACGCTGGGCTACGTGCTCGGCATCCCCGTCCACGGCGTGTGCACGCTCGACGTGCTGGCTGCCGAGGCGGTGGCGAGCGGCACGGTCGACGGGCCGTTCACCGTGGCCACCGACGCGCGGCGCAAGGAGGTCTACCTCGCGTCGTACGACGACTCCGGCCGCAGGCTGACCGGCCCCGACGTAGCGCGCCCCGACGATGTGGCCACCGACGGGGCGGTCGTCGGCCCGGGGACCGAGCTCTATCCCCACGCCTTCCCCGACGGGCGGGCGCCGCTGCTGCCCGGCGCCGGCTGGCTGGCGCGGGTGGTGGCCACGACGCTGAGCGAGGGCGGCGAGACCCTGCCGCCCGAGCCGCTCTATCTCCGCCGACCCGACGCGGCCGAGCCGCACCGCCCCAAGCCGGTGTCGTGATCCGGCCGGCCACCCCCGACGACCTCGCCCAGCTCCTCGCCCTGGAGGAGGAGCTGTTCGGGCCCGAGGCCTGGAGCGAGGACCAG
>JAUILS010000107.1 GCA_030432975.1 Actinomycetes bacterium
GGACTCGAGGTAGAGCAGCACCACCTCGGTGGCGTCGTCCTCCAGCCAGTACTGCAGCAGGTCGTTGACGGAGACGTCGGCGCGGTTGCCGGCGCTGACGAACGTCGAGAGGCCGAGCCCGCGGTTGTTGACCTTCTCCAGGATCGCCGAGCCGAGCGCGCCCGACTGGCAGAAGAACCCGGCCCGGCCGCGGGGCGGCATCAGCGACGACAGCGAGGCGTTGAGCGAGACGCCGGGGTCGGTGTTGATCACGCCCAGGCAGTTGGGGCCGATCAGCCGCAGGCCGTAGGACCGAGCCAGCCCCACCAGGCGCCGCTGCCGCTGCCGGCCGATCTCACCGGTCTCGGCGAAGCCCGACGAGATCACGATCAGGCCGTGCACGCCCTTGGCCGCGCAGTCGAGCACGACGTCCTGCACCGCCTCGGCGGGCACCGCCACGACGGCGACGTCGACCTGGTCGGGGATCTCCCCCACGCTGGCGTAGGCCGGCAGCCCGGACACCGCGACGGCCTGGGAGTTGACCACGTGGACGCGCCCGGTGAAGTCGCCGGTCACCAGGTTGCGGACCAGCGCCTGCCCGATGGAGTCCTGGCGGCGGCTGGCGCCGATCACGGCCACCGACTGCGGGTTGAGGAACGCCGCGATCGACGCCGACTCGGCGCGGTGCTCGCGGTCCTCCATCACCTCGATGGCGGTGTCGGTGGGCTGGATCGGGAAGTCCAGCATCATCACGCCGTCCTCGTAGCCGCTGACCACGCGGTAGCCGGCGTCGCGGAAGGTGTGGATCATCGCCTGGTTGTCGGGCAGCACCTCCGCGGTGAACCGCTCGATCCCGCGCTCGCGGCCCGCCTGGGCGAGGTGCTCGAGCAGCAGCTGCCCGATGCCTCGGCCCTGGTGGGCGTCCTCGACCAGGAAGGCCACCTCCGCCTCCCCCGGCTTGATGAGGTCATAGCGGCCCACGGCGATCATCTGCCCGCCGACGGTGAGGATGAACGCCACCCGCTCGACGTAGTCGACGTGGGTGAAGCGGTGCAGGTCCTTCTCCGACAGCTCCGGCATCGGCGCGAAGAAGCGGTAGTACTTCGACTGCGGCGAGACCCGGCTGTAGAACTCGACCATCAGCTCGCGGTCCTCGGCCCGGATCGGCCGGATGTGGGCGGTGCGGCCGTCGCGGAGCAGCACGTCGGCCTCCCAGTGCCGCGGCGGCGTCACCGCGGGCGCCTCGGCGGCCTCCTCGGGCTCGGCCTCGACGGGTGCCTGGTCGGTCTCGCTCACCCCCAGAATCTATCGCTGTCGGGCCGCGCCCGGCGTTTCCACCCGGCAACGGTTGGGTGAACCAGCGAGAATCGCCCGCATGGCACGGCGTACGACGAAGGACCCGCTCCCCGACGACTTCGAGGAGCACATCCTCGACACCAGCATCAAGCAGGAGATGGAGTCGTCCTTCCTCGAGTACGCCTACTCCGTCATCTACTCCCGGGCGCTGCCCGACGCCCGCGACGGGCTCAAGCCGGTGCAGCGCCGGATCCTCTACACGATGGACGAGATGGGCGTGCGGCCCGACCGCGGCCACGTCAAGAGCGCCCGCGTCGTCGGCGAGGTGATGGGCCGGCTGCACCCCCACGGCGACGGCGCGATCTACGACGCCCTGGTGCGGATGGCGCAGCCCTGGTCGATGCGGCTGCCGTTCGTCGACGGCCACGGCAACTTCGGCTCGCCCGACAACGGGCCGGCCGCGATGCGCTACACCGAGTGCCGGATGACCCCCGCGGCGCTGGCGATGACCTCCTCGATCCGCGAGGACACCGTCGACTTCAAGCCCAACTACGACAGCCGCGAGACCGAGCCGACCGTGCTGCCGGCGGCGATCCCCAACCTGGTCGTCAACGGCACCACCGGCATCGCCGTCGGCATGGCCACCAACATGGCCCCGCACAACCTGGTCGAGGTGGTGCAGGCGCTGCGTCACCTCGTCAAGCACCCCGACGCCGGTCTCGACGACCTGATGCGCTTCATCCCCGGCCCCGACCTCCCCACCGGCGGCACCATCGTCGGGCTCGACGGCATCCGCGACGCCTACGCCACCGGCCGCGGCTCGTTCCGGATGCGCGCGCTCGCGCGGGTCGAGTCCGTCACGCCCCGGCGCAAGGGCATCGTCGTCACCGAGCTGCCCTACAACGTCGGCATCGAGAAGATCGTCGAGCGGATCAAGACGTTGGTGCAGGGCAAGAAGCTTCAGGGCATCTCCGACGTCAAGGACCTCACCGACATGGCCAACGGCACCCGCCTGGTCATCGAGGTCAAGAACGGCTTCCACCCCGAGGCGCTGCTCGAGCAGCTCTACAAGCAGACCCCGCTGGAGGAGTCGTTCTCGATCAACGCCGTGGCGCTGGTCGACGGCCAGCCGCGGACGCTCGGGCTCAAGCAGCTGCTCGAGGTCTTCCTGCAGCACCGCTACGACGTCGTACGCCGTCGCTCGGCGTTCCGCCGCGGCAAGGCCGCCGACCGGCTGCACCTGGTCGAGGGCCTGCTGCTGGCGATCCTCGACATCGACGAGGTGATCCAGCTGATCCGCAGCTCCGAGAACGCCGCGGCGGCCAAGGAGCGGCTGATCAGCGTCTTCGACCTCACGGAGGTCCAGGCCGACTACATCCTCGACATGCCGCTGCGCCGGCTCACGAAGTTCTCCCGCCTGGAGCTCGAGAAGGAGCAGAGCGAGCTGCAGGCGACCATCGAGGAGCTCGACGCGATCCTCGGCGACGACGCGCTGCTGCGGAAGGTCGTCTCCGACGAGCTGGGCGAGGTCGCCAAGACGTTCGGCACCCCGCGCCGCACGGTGCTGCTGGAGTCGGCCGGCACCGCGGCCGTGACGGCCGCCGTCCCGCTGGAGGTGGCCGACGACCCCTGCTACGCCCTGCTGTCCTCCTCCGGCCTGCTGGCCCGCACCTCCTCCGCCGAGCTGCCGGGCTCCGGCGACGCCCGCGCCAACCACGACGTGGTGGTTTCCGCCGTGCCCACCACCGCCCGCGGCGAGGTCGGCGTGGTGACCAGCCGCGGCCGGGTGGTCAAGCTCGGGGTGCTCGACCTGCCGGCGCTGCCCCCGTCGGCCCACGACCCCAACCTCCAGGGAGGGCTGCCGCTCAGCCTGGTCGTCACGCTCGACCAGGGCGAGCGGGCGCTGTGCCTGACGAGCCTCCCCACCGACGGGCCGGGCCTCGCGCTCGGCACCCGCGACGGGGTCGTCAAGCGGGTCAACCCCGAGGTCCTCAGCAAGGACGAGTGGGAGGTCATCTCCCTCAAGGACGACGACGAGGTCGTCGGCGCGGTCGAGCTGGTCACCGGCGACGAGACCCTCTGCTTCCTCAGCTCCGACGCGCAGCTCCTCCACTTCGGCGCCTCGCTGGTCCGCCCGCAGGGCCGCGGCGGCGGCGGGATGGCCGGCATCCGGCTCGCCGCCGGCCAGCGGGTCGCCTGGTTCGGCGCGCTCGACCCCGCCTCCTCGGTCGTGGTGACGGCGTCCGGCTCGTCGACGGCCCTGCCCGGCACCGAGCCCGGCTCGGTCAAGGTCACCCCCTTCTCGGAGTACCCCCCGAAGGGTCGCGGCACCGGCGGCGTCCGCTGCCACCGGTTCCTCAAGGGTGAGGACGCCCTGGTCTTCGCGTGGGCCGGGCTCGCCCCCGCCCGGGCGGCCGCGGCGTCCGGGGCGCCGGCCGACCTGCCCGAGGCCACCGGCCGCCGGGACGGCTCCGGGGTGCCCGGCAGCCAGCCGATCGCGGGCTGCGCCGGGCCGCTGGCCGCGACGCTGGCGGCGCGTCCCGGTGTGGCAGGCTGACGCCATGTCCGCCCACCGCCACGGGCGACCACGCCTGGTCGCCACGCTGCTGCTGGCAGCGCTCGTCACCGTCGGCTGCTCCGGCGGCGACGCCGCGGGCGAGCAGCAGGAGGAGCCCACGCCCGAGGAGGTCGTGGCGCAGGCCAAGCAGCTCCTCGACGACACCTCCGGGCTGCGGCTGGCGCTGACCACCGACGACCTGCCCGACGGGGTGCAGGGGCTGGAGGCCGCCACCGGCGTGGCGACGCACGCGCCCGCCTTCGACGGCACGATCAGCATCATCTTCGCCGGCTCCAAGGTCGACGTGCCGGTGATCGCGGTCGACGGCAAGGTCTTCGCGCAGATCCCCCTCACGGTCGGCTGGTCCGACGTCGACCCGGCGGAGTACGGCGCCCCCGACCCGGCCGCGCTGATGAAGCCCGACGAGGGGTTCTCCGGCCTGCTCGACGCCACCACCGACCTGGTCGAGGGCGAGAGCGTGCGCGGCGGCGTCGACAACGACGAGATCCTCACCGAATACACCGGCACGGTCTCCGGCTCGGTGATGAAGACCGTGATCCCGAGCTCGTCGGGCGAGACCTTCGACGTGGCCTACTCCATCACCGACGAGGGCGAGCTGCGCGAGGCACGCCTCACCGGGGTCTTCTATCCCGACAGCGCCAGCATGACCTACACCGTCGACTTCGCCGACTACGGCACCGAGCAGGACATCGTCGCGCCGTGAGTGCCGGCCGGGAGGCCGCGAGCGCCGACCCCGGCGTCTCGCGGCAGGCGCGGCTGCTGCTGAGCCTCGCCGCCGTCGCGGTGGCCTTCGCCGCCGCCGACACCTACGTCGTGGTGCTGGCGCTCACCGACATGATGAGCAGCGTCGGCATCCCGATCGACGAGCTGCAGCGCGCGGCGCCGATCGTGTCGGGCTTCCTGCTGGGCTACGTCGCGATGCTGCCGCTGATCGGCCGGATCGCCGACCTGCGCGGCCGGGTGCCGGTCCTGGTGCTGGCCCTCGTGGTCTTCGCCGTCGGGTCGTTCATCACGGCGCTGGCCTACGACCTGCCGAGCATCGTCGCCGGGCGCTTCCTCCAGGGCGTCGGCGGCGGCGGGCTCGTGCCGGCCACACTGGCGCTGGTCGCCGACCTCTACCCCGTGCAGCGTCGCGGGGTGCCGCTCGGCGTGGTGTCCGGGGTGCAGGAGATCGGCAGCGTGCTGGGGCCGCTCTTCGGCGCGGCGGTGCTCGCCGTCGCCGACTGGCGGGCGATCTTCGCGATCAACCTCGCCGTGGGCCTGGTGCTGGCGGCCGCAATCCGGGTGCTCACGCCCGCGGGCCTCGCCGGAGCCGGCGTACGACGGCGTGGGTGGCCGGACCCGGTGGGCGTGCTCCTGCTGCTGATCGGCACCGCGGCGGCCGCGCTGGTCTTCACCCAGCCCGAGTCTCTGCGCCGCGACCTCACCTGGGGCGAGCTGTTCGTGCCGTTCGCCTCCGGTTCCCGCTGGGCGACCCCCGTGGGGGCCGTCGCGGTGGTGGCGCTGCTGCTGTTCGTGGTCCGCTGCGCCACGGCCCGGCGGCCGCTGGTGGACCTGCCCGGCTGGTGGCGGGCGACCCGAGAGGCCGACCTGACCGGAGCGCTGCTGCTCGCCGCCGCGCTCGGCGGCGTGATCCTCGCGTTCGCGACCGCCGACCCGCACATCGAGGTCTTCTCCGACCGCGGCTGGTGGTATCTCGCCATCGGTGCCCTCGCCGCCGCCGCCTTCGTCGCCCACCTGCGGCGCGCCGCCAACCCGCTCGTGCCGCGTGGCGCGATGCGCCGCCAGCCCGCCTGGGGGTCGCTGCTGGTCAGCTTCTTCGTCGGGGCAGCCCTGATCGCGGCCCTGATCGACATCCCGATCTTCGCCCGATCCACGATCTACCCCGACTCCCAGCTCGGAGCGGCCCTGGTGCTGGTGCGCTTCCTGGTCGCGCTGCCGGTGGGCGCCGTGGCGGGCGGCTATCTCACCCGCCGGCTGCCGGCGGGCGTGGTGACGGCCGTCGGCATGGCCTGCGCCGCCGCGAGCTTCCTGCTGATGGCCCAGTGGGACGTCGACGCGCTCCGCTCCTGGACGGCGACCGTCCCGCTGCTGCTGGGCGGCCTCGGCTTCGGTCTCGCCCTGGCCCCGGTCAACGCCGCCGTGCTGGCGGCGACCGACGACGACGTGCACGGGCTCGCCTCGGCCCTGGTCGTCGTGGCGCGGATGGTCGGCATGCTGGTCGGCATCTCCGCGCTGACCACGGTGGGGCTGCGGCGCTACTACGCCGAGCAGGCCGACATCCCGCCGGTCCGCGAGGTCTGCGACGGCAAGTCCCGCTGTGACGCGTTCAGCGACCTGCTCCGCCAGGCCGGCATCGCGCAGGAGCACACGGTCTTCGTGGGTGCGGCGGTGTGTGCCGTCGTCGCCGGCGTCCTGGCGCTGTGGCTGTTCCGGCACGCCGCCACGCGGGCGCTCTCCGCCGGCGACGTGCTGCGCGCCGGCGGCTGAGCGACCGCCCGGCTGCCGGGGAGGCTCAGCCGGGCTGGCCGGTGCGGCGCTTCACCTCGGCCCACCAGTCCTGGGAGGTGTCGAAGGCCTTGTGGCCGGCGATCCGGTCGAACTCGATGACCCGCAGCTCGTCGCCCCGCTCCTCGTCGTGGCCGACGACGCCGGGCGTGCCGCTCCGCGCGCCCTCGACGGCGACGGCCACCATCGAGGCGATCAGGTCGAGGTCGGTCTGGTTGGCCGGTGCGGAGCGGGAGAAGTAGCCGGACTTCTGGACCAGCACCTTCTCGGCGCCGATCCGCTCGGCGAACTGCTTGGCGAACCACTGGCCGGGGTTGATCAGGTCGAGCTTGACGTGGCCGAAGGGGTCGCGCGGCACCTCCTCGCCGGCCTCCTCCATCTCCCGCACGATGTCGGGCACGCCGGCGCCCTCGGAGAGGAAGATGTTGACGCAGTCGAGCTCGTCCATCACCCCCCGCAGGCGCACCGACTCGGCGTCGAGGTCGATGTGCTCCTCGGGGACGTAGACCGCGTGGACGGCGTACCGCTCCTTGGTGAGACCGATCGACGGGACGAACTCCGTCTCCTCCAGCCACTCCTGGTAGGACCGGGCGGTGGCGGCGGTGAGCCAGCCGCAGGCGCGCCCCATGACCTCGTGGACGATCAGGTTGCGGGAGCTCACGCCGTGCTCGGCGAGCACGTGCTGGGCGAACTTCGCGCCCTCCTCGGCGGCGGTGAGCGCGCCCAGGCTCTGCCGGATCGGCACGATGTCGTTGTCGATGGTCTTGGGCAGCCCGACGACCGTCAGCTCGTAGCCCTGGTCGTGCAGATAGGCGGCCAGGTCGGCCGCGGTGGTGTTGGTGTCGTCGCCGCCGATGGTGTGGAGGACGTCGACGCCGTCTGCCTTGAGCCGGTCGGCGGCCACCTGCAGCGGCTCGGCCCCCTCGGGCACCAAGCCGCGCTTGACCAGGTCGGCGGTGTTGGTGAGCTTGACCCGGGAGTTGCCGATCGGGCTGCCGCCGAAGCCGTGCAGCCGGTGGGCCTGGGCGCGGGCGTCGTCGTCCACGACGACGTACTCTCCGCGGAGCAGGCCCTGGTAGCCGTGCCGGTAGCCGATGATCTCGGCCTCGGGCAGCTCGCGGGTGTAGGTCTCGATCAGGCCACCCACGGCCGAGGACAGGCACGGGGCGTAGCCGCCGGCGGTGAGCAGGGCGATACGACGGATCTCACGGTCGGTCATGGGTCCAGGCTAGTGGCGGGGCGCCGGGGCATCTCACCGGGTGGCCGAGGCTGGACAGGGTGGCTGGACGGCTCCGCTAGCGTGGGCCGCGTGGGTGACTTCGACGACCTTCTCGCCGCCAACCAGGCCTTCGCCGACGACTTCGACCTCGGGGGCTTCGACGGCGTCGCCCGCGCCGGCGTCGCCATCGTCACGTGCATGGACTCGCGGATCGACCCGTTGCGGATGGTCGGGCTCGCCCAGGGCGACGCCAAGATCTTCCGCAACCCCGGCGGCCGGGTCACCGACCAGGCCCTCGAGGCACTCGTGCTCGGCGTCCACCTGCTGGGCGTCCGCCGGGTGATGGTCGTCCCGCACACCCGCTGCGCGATGGCCTCGGCCTCGGAGGCCGAGCTGCAGGAGAGGGTCGGCGCCTCCGCGGGCCAGGACGCCTCCTGGCACGCCTTCCACGTGGTGCGCGACCAAGCCGTGCAGCTCCGCGCCGACGTCCGCCGGGTGCGGTCGCACCCGCTCATCCCCGAGTCGACCGCCGTCGCCGGCTTCCTCTACGACGTCGACACCGGGCTGCTGCAGCCCATCGACTGACTCCGCGGCCCGGGGAGACCGGGCTCAGGCGTCGAGCGACTCCATGTCGATTTCGTAGGCGCCCTGCACGATGCAGGTCTTGTACAGCACCGACTACCCGGACCTGTTTGTGCTGCTCGGCACGACGACGCCCCCGGACTTCCCGGAGCGGCTCCCAATCGGCGTCGGCAGCAACAACGCGCTCGACGACGTCGATGCCCTTGGTCAGGCGAACAGGGCTCTCGACCGCGAGCACACCGCCGACACGAACCACGCCAACTGCACGACCGCTACCGGATCGCAGACGCGACTGACAGCCATCCAGAGCAGCGGCCGGTCTCGCGCCACCGACCTGCCGCACTACGCGTTGCGGTTCATGATCCGCGCGACCTAGGCAGTCCCAAGGTCGGCGCGAACCGCGTCTATGAAGCTCTCGCGCGCTGGGAGAACCGCCTGCATCTTCGTGTTCAAGTCGTTGCGGTGCTCAGCTGTGTCGTCGATGGCCACACAGATGAAGACCTTTATATCCACCACCGACAACGCCGTGGCGAACGAAGTGGCCTCCTTCCGTGTGCGGTCAGATCCGATCACTTCAATTCGGGCGACGGCAGAAGCCAGTCGGCCATTCACGAGACCGTCTGTAGCCGCCATGATTTCGCGAAGCGTATCCGCGTCCTTGGTGTATCGGAGCCTCCGTGCTTCCGTCATGATTACGTCGGCTACGTCCAGTAATTCTGCGTAGGCGTCTCGACGGTCACCTCTCCAACGCTCTTCAAGATCCGCTCGGCGGACGGCTGCCGATTCGCCTGAAGCGTGGTCGCGGTCCTTCTGGCGCTCGTCGCGGTCCTCGCCGCGCCTGCGGTCCTCGCGCCGGTCGCTGCGGACCTGCGTGATGAGCACCGCGCCGGCCGCCGTTGCAGGTGCAAGGCCGTACTGCAGCACCGGCTCTACCCAATCCCACACATTAACTACTCTTCCATGGGCGATCTGACTCGATCTTCCGCAGAGCCTCGATGGTCCGGTTCACGGTTGGTGACTGAATCCGCCCGCTCACGAGAGCTGACGTCACGACGAGTCTCGATTCTTCCAGGAGGAACATGCCCTGCCGGTAGAGGCGAATGGGAAGTAGCAGGCCTGCCAAAGCCACCAGTTTCAGCCACCAGGGCCACAGTAGGATGACACCGAGAATGACAAGCAGGACCAGCGGGATCAGAAGGCTGAATCGCAACTTGACCTCGGCCTCTAGTCGATCAAAGTCCTGGAATACCTGTTCATTCTCGGTTTGGCGCAGTTGAGTTACCAGTTCAGGCTCCAGGTACTCGATGCTCTCGGCGAGTCCATCAAGCAACACTTCGCGTGCGCTATCGCGGCCAGAGCCTCTTTCAGCCTCAGACACAAGCGCTTGCCTGACGGAACTCGGCAAGCCCGTCTCGGCCCCTTGGTTGCTGGCGATCCACGCGGCAACCGCTGTGTCGATCTGGACTGTTGCGTGTAGCCAATCGCTAAGTACATCTGCGCGAATCGACTGGTTGGTGACCAATGACTCGGGGAGTATCCAACGCTGGGGCCAGGGATACACCTCATCGGCACTCTCGGTCAGCCCGAGCACCAGGCTCAGATCCGCCGTGAGGATGCTTCCGAGAAGGTAGGCAGCGAAAGACACTGCGGCGAGCGTCGCTGCTGGGCCAACCAGCGATGCGAGATCCTGGAGTCGACTAGCGAACAGGTTGTCGGGATCCTCCGGCACCAGGCGGGACTGGCCGAACGTCAGCCAGATGACAAGCAGCCACAGATATCCCGTAGCCAACGGCGTCCGGAGGTCGCGGAGGCCGGGGAGTATCGACGCAAGCACGGCGCTCCTCCGAGAGGATTGAGTTGGAACGCACTGTACCGATCAGACAACGAGCGGTGCGGCAACCTCGAAGGGGGCGGTTAGCCGGGCTGCCTGCGGAGGGATGTCTCGACCCCCCGGGTCCGAGCCCTGTCTTCGCATAGTTCTCTAACTCCCTCCACTTTGCTTGATGCAAACGGACATGCACTCGAACGAGCAAAGCCAACGACGAAGAGCCACCACCACGACCAGCAAGACCGCCGCCAAGAAGACCGCTCCGGCCCAATCCGCCGCGAAGTGGAAGAATCAGCTGCCGATTCCGGAGGGCTTCACCGTCGGGATGGATGTCACCAACAGCCGCGACGGCCAAGACCCGCGCCAGCCGCTAGAGCGCCGCGAAGCAACAGCCCCGGCGCCACCCCCGCGAGTCCGCGTCGGCCTATACCGGAAACCGGCCGGGCGGGCCAGCATTCTGGACGGAGTGTTGCAAAACCACAACCGTGTAACTAGTCTTACCCTCGGAGACGACTCACCCCGGCCGGGAAGTTCCCACCAGGGGAGTCCGAACCGGGGCGAGTCGGCAATTGGTCGTTGCGATTCGGACCCTAGCAAGTGCCGAGCATCGCGCGCCAGACGGGACGGCGCGCGGGGCGCGGTCTTCCCCCACTGGCGGTTCAACGTCTCCCGAAGGGAGGCGTCATGCGCGCCGAATACGTCAGGGTCGAAGTCGTTTGTGACCGCTGCCGAGAGGCGCTGCACCTGTGCATGCCGGTGCCGCGCGAGGTGCCTCAGCCGATCGGCTGCTGGCCGGGTCCCCCCAGCGGCTCCGTCGGCGACGGGATGGTGCGCTGCTCGGTTTGCGACAGGTGCATGTTGAGCCTGTCGGAGCTGCAGGGCCGCGTCGAGGACGCGACTCGTCGCGGCTGGGGCGAGCACATCCGTCACGGGGCTGTCGTGATCCGCTGCGCAGGCTAGGGAGCTACTAGGCGTCTAGCGACTCCATATCGACGTCGTAGGCGCCCTGCACGATGAACCTCGTGCGAACTAGGGGACATGAGAGAATCGGCGGCATGGT
>JAUILS010000339.1 GCA_030432975.1 Actinomycetes bacterium
CGACGGGGTCCGGATGATCAGCTACTTCGAGCCGTGGAACCAGCGCCGGTTCGACCCGTCCGAGCCGTTCATCAAGCGTGTGCAGTGGCAGAAGGCCTACCGCAGCTATCGCGCCAACCTCGCGCACCCCTACCACAACATCGGGGTCTGAGTGCGCCCGCTGACGGCGGCAGCCGCCCCGGCCGCGCTGCTGGCCGTGACCGTCGCCGGTCTGGCGGCGTGCTCCACGGACGACCCGGCCGCGCCGCCGTCGGCGTCCACCTCCGCCTCCGCGCCGGCGACGTCGGACCCGAGCCCGGACCAGGAGCCGGGCGGCGACCCCGCGCAGCCGGAGGACGCGCTGCTCGACTGGACTGCCGTCGCGGGCCCGCCCGACGCGCTGGTCACCATGGGCGGCGACTGGACGCTGACCGTCTCACCCGACGGCACCCGCGCCCGGCTCGACGGGCCGCGACCGAGGACGATCCGCGCCGGGGCCGACAGGCGGATCAGCGACGCCTTCCTCGACGACGCCTACGCACTCGTCGTGGCCCAGGACCGACGCGAGGAGCGGCCCGGCGTCGCCACCGCGGTCGACCTGGCCACGGGTGACACCCGCGTCCTCGACGGCGACGGCCCGGTCGGCACCAGCTCCGGCGGCACCTGGGCGCTCGGCCTCGGCACCGCCTTCTACGCCAGTGTCGGCGCCCCGGGGCAGCCCCGGGCCTACTGCCTGGTCGAGGCCGACCTCCCGAGCGGCGCCGCCCTCCCGCTCTGGTGCGCGGACCAGCGCCACGGCTTCACCAACGCCCGGGTCGGCGCCGACGGCGAGCTCACGGTGATGACCTTCGACGACGCGCGCCCGTCCTGCCGGACGCTGCTGTCGATGGCGGGCGTCTCCTTCGAGGACGGCGAGCCGACGGCGTACGCCGGCCCCACCGACTGCAAGGCGTGGGAGGGCGTCACCCTCGGCGGGGAGGCGCGGGTGTGGAGCGAGGTGCCCGACGAGCGTCGGATCGAGCAGGCGGCCGTCTACGCCGGCACCGGCGGCGACGTCACCGAGCTCGGGGAGGCGGTCTCCGGCTCCCTGCTGGCCTGCGGCGACGCGGCGTACTTCGCCCGCGACGCCGGAGGCGGCGAGCCGGCGCAGGTGCTGCGCTGGCACCCCGACGACGGGCTGCAGGTGGTCTACCGCGCGCCCGAGGCCACCGAGGGCTTCGTCGTCGCCCCGCTGCGGTGCGGCGGCGACCACCTCACCCTCACCGCGCTCACCCCGGCCGGCGACGAGCAGGTGTCCGCGCCCCTCCCCTGACCCGTAGGCTCGAGCGCGTGGACTTCACCGGATTCCCCGTGGCCGCCCTCGACTTCTACGACGACCTCGAGGTCGACAACACCAAGTCGTTCTGGCAGGCCCACAAGGAGACCTACGACCGCGACGTGAAGGCGCCGATGGTCGCCCTCTGCGCGGCCCTGGCCCCGGAGTTCGGCGACGCCAAGATCTTCCGCCCCTACCGCGACGTCCGGTTCAGCAAGGACAAGACGCCCTACAAGAACCACCAGGGCGCCTACGTGCCGACCGGCCCGGCCACGGGCTACTACGTCCAGCTCTCGGCCCGCGGCGTGATGGTCGGCGGCGGGTTCTACGACGCCGACAGCCGGCGGCTCGCGGCGTTCCGCGAGGCCGTCGCCGACGACAAGGCCGGACCCCGCCTCAAGCGGGCGCTCACCACGCTGACCAAGGCCGGCTGGGAGGTGGGCGGCGACACCCTGAAGACCTCGCCCCGCGGGTACGCCGCCGACCACCCCCGCATCGAGCTGCTCCGCCACAAGTCCCTGACCGTGTCGCGCTCCTACGGCTTCGAGCCGGTCATCCACGAGGCCGGGCTGGTCGACCAGGTGCGCGCCGACTGGCGGGCGGTCCGCCCCCTGCTCTCCTGGGTCTCCGCCGAGGTCGACCCACGCGTCGAGGGCTGACCCGCGTGGACGGGGAGTCGGGCTGGCGGGCGGGCGCCTCCGCCGGGGCCCGCCGGTGGTGGGCGCGCTGGCAGACCGCGGTCGAGTCGCTGACCGTGCTGGTCG
>JAUILS010000108.1 GCA_030432975.1 Actinomycetes bacterium
GAGCGGCCGCACGGCCTGCCGCGCGGGAGGCGCCAGGTCGCGGACGCCACAGGGACCGGCCGGGTCTACCGCGACGTCGACTACGGCCGCCTGCTCGTGGAGCTCGACGGCCGGCTCCACCACGACAGCGCGCCGGCGCGCGACCGCGACCTGGAGCGCGACCTCGACGCGGCGGTGGGCGGTCGCGACACGGTGCGGCTGTCGTGGGGCCAGGTCTTCGACCGGCCGTGCTCGACCGCGGCGAAGGTGGCCGTGGCCCTCCGGCAGCGCGGCTGGCGCGGCCGCCCCGTCGCCTGTGGGCCGGGGTGTGCCGTGGCGGTGGCCGCCTGAGCCGATTGCCCGGCGCGCGGCCGTGGCGCGCGCGCCGCCATCATCGGGGAGGCCTTCCGTCACCGGGTGACCGGAACCCTCCCCGCTCCGGCCGCGACCTCTCCGCCCGGATACTCACGCGCCGGCGCTCTCCCGCGGCTAGGGTCGGGGCATGTCGCAGCCGGTCCGCCTGATCCGCGCCGAGGAGCTCGCCGAGGCCGACCCGACCCCGGGCATGCGGCGGCGGCTCGCCTTCCACGCACCCGGGCTCTGGGCCGGGCAGGTGATCACCCAGCCGGGCGCCGTGTCGGGGTGGCACCACCACGACAGCAACGTCACCAGCCTGTACGTCGTCCGCGGCGTGCTCCGCCTGGAGTGCGAGGGCGTGGAGGGCTTCCTCGACGCGCGGGCGGGCGACTACCTCGAGGTGCCGGCGTACACCGTGCACCGCGAGTCCAACCCCACCGACGAGCCGTCGCTGGCGGTGATCGCGCGGGCCGGCACCGGCACGCCCACCATCAACGTCGACCTGCCGCCCCCGCCGCACCGCTGACCCGATGGAGCTCGTCTATCGCGGGGTCACCGCCGGCCTGCGCACCCTCTTCGCCGCGCTGATGCTGCGGATCACCGTCATCGACGACCACCACCTCCCGACGCGGGGGCCGGTGGTGCTGGCGGCCAACCACATCGGCTACCTCGACTTCGCGTTCGTCGGCTGGCTGGGCCGCCGGCGGCGGCGGTTCGTTCGCTTCCTCGGCAAGAGCGGCGTCTTCGAGGCGCCCGTCGTGGGCGCGTTCATGCGCGCGATGAAGCACGTGCCGGTCGACCGTGAGCAGGGCGCGGGCGCGCTCCGGGAGGCCGAGCACCGGCTGCGCGCGGGCGAGGCGGTCGGCGTCTTCGCCGAGGGCACCATCTCGCGCTCCTTCGAGGTCAAGCCGCTGGCCCGCGGCGCGGCGGCGATGGCGCAGGCCACCGGCGCCCCGCTGATCCCGGTGGTCCACTTCGGCGGCCATCGCGTGCTCACCGTCGACGGCCGGCGGCACCTGCGCTTCGGGACGCCGGTGACGATCCGGGTCGGCCCGCCGGTGCCCACCCACGGCCACGCCGACGAGGTGACCGCGCGGCTCCGCGAGGCGATGGCCGCGCTGCTCCACGAGGTGATCGGCGACTACCCCGTGGAGGAGGGCGCGTGGTGGCTCCCGGCGGCGTACGGCGGCTCCGCGCCGCACCCGGAGGAGGCCGCCCGGCTCGACGAGGAGGCGCTGGAGCGCCTCCGGGAGCGCCGGGCCGCCCGCCGCCGCTGACTCGCGCCGGCCCGGCCCCCGCCCCCCTGGAGAGGGGTCGTGTGCCCGGCCCCGCGGGGAGTACGACGGCTGAGGCACACGACCCCCCAAGCCGGGGGCGACGCAGAGGTCAGCCGGGGAGCCAGGAGACGTGCCCGGCGAGCAGCGCGTAGCCCACGAAGGCCCCGATGTCGAGCAGCGTGTGCGCCACGACGAACGGCGTCACCCGGCCCCAGCGGCGATAGAGCCAGCCGAAGAGCAGCCCCATCACCAGGTTGCCGACGAAGCCGCCGAAGCCCTGGTAGAGGTGATAGCTCCCGCGCAGCAGCGCCGCCCAGCCGATCGCCGCGGTGTCGCCGATGCCCGCCTGCCGCAGCCGCACCAGCACGAAGCCGAGCACCACGAACTCCTCGAGCACGGCGTTCTCCAGCGCCGCCAGCACCAGCACGGGATAGCGCCACCACACGTCGGGCAGCGCCTCGGGCACGACGGTCAGGTTGATCCCGAGCGCGTGGCTGACCAGATAGAAGGCCACGCCCGCCGACCCGACCACGGCCGCGATCGCGGCACCTCGGCCGGTGTCGCCGACCAGCTGCCGCTCGCCCCACCACACCGACCGCAGCGTGGTCCCGGACCGGACCAGGAGATAGCCGGCGAGCGCCACCGGCACGACGGCGAAGAAGATCCGCAGCAGCTGGTAGGTCAGGTCCAGCCACGGCCGGTCCGGCGCGAGGCTGCCGTTCATCACCGCGCTCTGCGACGACAGCGGCTCGGGCGCGGTCAGGCTGGCGACGATGTTGACGACCGCATAGACCCCCGACCGCCCCAGCGAGACCCCGAGCACCAGCGCGATCTCGACCCAGATCAACGTCCGGGTCAGCGGCGCGGTCGGCAGGCTCACGGGGTCATCCTGCCGCCTGCGCCTGAGCGTGCCCTGGGAGCCCGAGGATATTCGCTCGACCCGGCCCACCCTGCGCGGCAGGGTCACACCCATGGAGATCCCGGACCACGCCGAGCTGTGGGGCGCCGACATCGCCGAGAGGTACGACGTCGAGGACGCCGAGATGTTCGCCCCGGAGGTGCTCGGCCCGACGCTCGACCTGCTCGCCGAGCTGGCCGACGGCGGCCCGGCGCTGGAGCTGGCGATCGGCACCGGTCGCGTCGGCGTGGGCCTGCTCGGTCGCGGCGTCCCGGTCGCCGGCATCGAGCTCTCCGCGCCGATGGTCGCGCAGCTGCGCACCAAGGTGACCGCCGAGGAGCTGCCCGTGGTCGTGGGCGACATGGCGACCGCCGGCGTCGAGGCGCCGCCGGCCGGGCCGGGGGAGTTCGCGCTGGTCTATCTCGTCTACAACACCATCACCAACCTGCTCACCCAGGACGCCCAGGTGGCCTGCTTCGCCAACGCCGCCCGCCACCTCCGGCCGGGCGGCGCGTTCGTCATCGAGTGCGGGCTGCCGCCGCTGCGTCACCTTCCCCCGGGTCAGGAGGCCGCGCCCTTCCACGTCTCGCCCGAGCACGTCGGCCTCGACACCGTCGACCCGGCCACCCAGCTGCTCACCTCGCACCACTTCACGCGGCAGCCCGACGGCTCCTACCGCCGCGGGGAGTCGCGACACCGCTACGCCTGGCCGGCGGAGATGGACCTGATGGCGCGGCTGGCGGGCCTCACCCTCGCCGAGCGGTACGCCGGCTGGGACCGGTCGGCGTACACCTCGGAGAGCGAGGGGCACGTCTCGGTGTGGCGCAAGCGAGCCGTCGAGCCGCCGAGATAGTTGACGAGTTCGTAACGCAACGTCAATCCGCCGCACATCTTCCGGCGTCACGCTCATCTGGTCGGATCCACCACCGTGGCCCGACGACGATCGACCATCGACCAGATGAGGGGGGCGAGACCGGATGACCACCGACATCGACGTCCAGCTGGACCAGCTGTTCGCGGCGCGAGAGAACCTCGTGGCGCGGCACGCACAGGGGTTGCTGAGACTGCTGGATCACCGGGACGACCTGCGCGGCGTCTACGCGCTGGCCGACCAGATGGGGGACGGCGTGCTCTGGAGCGCCTAGGGCGACGGGGCGGGCTGGGAGCCCGGCACGTCTCCCGGCCAGTCATCCTCCCTAGGAGCCCCGTCACCTGGTCGCCTCGACACGAGGTCCCCGACCGCCCGCAGCCGGGCCATGGGCGCGGATGCGGTCGCGGTGCGTCATCCTCCCGGCGGCGGCCGGCGTCGTCTCGGCGCCGCGCCGCCGTCGTGGCCCTCCTGGGCCTCGCGGCCTCCCGGGCCTCGCGCGCCCGTCGACGCCCTGCCAGCCTGCGCAGGGCGACCTAAGCAAACCCTGAGGTGGCGTTGACACCCAGTGGTTGACTTGAGGGAATCGAGCGCCGACAGGGAGGGCGACGGTGCAGGTTCCCGCTCCGCTGGAGTACGCACGTGCGACCAGTGTCGAGCACGCCATCGCGCTGCTGGAGCGCCTCGGCGAGGAGGCGCGGATCGTCGCGGGCGGGCACAGCCTGATCCCGATGATGAAGCTCCGGCTGACCCACCTGGAGTACCTCGTCGACATCAACGACCTGCACGACGAGCTCGACTTCATCCGGGTCGAGCGCGGCGAGGTCCGGATCGGCGCGCTCACCCGGCACCGCGACCTGCTCGAGTCCGAGGCGCTGGTGCCCGAGCTGCCGATCTTCCGCGACGCCGAGCGGGTGATCGCCGACCCGGTGGTCCGCAACCGCGGCACGCTCGGCGGCTCGCTGTGCCAGGCCGACCCGTCGGAGGACCTCTCCTCGGTCTGCACCACGCTCGGGGCCAGCTGCGTGATCCGCGGGGTGTCGGGGGAGCGCGTGGTCTCGATGGAGGAGTTCTATCGCGGCCCCTACGAGACGGCGGTCGGGCCCGCCGAGATCCTCACCGAGGTCCGCATCCCGCTCCGGCCGCACAGCAGCAACGCCTACGCCAAGGTCGACCGGCGGGCGGGCGACTGGGCCGTGGTGGCCGCCGGCGCGGCGCTGTGGCTCGACGACGACGGCCTGATCGCCGACGCGAGGGTGGGCCTGGCCGCGGTGGGACCCAACACCACCGGCATCCCGGCGATCTCCGAGGCGCTGCGCGGACGGGCCCCGTCGGAGGAGGCCTTCGCCGAGGCCGGTGAGCTCGCCGCCGCAGCCTCGTCGCCGACGACGGACGGCCGCGGTAGCGCGGCGTACAAGCGCCACCTGGCCGCCGAGCTGACCCGCCGGACGCTCCGCCGGGCCGCCGAGCGGATCGCCGACCGGGCTCTCGAGCGAGAGTCGGCCTGAGCATGCAGGTCACGCTGACCGTCAACGGCGAGGTCGTCACCCGCGAGGTGGAGGCGCGGCTGCTGCTGGTCCACTTCCTGCGCGACGAGCTCGGCCTCACCGGCACCCACGCGGGCTGCGACACCAGCAACTGCGGCGCCTGCGTCGTGCTCTACGACGGCGAGCCGGTGAAGTCCTGCACGGTGCTGACCCCGATGGCGGGCGGCCACGACGTGCGGACCGTCGAGGACCTCGAGCGCGACGACCGGCTCGACCCGGTGCAGCAGGGGTTCATGGAGTGTCACGGGCTGCAGTGCGGCTTCTGCACCCCCGGCATGATGCTCACCGCGCGGGCGCTGCTCGACGCGGAGCCCGACCCCGACGAGCAGCAGATCCGCGAGGCCATCTCGGGCCAGATCTGCCGTTGCACCGGCTACACCTCGATCGTGCGGTCGGTGCGGTGGGCGGCCGAGCGGGAGGCCGCCGACCGGGAGGCGGTGGACGCGTCGTGAGCGTCGACGTCGAGCCGGTCGGCCACGGCCGGATGCTCCGCAAGGAGGACCCGCGGCTGGTGCGCGGCCGCGGCACCTTCTGCGACGACCTCACCCTGCCGCGCCAGCTGCACCTGGCGATCCTCCGCTCGCCGGTGGCACACGCCCGGATCGTCTACGTCGACGCCACGGCCGCGCTGGCGCACCCGAAGGTCAAGGCGGTGGTCACCGGCGCCGACCTGGTCGAGCGCGGCCTGGCCTGGATGCCCACGCTGGCCCACGACGTCCAGCCGGTGCTGGCCACCGACAAGGTGCGCTTCCAGGGGCAGGAGGTCGCCTTCGTCGTCGCCGAGGACCGCTACGCCGCCCGCGACGCCCTCGAGCTGATCGACGTGGAGTACGACGTGCTGCCGCCGGTGGTCGACGCGCGGCGGGCGCTCGACGACGACACCCCGCTGATCCGCGACGACGTGGCGGGCCGGGCCGACAACCGCTGCTTCGACTGGGAGACCGGTGACGCGGCGGCCACCGACGCCGCCTTCGCGCGGGCCGACGTCGTGGTGGCCGACGACCTCGTCTATCCCCGCGTCCACCCGGCCCCGCTCGAGACCTGCGGCGCCATCGCCGACTTCGACCGCGTCAGCGGCAAGCTCACCGTCTGGGTCACCAGCCAGGCCCCCCACGCCCACCGCACGCTCTTCGCGATGATGACCGGCCTGCCGGAGCACAAGATCCGCGTGGTGTCCCCCGACATCGGCGGCGGGTTCGGCAACAAGGTCCCGGTCTATCCCGGCTACCTCTGCGCGATCGTCGGGTCGATGGTCACCGGGCGGCCGGTGAAGTGGATCGAGGACCGCACGGAGAACCTCGTCTCCACCGCCTTCGCCCGCGACTTCCACCTGCACGGCGAGCTGGCCGCCACCAGCGACGGGCGGATCCTCGGGGTGCGCGCCCGGGTGCTCGCCGACCACGGCGCCTTCAACGCGGTGGCCGCGCCGGCGAAGTACCCCGGCGGCTTCTTCGGCGTCTTCACCGGCAGCTATGCCGTCGACGCCGCGCACTGCTCGACGACCGCCGTCTACACCACCAAGGCGCCGGGCGGCGTGGCCTACGCCTGCTCGTTCCGGATCGCGGAGGCGGTCTACTTCATCGAGCGGATGGTCGACCTGCTGGCGCGTGAGCTGGGCCTCGACCCGGTCGAGATCCGCCGGCGCAACTTCATCCCCACCGAGGCCTTCCCCTATCTCACGGCCACCGGCTGGGTCTACGACTCCGGCGACTATCCCCGCGCCCTCGACGAGGCGCTGCGGATCGCCGACTACGACGCGCTGCGCGCCGAGCAGGCCGAGCGGCGCGAGCGCGGCGAGCTGATGGGCATCGGACTGGCGTTCTTCACCGAGGCCGTGGGCGCCGGCCCCCGCAAGCACATGGACATCCTCGGGCTCGGCATGGCCGACGGCTGCGAGCTGACCGTCCACCCCGACGGCCGGGCGGTCGTGCGGCTCTCGGTGCAGACCCAGGGCCAGGGCCACGAGACGACCTTCGCCCAGATCGTGGCGGAGGAGATCGGCATCCCGCCCGCCGACATCGAGGTGGTGCACGGCGACACCGACGCGACGCCGTACGGCCTGGGCACCTACGGCTCCCGCTCCACCGCCGTCTCCGGCGCCGCGGCCGCGCTGGTCGCCCGGCAGGTGCGCGACAAGGCCCGCCGGATCGCGGCGCACCTGCTGGAGGTGGCACCCGACGACCTCGAGTGGACCAAAGGATCCTTCGGGGTGCGCGGGATCCCGACGGCGACCGTGACGATGCCCGAGGTCGCCCGGGCGGCGTACGGCATCGACCTCCCCGACGACCTCGAGTCGGGGCTCGACGCGCACGTGAGCTACAACCCCGAGAACCTCACCTTCCCCTTCGGCGCCTACCTCGCCGTCGTCGACGTCGACCCCGGCACGGCGGTGGTGACGGTGCGCCGCTTCGTCGCCGTCGACGACTGCGGCACCCGGATCAACGACATGATCATCGAGGGCCAGGTGCACCGCGGGCTGACCGACGGGGTGGGGGTCGCCCTGATGGAGTACGTCGGCTTCGACGAGCACGGCACCTGCCTCAACGCCTCGCTGATGGACTACCTCATCCCGACCGCCCTGGAGGTGCCGACCTGGGAGACGGGGCACACCGTCACCCCGTCGCCGCACCACCCGATCGGCGCCAAGGGGATCGGCGAGGCCGCCACCGTCGGCTCGCCGCCGGCCATCGTCAACGCCGTCCTCGACGCCCTGGCCCCGCTGGGCGTCACCCGCCTCGACATGCCGCTCACGCCCTCGCGGGTGTGGGAGGCGATGCAGGGGCGGGCCGCTCCCCCCACCGACCCACCGCACGGACCGACCGCAGAGAAGGGAACGCCATGAGCATCACCAGCGCCACCACCGTGCAGGAGCGCATCTCGGAGCTCACCGCCCGCCGCGAGCCGTTCGTCCAGGCCCGCGTCGTCAGAGCGCAGGAGCCGTCGTCGGCCCACGCCGGCGACACCGCGATCGTGCGCGCCGACGGAGAGATCGAGGGCTTCGTCGGCGGTCACTGTGCGACCGGCGCCGTCCGCGACGCCGCGCTCGAGGCGATCCGCACCGGCGTCAGCACCCTGCTGCGGGTGCTGCCCGACGACGCCGAGGCCTTCCCCGAGACCCCCGGTGCCCGCGTCGTCGTCAACCCCTGTCTGTCCGGAGGTGCCATGGAGATCTTCCTCGAGCCGGTGCTGCCGGCCCCGATCGCCTACGTCGCCGGTGACTCGCCGATCGCCCGCGCGGTCGCCGACCTCGCCGACCACCTGGGCTACCAGGTCGCGCTCGCGGCCGACGGCGAGACGCCGGCCGGGGCGATCGCCGCGATCGTCGCCCAGCACGGCGGCGACGAGCCGCGCGCGATCCGTGCGGCGCTCGACGCCGGGGTGCCCTTCATCGGGCTGGTGGCCAGTGAGAAGCGCGGCGGCGCCCTGCTCGACGAGATGGACCTCACCGACGAGGAGCGCGCCCGGGTGCACTCCCCGGTCGGCCTCTGGATCGGCGCCCGCACCGCCTCGGAGATCGCGGTCTCGATCATCGCCGAGATCGTCAAGGCCCACCGGCTCGACGGCGCGGCCGCAGCCGGCCCCTCCGACCCGCCGTCGGTGACCACGCCGGCGCCGATGCAGGCGATCGACCCGATCTGCGGGATGACCGTGACCATCGGCCCCGACACGGTGCACCTGGAGAAGGACGGCCAGGACTACTGGTTCTGCTGCCCCGGCTGCCGCGACAAGTACGCCGCCCAGTGAGACCGCTCCTTCCGTCCCGCGTGCCTGGCTGCCTGCCTGGTCGCCTGCCTGCTCGCCGCCTGCCCACCCTCGCGCGAGGGCGCTGATGCCACTCGTCACCGGTCTCGTGCTGGCCGCCGGCGGGTCGACCCGGCTGGGGCGGCCCAAGCAGCTGCTGCCCTTCGGCGACGCGACGCTGCTCGACGCCACGCTCGCCACCGCCCGCGGCTGCGGCTTCGACCAGCTGGTCGTCGCGATCGGCGGTGCCGCCGACGAGGTCGAGCGCACCGTCGACCTCACCGGGTGCGAGGTGGCGCGCAACCCTGAGTTCGGCCAGGGCTGCTCCTCCTCGATCGCCGCCGCCCTGCCGCTGGTCGACCCGCGGGCCGACGGCGTCGTGCTGCTGCTGGGCGACCAGCCCGGGGTGTCGCCGGCCGCGGTCGCCGGCCTGGTGGCCGCGGCGGCGGACGCCGAGATCGGGGTCACCCGCTATCGGGACGGCATCGGTCACCCCTTCTGGCTGGGGCGGTCGCTGTTCGGGCGGCTGGCGGAGCTGCACGGCGACAAGGGCGTCTGGAAGCTCGTCGACGCGGCGGGGGACGCCCTGGTGACCCACGACGTCGACGGCGACGTGCCGCGCGACGTGGACACCTGGGACGACTACCAGGCGCTGCTCGCGGACGACGCCCGATGACGCCGACCCAGCTCCGCGCCTTCGCGACCGTGGTCCGGCTGGGCTCGGTTAAGGCCGCCGCCGCCGAGCTCGAGGTGACGGAGGCCGCCGTCTCGCTGCACGTCGGGCAGCTGCGCAAGGAGCTCGGCGACCGGCTCTTCACGCGCACCGGCGCGGGCCTGGCCTTCACCCCCGGCGGGCTGCGGCTGGCCAGCCGAGCGGTGGAGATGCTCGGCCTGCAGGACCGCACCGTGATGGAGGTGCGGCAGGCGGGCGGCGGGCGTCGGCTGCTGCGGCTGGGCGCGTCGAGCATGTTCGCGGAGTACGCCGCCCCCGGGCTGATCGGGCTCTTCGCCGAGCGGGCGCGCGACCTCGACGTGGAGCTGAGCATCCACAAGGCGGGGGAGTTCGAGGCGCTGCTGCACACCCGGGCCCTCGACGCGACGATCGGGCCGCGGGGCGCGGGCGACCACCCGACGATCACGATCACCCACTTCCTCAACTACCAGGTGACCGCGGTCGTCGCGCCGGGTCACCCGATGGCGGGCACCGAGCCGGGGCCGGCCCAGCTGCGCGACCAGACCTGGCTGCTCGGCCCGTCGGCGACCGAGGACTCCGGAGTGGTGCCCGGCATGCTGCACCGGATCGGCGTACCCGAGGAGAGGCAGCGGATCTTCCAGTCCCACGCCGCCGCGCTCGAGGAGGTCAAGCACGGCACCGGCATCGCCCTCGCCCTCGGCTTCGCGGTCTCCCGCGACGTCTCCACCGGCAGCCTCGCCGAGGTCCGTGGCTCGCTTCTGCACGCCCCCGGCACCTGGAACATCTGGACCCTCGCCGACCACCAGGCGCCCCCCGAGGCCCTCGAGCTCGGCCGCTTCGTGACGACCCCGCGGGCCACCCAGGCGATGCTGCGCGGCCCCGGCACGACCGTCGGCCGGTTCAAGCCGTCGGTCCACGTGACCCTCTGGAGCTGACGGCCCGCGCGAGGCGCCCGCGGTTGGGTACCGGTCCTACCGTCGGACGCAAGCACCCGTCGTACTCCAGGAGCAACCGTGAGCGAGCAGCAGAACGCCGGTCGGGCCACCATCGGCGTCGTCGGGCTGGCGGTGATGGGCTCCAACCTCGCCCGCAACCTGGCCTCCCGCGAGGGCAACGTCGTCGCGGTCTACAACCGCACCACGGCGAAGACCGACGCGCTGGTCGCCGACCACCCCGAGGCGGGGTTCGTCGCCTCCGACGACCTCGACGACTTCGTCGCCTCGCTGTCGCGGCCGCGCAAGGCGATCATCATGGTCCAGGCCGGCGCCGGCACCGACGCGGTCATCGACGAGCTCGCCGAGCGGTTCGAGGAGGGCGACATCATCGTCGACGGCGGCAACGCCGACTTCCGCGACACCATCCGCCGCGAGCAGGCGCTGCGTGAGCGCGGCCTGCACTTCGTCGGCTGCGGCGTCTCCGGCGGCGAGGAGGGCGCGCTGCACGGGCCGTCGCTGATGCCCGGCGGCTCCGACGAGGCGTGGGAGGAGATCGCGCCGGCGCTGCGCTCGATCGCCGCCGTCGCCGAGGGCGAGCCGTGCGTCACCCACGTCGGCCACGACGGCGCAGGCCACTTCGTGAAGATGGTCCACAACGGCATCGAGTACGCCGACATGCAGCTCATCGCCGAGTCCTACGACCTGCTCCGCCGCGTCGGC
>JAUILS010000109.1 GCA_030432975.1 Actinomycetes bacterium
CGGTCGGCGCGACCGCGACCAGCACCTCGAGATAGCGCTGCGGGTCGAGCGCCGCGTCGTGGTAGGTGCTGGCCAGCGTGTTCCAGACGCCGGCGCGGAGCTCGGGGTCGTCGGTGGTGGGCAGCAGTCCGGGGAGGGCGGCGACGGTCGCCTCGTCGACGTGAGGCACCGCCCAGGTGTCCTCGAAGGGGTCGAGCAGCACCGCGGCCCCTGTCGGGACGGCGTACGGCGTGGGCGCGGCGCCGACCTGCAGCTCGGTGGTGGCCCAGGCACCGCCCGGGGGAGCCGCGACGGCCCGGAAGACGTGGCGACGGTCCGCCGGGTGGTCCTCGGGGGGCGTGCGCCGGACCAGGCTCGTGTCGCGGTCGAAGGTGAGCCGGTCGACCCCGGCGGTGCGCAGCCAGGCGCCGGTCACCTCCGACAGGTCGAGTCCCGCGGCCCGCTCCCAGCTGCCGAACAGGTCGTGCATGGTGGCGTTGCCGAACCAGTGGCTCCGGAAGTGGTCGACGACGCCGCGGAAGAAGACCTCGTCGCCGAGCCGCGCGTTGAGCTGCTTGAGGATCGCCGACCCCTTGGCGTAGGAGATCCCGTCGAAGTCCTGCAGTGCCGAGGCGGCGTCGGCGGCGCCGTTGCCCGCGACGGGATGCGTGCTCGGCCGGCGGTCGGCCACCAGGCCCCACTGACGCCGCGAGTAGGCGTGGTTGGTCCACGCGTCGGCGAACTGCGTGACGTCGGCGGTGACCCGCACGCCCATGTACTCGGCGAAGCTCTCGTTGAGCCACAGGTCGTCCCACCACGCCGGGGTGGTGAGGTTGCCGAACCACTGGTGCGCCATCTCGTGCGCCAGGGTCGTGGCGCGGGTGATCCGCACCCCGCGGGTGACCTTGGAGGAGAAGACCAGCGGGTCCCGGAAGGTGACGCAGCCGGGGTTCTCCATCGCGCCGGCGTTGAACTCCGGGACGAACGCCTGGTGGTACTCCCCGAACGGGTAGCGGATGCCGAAGAGCCGGTGCAGCTCGTCGAAGCACTGCCGCGTGAGGGTGAGCAGCTCGTCGGCGTCGCGGTCGAGGTCGGCGGCGATGCTCGCGCGGGCGAGCAGCCCCAGCGGGATGCCGTCGTGCTCGTCGCGCACCCAGTGGTAGGGCCCGGCCACCACGGTGACGAAGTAGGTCGAGAGCGGGGGCGTCGTGGCGAACTCCCATACGCCCGGCTCCACCTGCTCCCCGGGGCCGTTGGCGACCACCACCCAGTCCTCGGGCGCGAGCACGTGGAGGGTGTAGGGCGCCTTCAGATCCGGCTGGTCGAAGCAGGCGAAGATGCTCGGGGCCGCCTCCATGAAGCTCATGCCGTAGACGTAGGGCCGCCCGTCGGCGGGGTCGGTGCTGCGGTGCAGGCCCTCGCCGTCGTGGCGGAACGCCATCGTCGCGTCGACGAACAGCTCGTGCTCGCCGGGCGTGGTCGTCAGCGGGAGCCGGCCTCGGTCCAGCAGGTCGGGGTCGACCGCCCGGCCGTCGAGCGTGATCGCGTGGACGGCGTACGGCTTGAGGTCGCAGAACGTCTCGCCGCCGGCGGAGGTGAACCGGATCGTGGTGCGGGAGCGGAACGTCTTCTCGTCGCTCGCGAGGTCGAGGCTCACGTCGTACGACGCGACGTCGAGCAACGCTGCCCGCACCGCCGCCTCGTCTCTGCGCAGGGAGTGGTACGCCGTCACCCGGCCACTCTAGGGCCGCAGTGGTGGCCCGGACAGGCGCGCCGGCTACTGGGAGAAGACGACGGTGCGGCTGCCGCAGAGGAAGACGCGGTCCTCGGCGTGGGCGGCGACGGCGCGGGAGAGCACGAGCTCCTCGACGTCGCGGCCGAGGCGGACCATCTCCTCGGCGCTGCGGGTGTGCGAGACGCGCACGACGTCCTGCTCGATGATCGGTCCCTCGTCGAGGTCGGCCGTCACGTAGTGCGCGGTGGCGCCGATCAGCTTGACCCCCCGCTCGTGGGCCTGGTGGTAGGGCCGCGCGCCCTTGAAGCCGGGCAGGAACGAGTGGTGGATGTTGATCGCCCGCCCCTCCAGCCGGCGGCACGCGTCGTCGCTGAGCACCTGCATGTAGCGGGCCAGGACGACGACGTCGACCTCGTGCTCGTCGACCAGCTCGAACAGCCGCGCCTCGGCCGCGGGCTTCGTCTCCGGGGTCACGGGGACGTGCTCGAAGGGGATGCCGTAGTACTCCACGATGCCGCGGAGGGCGTCGTGGTTGGAGACCACGACGGGGATGTCGACGGGGAGCTCGCCGCGGTCCCAGCGGTAGAGCAGGTCGACCAGGCAGTGGTCGATCTTCGACACCATGAGCAGCGCGCGTCGGCGGCGGTCCTTGGGGCGCAGCGTCAGGTCGGGGGAGTACGCCGCCAGCTCGGGGCCGACGAGCGCCAGCGCCTCCTCGGGGTCCTCGATCGGCGACTCGAACTCCGTGCGCACGCAGAACAGGCCGGTGCCGGGGTCGGAGAACTGCGCGCTGTCGAGGATGTTGCCGCCCGCGCGGCCGATGCCGGTGGCCAGGGCGGCGACGATGCCGGGGCGGTCGGGGCACTGGAGGGTGAGGACGTGGTGCGCCATGGCGGGGGAGCCTAGTGCTCCCGGAGCCCGTGCTGCTCCCACCATCTGCGCAGTGGACCGGGCGCCCACCAGTTGACCCGGCCGAGCAGCCGCATGGTGGCCGGGACCAGCAGCGCCCGGACGACGGTCGCGTCGAGCAGGACGGCGATCAGCATGCCGACGCCGACGAACTTGATCATCACGATGTCGGAGGTCGCGAAGCCCGCGATGACCACCGACAGCAGCAGGGCCGCGCTGGTGATGATCCGGCCGGTGTGCTGGACGCCGGCAGCGACGGACGCCGTGTTGTCGCCGGACAGGTCCCACTCCTCGCGGATCCGGGACAGCAGGAACACCTCGTAGTCCATCGACAGGCCGAACAGGACCGCGATCATCAGGATCGGCTGGGTGGCGTCGAGGTAGCCGGTGGACTCGAAGTCGAGGAGCCCCGACAGGTGGCCGTCCTGGAAGATCCAGACCAGCACTCCGAACGACGCGCCCAGGGAGAGCACGTTCATGGCGATCGCCTTGAAGGGCAGCACCAAGGACCCGAACGCCACGAACAGCAGCACGACCATGACGGCGACGACGAGCAGCCCCATCCACGGCAGCTGCTCGGCGACCGCGTCGATGATGTCGACCGTGGTGGCGGTCGCCCCTCCGACCTCGACGGTCATGTCGTCACCGGTCGGCACGTCGCGGAGGGCGCGGACGACCTCCTGCGACTCGTGCGTCTGGCCGTTGCCGGGCCAGGAGGACTGCCACAGCGCGACGTCGCCGTTCTCGGCGACCGGAACGACGGTGAGGTCGTCGGTGCCGGACGCGGCCTCCTCCAGCGCCCGCGCGTACGCCGCCCGCTCCTGGTCGCTTCCCCCCGTGACGAGCAGGTCGGCCGTGGACCGCTCGCCGCCGAAGAGGTCCTGCTGGACGATGCTCGCCGCCCGGCTCGGGGCGTCGCGGGGGAGGACGCGTTCGTCGACGCCGCCGAACTCCGCGTGGAGCAGCGGCGTGGCCAGCAGGATCAGCGCCGCGCTGATCGTGACGAGGTAGAGCACCGGGCGGCGCATGACGCTGGTGGCGATCGAGGCCCACCGGTGGTGGCCGCTGCTGTGGCGTCCCTGGCGTCGTCGGCCCACGCGGCCCCACTCGATGCGCGGCCCGAGCAGCGCGAGCACGGCGGGCAGCACGGTGAGCGAGGCCAGCATCGCGACCAGGACGGCGGCCATGCCGCCGTAGCCGAGTGAGCGCAGGTAGGCCAGCGGGAAGAGCAGCAGCGACGAGAGCGACGCCGCCACGATCACCCCGGAGAAGAAGACGGTGCGGCCGGCGGTCGCCATGGTGCGGCTGAGCGCGGCGGCCGTGCCGCCTCCCGTGGCGAGCTCCTCACGGAAGCGGCTGACCACGAACAGGGCGTAGTCGATGGCCAGGCCCATCCCCAGCAGGGTGATCACGTTGATCGCGAACACCGAGACGTCGGTGACCTCGGTGATGCCACGGACGACGGCGAACGCACCGAGGACCGCCACGATGCCCACCAGCGTCGGCATCGCCGCGGCCGCCAGGCTGCCGAAGATCAGGATGCTCAGCAGCAGCACCAGCGGCAGCGCGATCGCCTCCGCGCGCGCGATGTCCTCCTTCACCTGACCGTTGACGTCGTCGTAGAGCGCCATCGGGCCGCCGATGTCCGTGGTGAGCGTGGCGGACTCCAGCTCGGGTGCGAGCTCGCGGAACAGCGTCAGGCCCTGCTCGTCGCCGACCGCCGGGAACGTCAGCAGCACCTGGGTGGCGTGCTGGTCCTCACTGACCAGGGACGGCGCCTGGAGGGTGTAGAAGTCGCGCACGAGGAGGTCCGGGTGGGCGTCGGTCACCGCCCCGAGGCGCGCCGTCACCTCGTCCTCGAAGGCCGCGTCCGCGACCGTCAGGTCCTCGCTGCGGTAGATCACGAACACGTCGACCGGCTGCTCGGGGAAGTCGTCGCGGATCGTGGTGGCCGCCGACCACGACTCCGAGTCCTCCACGAAGTAGCCGCCGTTGGTGAGCGAGCCGAAGACGCCCAGCCCGTACGCCGCCGCCGCGACCACCGCGACCACCGAGGCGAGCAGCACGCCCAGGCGTCGGCGGGCGACGAACGCGCCCCAGCGGGTCAGCACGGGATGAATTCTTCCCTGCCCCGTCGCGGCGCCGGGCTGGGGGTGGGTGCTTCCTCACAAACGCCGGGCGGCGGCGGCGAGGCGGGGGTCGAGGGTGTCGTCGCCGGCGGCGGCGAGGGCCTGGAGGGTACGCCGCATCCGCGGGTCCCAGAACCGGTCGAGATGGGCGACGATGCGGGTCACCGCCTCCTCCTCGTCGAGGTGGGCGAGCTGACGGGCGATGTCGTTGCCCATCCGCGCCTCCGGCGCCGGCCCGCCGTGCCCACCCGGCTGCGCGTGCGCCTCCGTGGTCACGACCGCCCCGCCGGCTCGCGCTCGTCGCGGGCGGCCGCCTCGGCGTCGGTCAGCCCTCGAGCGTTGGCGACGCCGACCTCCACGGCGGTGACCTTGTATTCAGGGCAGTTGGTCGCCCAGTCGGAGTTCTCCGTCGTCACCACGTTGGCGCCGGTGACCGGGTGGTGGAACGTCGTGTAGACGACGCCGGCCGGCATCCGCTCCGACACCTCGGCGCGCAGCGTCGTCGACCCCACCCGGCTCGACAGCTCGACCAGGTCGCCGGTCGAGATGCCGCGCACGTGGGCGTCGGCGGGGTGGATCTCGAGGATGTCCTCGGGGTGCCACGTCTGGTTGGCGGTGCGTCGGGTCTGGGCGCCGACGTTGTACTGGCTGAGGATCCGGCCGGTGGTGAGCACCAGCGGGAAGCGCCGGTTGGTGCGCTCGGTGGTCGGGACGTAGACCGTCTCCACGAGGTTGCCCTTGCCGCGCACGAACTCGCCCACGTGCATCGTCGGGGTGCCGTGCGGCGCCGCGTCGGTCACCGGCCACTGCATCGACCCCTCGGCGTCGAGGCGCGCGAAGGACACCCCGGCGAAGGTGGGCGTGGTCGCGGCGATCTCGTCCATGATCTCGTGCGCGCCGGCGTACGGCATCGGGAAGCCCATCGCGGCGGCGATGTCGCAGGTGATCTGCCACTCGTCCTTGCCCTGGCGGGGCGGCAGTGCCGGGCGGACCCGGTTGATGCGCCGCTCGGCGTTGGTGAAGGTGCCGTCCTTCTCGAGGAACGACGTGCCGGGCAGGAAGACGTGGGCGAACCGCGCCGTCTCGTTGAGGAAGAGGTCCTGGACGACGACGAGGTCCATCGACCGCAGCGCCGCCTCGACGTGCTGGGTGTTGGGGTCGGACTGGGCGATGTCCTCGCCCTGGACGTAGAGCCCGCGGAAGGTGCCGGCCAGCGCCGAGTCGAACATGTTGGGGATCCGCAGCCCCGGCTCGGGGTCGAGCGTGCGGCCCCACAGGTCCTCGTAGATCGCCCGCACCTCGGGGCGCGAGATGTGGCGGTAGCCCGGCAGCTCGTGGGGGAACGAGCCCATGTCGCAGGAGCCCTGCACGTTGTTCTGGCCACGGAGCGGGTTGACGCCGACGCCCTCGCGGCCGATGTTGCCGGTGATCATGGCCAGGTTGGCCATGCCCATCACCATCGTGGAGCCCTGGCTGTGCTCGGTGACGCCGAGGCCGTAGTAGATCGCGGCGTTCGGCGCCTCGGCGTAGAGCCGCGCGGCAGCCCGCAGCTGCTCGGCCGGGATGCCGGTGACCTCCTCGGTCGCCTCGGGGGAGTTCTCCGGCCGGGCGATGAACGCGAGGTAGGAGTCGACGTTCTCGCAGCGCTCACGGAGGAACGCCTCGTCGTGGAGCCCCTCGGTCACGACGGTGTGCGCCATCGCGTTGACGAAGGCGACGTTGGAGCCGGGCAGCACCGGCAGGTGGGCGGCGGCCTCGACGTGCGGGCCGTGCACCAGGTCGATCCGCCGCGGGTCGGCGACGACGATCTGCGCGCCCTGCCGCAGCCGCCGCTTGAGGCGGGAGGCGAACACCGGGTGCGCGTCGGTCGGGTTGGCGCCGATCAGCAGCACGACGTCGGCCTGCTCGACCGACTTGAAGTCCTGGGTGCCGGCGGAGGTGCCGAAGGTCTGGTTGAGGCCGTAGCCGGTGGGGGAGTGGCAGACCCGGGCGCAGGTGTCGACGTTGTTGTTGCCGAAGGCCGCCCGCACCATCTTCTGGACGACGTAGACCTCCTCGTTGGTGCAGCGCGAGGAGGAGATCCCGCCGATCGCCCCGACGCCGTGGTCGCGCTGGATCGCGGAGAAGCCGTCGGCGGCCTTGGCGACGGCCTCCTCCCACGACACGACCCGCCACTCGTCGTCGATCGAGTCGCGCACCATCGGGTGCAGCTGCCGGTCGGGGTGGTTGGTGTAGCCGTAGGCGAAGCGGCCCTTCACGCAGGAGTGACCCTCGTTGGCGCCGCCGGTCTTGGCCGGCATCATCCGCACCACCTGGGTGTCCTCGCCGGTGCCCTGCACCTCGGCGCGGAACGAGCAGCCCACCCCGCAGTAGGCGCAGGTGGTGTCGACGACACGCGTGGGCATGCCGAGCTCGATGAGGGACTTCTCCTGCAGCGCCGACGTCGGGCAGGCCTGCACGCAGGCGCCGCAGGAGACGCACTCGGAGGAGAGGAAGTCGGTGCCGCCGGGGGTGATCCGGGAGTCGAACCCGCGCCCCTCGACGGTGAGTGCGAAGGTGCCCTGGACCTCGCCGCACGCGCGCACGCAGCGGGAGCAGACGATGCAGGCGGCGGGGTCGTAGTCGAAGTAGGGGTTGCTGGCGTCGTACGACGACTCCGCGAGGTGGTCGCGACCGTTGCCGTAGCGTGCCTCGACGGCGCCGACGGTGACGGCCATCGCCTGCATCTCGCAGCTGCCCCGGGCACAGCCCTGGCAGTCGGCCGGGTGGTCGGAGAGGTAGAGCTCCATGACGTTGCGGCGCAGCCGCTGCACCTGCTCGGTCTGGGTCGAGACGACCATGCCGTCCGCGCAGGGGGTGGTGCACGAGGCGGGCGTGCCCCTGGCGCCGTCGACCTCGACCAGGCACATCCGGCAGGACCCGAAGGCCTTGAGCGAGTCGGTGGCGCACAGCTTGGGGACGTCGATGCCCGCCACGGCGGCCGCGCGCATCACCGACGTGCCGGCCGGGACGGTGACCTGACGGCCGTCGATGGTGACCGTGGCGTCGGCCTGCGACGCCACCGGCGGGGTGCCGAGGTCGGGCTCCGGGGCGTAGCCGCCGGGCTCGCCGAGCGCGGGCTGGTCGAGCGTGGTCATCGCGCGGCTCCTTCGGGGGTGGGCGTGCGGTCGAAGTCTTCGGGGAAGTGGCGGATTGCGCTCTGCACGGGCATCGGGGTGAGTCCGCCCATCGCGCACAGCGAGCCCTTGGTCATGGTCTCGCAGAGCTCGTCGAGAAGCACCAGGTTGGCGGGGACGTCGTCGCCCGCGATGATGCGGTCGAGCGTCTCGACGCCGCGGACCGACCCGATCCGGCACGGCGTGCACTTGCCGCAGGACTCCAGCGAGCAGAACTCCATCGCGAAGCGCGCCATCCGGGCCATGTCGACGGTGTCGTCGAACACCACCACGCCGCCGTGGCCGACCATCGCGCCGGCCTCGGCGAACGCCTCGTAGTCCATCGGCAGGTCGAGCTGTGCGGGGGAGAGGTAGGCGCCCAGGGGCCCGCCGACCTGGATCGCCCGGACGGGACGACCCGACAGGGTGCCGCCGCCGTAGCCCTCGACCAGCTCGCGCAGCGTGACGCCGAAGGGCAGCTCCACGAGCCCCCCGCGGGCGATGTTGCCCGCCAGCTGGAAGAGCTGGGTGCCTCGCGAGCGGCCCACGCCGAGGTCGGCGTACGCCGCGCCGCCGTCGGCCAGGATCATCGGCACCGTGCACAGCGTGAGCACGTTGTTGACCGCGGTCGGGAGGCCGAACAGGCCCGAGATCGCGGGGATCGGCGGCTTGGCGCGCACCTCGCCCCGCTTGCCCTCGAGGCTCTCCAGCATCGACGACTCCTCGCCGCAGATGTAGGCGCCGGCGCCGACCCGCACGTGCAGGTCGAAGCGGTGGCCGCTGCCACAGACGTCGTCGCCGAGGAAGCCGTGGGTGTAGGCCGCCTCGATGGCGCGCCGGAGGGCGGCGATGGCGTGGGGGTACTCCGAGCGGACGTAGACGTAGCCCTCGGTGGCGCCGACGGCGTAGCCCGCGATGGTCATGCCCTCGACCAGCGTGAACGGGTCGCCCTCGACGACCATCCGGTCGGCGAACGTGCC
This sequence comes from Actinomycetes bacterium, assembly GCA_030432975.1. Classification (GTDB taxonomy): domain Bacteria; phylum Actinomycetota; class Actinomycetes; order Propionibacteriales; family Nocardioidaceae; genus Nocardioides. The sequence continues at coordinate 8,888 of JAUILS010000109.1, forward strand.
GGAGTCGCCCTCGTCGAAGTTGCAGGCGACGAACTTCTGGTCGGCCGCCGTCTCCAGCACCGTCTTCCACTTCACGCCGGCGGGGAAGCCTGCGCCGCCGCGCCCGCGCAGGCCCGACTCGGTGACCTCGGCGACGACGTCGGCGGGGGCCATGCCCAGCGCCCGGCGCAGGCCCACCCACCCGCCGTGGGCTTCGTAGTCGGTGACCGAGCCGGGGTCGACCACGCCGACGCGGGCGGCGGTGACGCGGTGCTGCCCGGCGAGCCAGGGGTGGTCGGCGACGACGCCGAGGGCGCGCTCGCCGTCGGCGTCGAGTGAGCCGTCGAGGACCGCCCCGACCTCGCCGGGCGCGACGTTGGCGTAGCCGACCCTGCCCCCGGGGGTCGCGACCTCCACGAGGGGCTCGGCCCAGAGCATCCCGCGGGAGCCGGTGCGGACCACCGTGACCTCCGCTCGCGCCCTGAAGGCGGCGGCGACCTCGTCGGCACCCATGGCGACGGCGCTGGCGTCTCCCGGGACGTAGACCGTCGTCATCAGCGCCACCCGGCCGTCAGCTCGGTCAGGCGGGCGGCGTCGAGCCGGCCGAGGAGCCGCCCGTCGACCGTGCCGGACGGGCCCAGGGCACAGTTGCCGAGGCAGAACACCTGCTGCACCTCCGTGTCGCCCATCTCGCCGGACGCCGCCCGCTCCTGGGCGGCGGCGTAGAGGCTCTCGGCGCCGACGGCCTGACAGGCCTCGGCGCGGCAGAGCGCCACGACGTGCGTGGGCGGGGGAGTGGTGCGGACATCGTGATAGAAGCTCACGACGCCGTGGACCTCCGCGGCCGACAGGTTGAGCACGTCGGCGATCACGGGGACGTCGGCGGCGTCGACGTAGCCGAACTCCGCCAGCACCTCGTGCAGGACGGGCAGCAGGGGACCGCGCTGGTCGCGGTGGTGCTCGGCGACCGCGCGCACCAGGGCGGAGCGGTCCGGGCCGGCCTCGGGGGAGGCGGGCGTGGAGGTGGGCGTGGACATGGCTCCTGCCGGGTCGCGGTCCGGCCACGGCGATGTGACCTGTCTCGCAGTCTAGGCCCGCGAAGCCCACCAGACACGCGTGGACCGCGCCGGAACGGGTACGGCTCCACTACGACCGCTTCGAGAGGCCTGAACGAGGAGGACCAAGGTGAGGAAGCTGATGCTGGTGGCCGCCCTGGCGGTGGGCTACGTGCTGGGGGCCCGCGCCGGTCGCGGACGCTACGAGCAGATCAAGCAGACGGCCCAGCGGGTGCGCAACGACCCGCGGGTGCAGGAGAAGTCGCAACAGGCGGCCGACCTCGCGAAGGAGAAGGCGCAGGTCGCCACCGCGGCGGCCGTGGACAAGGCCAAGACCGTCGGGTCCGCCGCCGTCGACAAGGTCAAGGACAACGGCGAGGACGAGACCGCCGTCGGATGGCCGCAGGCCGCCGACGCTCGCTGACCGCCACCACCGGAAGGAAGGAGCCCGACCATGGGCATGGACGACAAGCTGAAGCACGAGGCCGAGGAGCTCACCGGCAAGGCCAAGGAGGCCACCGGCAGGGCGACCGACGACGAGCAGCTCGAGGCGGAGGGCCGGGCCGACCAGGCCGAGGCCAACGTCAAGAGCGCCGGCGACAAGGTCAAGGACGCGGTCGGCGACGTGAAGGATGCCTTCAAGAGCTGACGACGACTGCCACCCGACGCCGCCCCGCCTGCGCGGGGCGGCGTCGTCGTGCCTGGGGGCGAGGCGTCCGACCGGTGGGTGGCCGGACCGGAGGGTTTGGACGTGAGTGCAAGCCTGTAATTAAGTAAGCACTTCGAGAGGAACCCATCATGAAGCACCACCACAGCAGCCGCCGCGGACGACGCGGCGGCTGGCAGACCGCAGACCTGCCGCCGGCCGACGACGCCGCCGCCTGGTTCGACGGTCGGCTCCCCGACGGCTGGTTCAGCGAGGTCGAGGTGACCGTCGACCGTGAGGAGATCACCGTGGTCGGCACCCTTGCCGAGGAGCCGCCCGCCGACCCCGCGGCCGCGGAGGGAAGGATCGGCCGCTTCCGCGCCGAGACCCGCGACGAGCGGATCGGGATCGCCCAGGA
>JAUILS010000340.1 GCA_030432975.1 Actinomycetes bacterium
CCCGGCGGGTCTGCGAGCCGGCGATCGCGGCGGCCTACGCGGCCTTCGGCTCCCCCGACCCGGTGGGGGCGATCGGGGCCGTGGTGGCCGGCTACCATCAGGTCGCCCCCCTCTCCGACGCCGAACTCGCGGTGGTCGGCGACCTCGTGCGCACCCGCCTGGCGGTGAGCCTGGTGCATGCGGCCCGGCGATCGGCCGCGCGCCCCGACGACGCGTACGCCACCATCAGTCAGGCCCCGGCCCGGGCGCTGGTGGCGGCCCTCGACGCCCTCCACCCGCGCTGGATCACCGCGCGGATCCGCGACGCCTGCGGTCGGCCGGCCTTTCCGCAGTCGTCGGCCGTGAGCGGCTGGATCGAGAGGGAGGCCGCGGCCGGACGGGTCGCCCCGATCCTCGCCCCGGCCGATGCACCTGATGGAGCGGCGTGGCAGTCGACGATCCTCGACCTGAGCGTGGGCAGCGCGATGCTGGGGGCCGACCCCGCGAATCTCGAGACCGGTCCGATGGGCGCGCTGATCGACCGTGCGATGGCGAGGGCCGGCGCCTCGGTCGGCGTGGGTCGCTGGGACGAGGCGCGCCCGATCTACCTCGGCCCGGCCTTCGCGGACGGGGATCACGCCACCGACGAGCACCGCACCATCCACCTCGGCATCGACCTGTTCGTGCCGGCCGGCGTGCCGCTGCACGCCCCCATCGCCGGGGTGGTCGCGGCGGTGGCCGACAATGCCGCGCCCAAGGACTACGGCCCGGTCGTCCTGCTGCGCCACGAGCCCGACGATGCGCCGGTCTTCTTCACCCTCTGGGGTCACCTCGACCCCGAGGTGCTGGAGCGGCTGCGCCCGGGCGACCGGCTCGCGCCCGGCGACCGCGTGGCGCGGGTGGGCGCCCCGCCCCGCAACGGCGATTGGGCGCCCCATCTGCACCTGCAGATCGTGGTCGACCCCTTCGACCTCGGCCACGACGTGCCCGGCGTCGCGCCAGCCCGTGAGCGGTCGGTCTGGCGGTCGTGGTTTCCGGACCCGTCGGCGCTGTGCGGGTACCCGCCCGGCTGGGCCGCCGACTCCGGAGTCCCCGTGGAATCCCTCGTGGAGCGACGCACGCACCGCCTGGGCACGGGCCTCTCGATCAGCTACGACCGCCCTCTGCACATCGTGCGCGGGTGGCGGCAGTTCCTCGTGGACGCCGACGGACGGAGCTTCCTCGACTTCTACAACAACGTGCCGCACGTCGGGCACGCGCATCCGCGGGTGGTGGAGGCCGTCACCCGCCAGCGGGCGCTGCTCGACACCAACACCCGGTACCTGCACGAGGCCATCCTCGACTACGCCGACGCGCTGGTCGCCCGCCTGCCCGAGGGGCTGGAGCGGGTGTGGGTGCTCAACAGCGCCTCGGAGGCCAACGAGTTGGCACTCCGGCTCGCGCGCGCCGCCACCGGCCGTCGCGAAGTGATCGTGCAGGAGGGCGGCTATCACGGCCACACCACCTCGCTGATCGATGTGAGTGCGTACAAGTTCGACGGTCCGGGGGGCGCGGGGAGGGCGGAGTGGGTCGAGGTCGTGGCCGCTCCCGACGACTACCGGGGCGCTCACCGCCGCGAGCACGGCGACACCGGGGCCGCGTACGGCGACGACGTGGCGCGGCGGGTGGAGCGGATGGTGGCCGAGGGCCGCGCTCCCGGGGCCTTCCTCGCCGAGACCTTCCCGAGCGTGGCCGGACAGCTCGTGCCGCCCGCCGGCTACCTCGATCGGGTGTATCGCGCGGTCCGGGCCGCCGGGGGACTGTGCATCGCCGACGAGGTCCAGACCGGCTTCGGTCGTCTGGGCGAGGTGTTCTGGGGCTTCGAGGCCCAGGGGGTGGTGCCCGACGTGGTCGTGCTCGGCAAGCCGGCGGGCAACGGGGTGCCGCTCGGCGTGGTGGTCGCCACCCGTGCCGTGGCCGAGGCCTTCGACACCGGCATGGAGTTCTTCAGCACGTTCGGGGGCAACCCGGCGTCGGCGGCGGCGGGCCTGGCGGTGCTGCAGGCGGTGGAGGAAGAGGGACTCCAGT
>JAUILS010000110.1 GCA_030432975.1 Actinomycetes bacterium
GGCCTGGGTGAGTCCCGGTGTGGCGTCGAGGCTGGCGGCGACCCGGCCGTCGGCCGGCGGGCGCAGCAGGATGTACTCGATGCCCTGCTCGCTCAGCCGGTTGGTCAGCGTCGTGGTGGGGCTGGCCAGCAGGCTCTGCAGGGTGTCGGTGAAGCCCTGGTCCTCGGGGGTCAGGGCCAGGATCTCGTCCTCGCCGAGCGTGGTGCCGTCGCCGCGGCGCACGGTGTAGCTGAGCCCGTCCTCGACGCTGCCCTCGAGGATGAGCACGCCGTGGGAGGGGCCGAGGAGCGAGCTCTGCTCCATGTAGGCGGGGATGCCGTCGTCGGGCCGGGTGGTGTAGGCGTCGTGACCGCCGACGGCGTACCACGCGAGTCCGGCGACCGGGAGGGCCGCGGCGACGGCGCCGACGACGACGGTGACGGCGCGGCCGGGGACCCCCGGGAGCAGCTCGGCGACCGCGGGCACGCCGACGACCGCGGCCGTCACCCAGGCCCCCGCGAGCACGACGGCGAACACGCCGACACCGGCCCAGGCGCCGCGGGCGTCGAGCCCGAGCGGCATCCGCGACACGACGACGGCCGTGGTCACGGCGAGCAGGCCCACCAGCCAGCAGGCGAGCGCCGCGACCCGGGACGCCGACGGCAGCAGGGCGAGCAGCGCGAGCCCGAGCAGGGCCGCGCCCCAGAGCAGGGGGATCCCGAGGTCGGTGACCCGCCCGAGCAGCAGCTCGAGGGAAGACGGCGTCGCCGAGGGCGGCCGACCGGTCTCGAGCAGGAGACCGCCGCGCGGCCCGTGCAGCAGCAGCGGCACCACCCAGGGCGCGAGCAGCACCGGCACGGAGCCGAGCGCCGCCAGCGGCGGGCCGACCACGGACCGGTCGCGCACGGCGGCCGGGCTGATCCGCCAGACGGCGACGATGGAGAGGACGCCGAGCAGCACGCCGAGCCACCACAGGGAGGGCGTGAAGGCGGTCGTCACCGCGAGCAGGACGCCGGTCCGCCAGGCGGCCCGCCAGCGGCGGTCCGGCTCGGGGTCGGCGAACCCGAGCGCGGCGTGCGCCAGCCAGGGAAGCAGCGCCGCGGTGACGACGGTTCCCAGCCGGCCGTCGCCCCACGCGCCGCTGGTCACCGGCACCAGGGCGTAGGTCGCCGCGCCGGCCAGCAGCACCCAGCGGGACACCCCGCGGGGGTGCACCAGCCGGCCGACCACCCGCAGGAACCGCCAGGCGCCCCAGAGCGTGATCGGCACCGCGAGCCCGAGGACCAGCGACACCGCGAGGCTCGGGCTGCCGCCGAGGAGCGCGCCGAGCCCCGTCAGCACCGGGAGGTACGCCGGCGCCGGGGCGTCGGTCCCGTTGCCGAGCGCGTGCCAGTGCTCGGTGTAGAGCCCCCACCAGTCCGAGACCCGCGGCGGGGCGGGGCTGAGCGCGCCCCCCGTGACGGCGCCGAGCACCGGTCGGGCCCCCACGAGCGAGAGCAGCACGAACACCGAGAGCAGCACCGCGCGCGGGTTGGTGAGGAAGCGGACCGCCCAGCCGCTGTCCTCGATCAGGTCGTCGTCGTCCTCGGTCCGGGGCGCACGCGCCGGCAGCCCCTGCTCCGCCAGCGACGCCGCGCGGCGCCGCTCGGCGACGTCCTGGGCCTGGTGGGTCGTCGCGACGGCGATGTCGCTGACGAAGTCGAGGCCGTGCCGGTAGGGCAGCCAGGGCGGCGCGAGCAGCGCGCGGGCGCGCGACCGGTCGCCGGCGCCCAGGGCCTTGCGCTCCTGCCGCGCCCGGCGGATCTGCCCCGGCCGGGCGTAGAGCGAGACCAGCGCTCCCAGCTCGTCGCCGGCCTCGCGGCCGGAGCGCACCAGCAGGTAGCCGACGGCGCGGAGCAGCGACCCCAGCGCCAGCCGGACCACGAGGAAGGGCAGCGCAACCGCGCGGGAGTTGGCGAGCAGCGTGTAGAGCGCGGCGCGCCGCTCCTGGTAGTGGGTGTGGCCGCCGGTGAGCTCGGTGCGCCGGACGCCGCGGTGCGCGGCCTCCGCGTGGAAGACCACGGCCTGCGGCACCACCAGGACGCGGTAGCCCGCGGCGGCGGCGCGCCAGCCGAAGTCGAGGTCGTTGCCGAAGATCGGCAGGTTGCGGTCGAAGCCGTCGAGCCGCTCGAGCACCTCGCGACGGACCAGCATGCCGGCGGTGTTGACCGCGAGCACCTCACGGACGTCGTCGTGCTGGCCCTGGTCGTACTCCCCGCGCTCGAGGCCGGTCTCGCGGCGGCCGGTGCCGGAGATCGTGACGCCGACCTCGAGAAGGCGCCGCAGCGACGGCCACTCGCGGAGCTTGGGGCCGAGCACGTCGACGCCGGCATGGGCCTCGGCCGCGTCCATCAGGTGCTGGAGCGCGGTGGGGTCGGGGTTGGCGTCGTCGTGGAGGATCCAGAACCACTCGTGGTCGCCGGAGGCGTCGGCGGCCATCGCCACCGCGTCGCCGAAGGAGGTGCCCGGGTCGGCATAGACGACGCACTCGCGCGGGAGCGCCCGGGTCAGCAGCGAGACGGTCTCATCGGAGGAGCCGGTGTCGACCGCGACGATCCGGTCGACCGGCCTGGTCTGCCCCTGCAGACCGGCCAGGACGGTGGGCAGCCAACGGGCGCCGTCGTGGCAGACGAGAAGCGCCGTGACTGTCACCGGGGCAGCCTACAGACGGCTGCCGAGGGGTCAGACGGCGCGCTTCTTGAGCTTGCGGCGCTCGCGCTCGGAGAGTCCGCCCCAGATGCCGAACCGCTCGTCGTTCATCAGGGCGTACTCGAGACAGTCGTCGCGGACGTCGCAGGTCAGGCAGACCTTCTTGGCCTCACGCGTCGAGCCGCCCTTCTCGGGGAAGAACGCCTCCGGGTCCGTCTGCGCGCACAGCGCGCGCTCCTGCCAACCGAGCTCCTCGGCGTCCGGTTCGAGCAGAAATAGCTCTCTCACTGGTCCTCGCCCTTTCGACCCTGTGGCGGCGGGTGCCCCCGCCCGGCCCCCACGCTCGGCCCGGGGAAGACTGGACCAGTCGCGGAAAACACACTGTGGGAATTACATGCCTGTCGTACCACCAAAGTCAAGCCCGGAAATGGTAGGGCGGTGGACTGGTCCAGTCCGGGAGGCCGCCCGCGGGCCCCGGCGAGCGGCCGCGGCGGCCCCGGCCGGGCGTCCCGGCGGCGGCGTACGGCAGGCTACTCGCATGCCCTCCGCTCCCCCGCCCCGGCGCTCCCTCACCGTGCTCTCCGGCGGCGTCGGCGGCGCGCGCTTCCTGCAGGGGCTGCTGCACGGCATCGCGACCGGGCGGCTGCCCGGCGTCGCCGCCGACGCCGAGGTCACGGTCGTCGCCAACACCGCCGACGACCTGTGGATCCACGGCCTCAAGGTGTGCCCCGACCTCGACACCGTGATGTACACCCTCGGCGAGGGCATCGACGTCGAGCGGGGCTGGGGCCGCCGCGAGGAGACGTGGAGCATCCGCGAGGAGCTGGCGGCGTACGCCGTCGAGCCGACGTGGTTCGGCCTGGGCGACCGCGACGTCGCGACCCACCTGGTCCGCACCGAGATGCTCGACGCGGGCTACTCCCTCTCCCAGGTGACCGAGGCGCTGTGCCGGCGGTGGCGGCCCGGGGTCCGGCTGCTGCCGATGACCGACGACCGGGTGGAGACCCACGTCGCGGTCGGCGACCCGGACAGCCCGAGCGGCCGGCGGGTGGTGCACTTCCAGGAGTACTGGGTGCGGCTCGGAGCGGCGGTGCCGGCCGAGGCGGTGCTGGTCGTCGGCCAGGAGGAGTCGCGCCCCGCGCCCGGGGTCGTCGAGGCCATCGCGGACGCCGACCTGGTGCTGCTGCCGCCGTCCAACCCGGTCGTGTCCGTCGGCACCATCCTCGGCGTCCCCGGCATCCGCGAGGCGCTGGTCGCCACCGAGGCGCCGGTGGTCGGGCTGTCGCCGATCGTCGCCGGCCACCACGTGCGCGGCATGGCCGAGCAGCTGCTCACCGCCGTCGGCGTGCCCGTCTCGGCCGCCGGTGTCGCCGCTCACTACGGCCCACGCGCCGCGGGGGGCGTGCTCGACGGCTGGCTGGTCGACGACGCCGACGCCGGGCTCGTCGCCGACGTCGAGGCCGGTGGCGTGCGCTGCCGGGCGGTGCCGCTGATGATGACCGACCGCGACGCCACGGCCGCGATGGCGGCTGCCGCGGTCGCGCTGGCCCGAGAGGTCGGGGCGGGGCGGCCCACGTGACCGAGCTGCGGGTCCTCGCCCCCGACGGGGCGCCGGAGGTCGAGGCCGGGACCGACCTCGCGGCGCTGCTGGTGACGCTGGTGACGCTGGTCGACGGCGACGTCGTGGTCGTCACCAGCAAGGTCGTCGCCAAGGCGGAGGGCCGGGTCACCTCGCGCGACCGCGACGAGGTGGTCGCCGCCGAGACCGCCCGGGTCGTGGCCCGGCGGGGCCCCCTCACGATCGCCCGCACCCGGCTCGGGGTGACGCTGGCCGCGGCCGGCGTCGACCAGTCCCACGTCGCGGCGGGCCACGTCGTGCCGCTGCCGGAGGACCCCGACGCCTCGGCGCGACGACTGCGCGCGGACCTGCAGCGGCGCACCGGAGCCACCGTGGGCGTGCTGGTCACCGACACCGCCGGGCGCGCCTGGCGCACCGGCCAGACCGACCTCGCGATCGGGGCGGCGGGGGTGCGGGTGCTCGAGTCGTTCGTGGGTCGGCACGACGACCACGGGCACGAGCTGCGGGTGACCGAGCCGGCGGTGGCCGACGAGATCGCGAGCGCCGCGGAGCTGGCGCAGGGCAAGCTCGGGGGCCGGCCGTTCGCGGTGCTGCGCGGCCGGGCCGACCTGGTGCTCCCCGCCGACGACGACGGCCCGGGGGCCGCGGCCCTGGTGCGCCCCGAGGCCGACGACCTCTTCGGGCTCGGTGCGCGGGAGGCGGTCGTCCGGGCCCTCGTCGGGGCGGCCGGCGACCGGCCGGCGTACGGCGCGCCCGCGGAGCGGGCCGAGCTGGAGGCGGCGCTCCGCGAGGTGCTCGGCCCCGAGGCCCTGGTGGCCGGCGGGCCGTTGACCGTGCGCGGGCCGCACCCCGTGGTGGCGGCCCTCGCGTTCGCCCACGGCTGGACCGCGGACACCTCTGGCGAAGTCGCCGTGCTGCGACCAGCGAGTCCGTAGACTGCACCGCAACCCGCGGCCCGCCCAGGGTCGCCCGTCCCCACCCTGACCCCTGAGGAGCGATCCCTCGTGGCCAAGTCGTCCAGCGCCGACCGGCGCGCCCGCGCCCAGCAGGCCCAGGCCACGAGCGGCTCCGGTGCCCGCGGCTTCCTGATCGTCGGGATCTGCGGGCTGGTGGCCGTGGCGCTGATCGGCAGCACGCTGTGGTTCAGCAGCGCCGTGCCCTACGTCTCGCAGCAGTGGTGGGACACCCGCGAGTTCCGGGCGCTCAGCGTCGAGGACATCGGCGGCCCGGCGTCCGACTGCGGCGAGATCACCACCAAGCCGGCCGAGGGCAACAACGACCACGTGGCCGAGGGCACCCCGCTCACCTACCCCGACTCCCCGCCGGCGTTCGGCACCCACTGGGGCAACTGGGAAGAGATGGAGCGCAAGTTCTACACCGCTGCCGACCGCCCCCCGCTCGGCAAGCTGGTCCACAACCTCGAGCACGGCTACACCCTGATGTGGTACGACGAGACCGTCGCCGCCGACGCCGCGCAGATGGCCGACGTCGAGGCGATCGCCGACAAGTACGCCGGCACCGACAACTTCCGGCTGAAGTTCAAGGCCGTCCCGTGGACCTCCGAGGACGGCGCCCCGTTCCCCGACGGTCAGCACATCGCGCTCACCCACTGGACCGGCGGCGGCGTCGGCGAGGCGGCCACCGGCGTGCAGGAGGGCGTGTGGCAGTACTGCTCGGCCCCGAGCGGCGCCGCGCTCAAGCAGTTCATGGAGGACTACCCCTACCTCGACTCCCCCGAGCCGAACGCGATGTGAGGGCGGCGTGACCACGTTCGGCACGCTGCTCGACCGACACCTGCGCGACGCCCCGTCGCGGCCCCTCGTGACGGCGTACGACGCCGGGGCGCGCACCGAGCTGTCGGTGACGACCTACGCCAACTGGGTCGCCAAGACCGCCTCGCTGCTCGTCGACGAGCTGGACCTGCAGCGCGGCGACCGGCTGCGGCTCGACCTGCCCGTCCACTGGCTGGGGCCGGTGCTCCTGGGCGCAGCCTGGCGGGCCGGCCTCCAGGTGACCTGGGACGACGACGCCGAGGCCGTGGTCTGCGGCCCGGCGTCACTACCGGACTGGGCCCCTCGTGCCGGCGACCGGGTGGTGCTGGCCACCGCGCTCGACCCGCTCGGGCAGCGCTTCGCCGAGGGCGTGCCGGAAGGGGTCCACGACCTCGGCGTCGAGGTGTGGTCGCAGCCCGACGCCTTCCTCCCCTGGGACCCGCCCGGCGACGACGACGCCGCCCTCCCCGGCCTCGACCAGGCGACGCTGTGGGCCGACGCCGCGGCCGGCGACCTGCTCGACGACGGCGGGCGGCTGCTCACCACCCACAACCCTGCGGCGGCCGACGGCTGGCGCGGGTTCGCCGAGCCCTTCGCGCGGGGCGGGTCGCTGGTGCTGGCCTCCCCCGAGGCCGACCTCGACGAGCTCACCCTCAGCGAGCGGGTCACCGACCGGTGGGTCTGAGCAACGCCGGGGGTCAGCCGGCGAGGTCGTAGCCGCCGAAGCCGGACCCGAGGTAGATCCTCGCGCCGAAGCCCTTGCTGGTGCCCGGCAGCAGGTAGAGGTCGCCGGTGGCCTTCTCGCGCAGCAGCAGGTCGGCGTGACCGTTGCGCTGCGCGTCGCCGACGCCCAGCACCCAGTCGTACGGCGCCAGGTCGAGGCCGAAGGTGCGCACCTTGCTGACCAGGCCGCCGGGCCCGTTGCCGGGATAGAGCTTCAGCGTGCGGCCCTTGCGCAGGATGCTGTCCGGAGCGCCGTCGCCGTTCCACCGGCCGACGCCGATCTGCTTGCCAGCGCTGATGCCACCGTACGCGACATAGCTGCCGCGGAGCCCGTTGAGCCCGGCACCGGGGTAGATCCGCATCGCCCCGCCGCGCGGCTGTCCCATCAGGTCGGGATAGCCGTCGCCGGTCATGTCGCCGACCGCGGCGAGCAGCCGGACCTGGCCGAAGCCGCTGCCGATCTGCACGGGCCCGCCGAAGCGCCCGTTGCCCTTGCCGCGGCGGAGGTAGAGGTTGCCGTTGCCGCCGTTGCGGACGACCACGTCGCCATAGCCGTCGCGGTCCCAGTCGCCGACGTTGAGCAGCATGGTCGCCTTGGCCAGCCGCATGCCGGTGGCGAGCGGCGCGCCGGTCTCGAACGTGCCGGCGTGCTTCATCAGCACGTAGCGGCCGCGCTTGCGGCCGACCGCGTCGATCTGGGCGCTACCGCCGACGTGGGCGGCGCTCAGGTCGGCCACGCCCTTGAAGCGGCCCACGGTGCCGACGGGCCGACCGTAGGTGCCGTCCGCCTGCCCGGGCAGGATGGTGCCGGCGCTGATCGCCGAGTCGCGGACCAGGAGGTCGGGGCGGCCGTCGCGGGTCAGGTCGCCGAACCCGAGCAGCGCGTTGACCGTCGACCGGTTGCCGGGCAGCGCGCGGGCCGTGCCGAAGCGGCCACGTCCGTCGCCCGGCAGCAGCCACAGCACGCCGTCGGCCTTGGCCACCAGGTCGGCGTTGCCGTCGCCGTCCAGGTCGCCGGCGCCCGAGAGCAGGCTGTAGCCGCTCCAGTCGCCGCCGATGCCGACCCGCGTGAACCGGCCGCGGCCGTCGCCGCGGTAGAAGTTGGCCGCGCCGTTGGCGGCGTTGCGCGCGACGAGGTCGTCGCGACCGTCGCCGTCCAGGTCGCCGGGCGCCGTCACCAGGTCGCGGCCGCCGAAGAGCCGGTTGCGGCGGACGGCGTCGCCGAAGGCCCCGCCCCGTTCGCCGGGCAGCACCGCGAGCCGGCCGGCGCCGTCGAGCACCGCGAGGTCGCCGACGCCGTCGCCGGTGAGGTCGGGCGAGGCGACGACCTTCGCGGGCGTGGAGCCGAGGCGCGCCGCCGACAGGGCGTCGATGGCGGTGGGGTTCCGGAACTTGGTCGTCCCACCGGTCGGCACCACGAACACCCGGTCGTCCGAGGCGCGACGCACCACGATGTCGGGGAACGAGGTGGCGGCCAGGTTCGTCACCCGGTTGCGGCCCGACCAGCTCTGCTGGTCGGCCTTGGCATAGCTGCGGATGGTCGGCAGCTTGGCGTAGAGATAGCGTCCGGGACAGGCCGTGGACGCGGCGTCGCGGTGCCCGTTGATGGCCTTGAACACCGTCCGGCCCACCTGCTGCTTGGTGGAGGCGGCGTCGACGCCGTGCAGGCTCAGCTTCCAGGCGAAGAGACGCCCGTAGGCCCGCAGCACGGCGTCGCTCGGCTGCGTGGTCTCGTAGTTGCCGATCGCCGACATCGCGAACGCGTAGTCGTTGTAGCCGAGGGTGTGGGCGCCGACGACGGGCCGGTCCACGCCGCCGTAGCGGCCCTCCCAGATCCGGCCGAACCGGTCGACCAGGAAGTTGTAGCCGACGTCGCTCCAGCCCCGCGAGCGCGTGTGGTAGGCGTAGATGCCGCGGATGATGGAGGGCACCTGGGCGCGGGTGTAGCCGTTGGCGTTGACCGTGTGGTGGACGAAGCCGGCGTGCACCTCGAAGTAGTGCAGCGACGACTTGTCCCGCATCGACTCGTTGGCACCCCACTGGGCGCGGGAGAAGATCTTCGGCTTCGGCGTGTACGCCGTCGCCTGCAGCGCCACGGCCGCCTCGTCCTCGCCGTCGCCGGTCGCCTTGTCCGGCTCGTCGGCGTCGGCCGGCTCCCCCGGGGTCGTCGTCGAGGGCGCGTCGAGGGTGGCGGTGTCGATCGCCGGGGCCTCGCGGCGGCTGTCGGCCGCGGTGCCCGGGTCGATCACGGCGAGCTTCATGTCCGCAGGGGTGGCGCCGGCGGCGGCGTCCACGCGGACCTGCACGTCGTCGACCTCGCCGACCAGCAGCGGGTCGGTGCCCGGCCGGGCGTTCCGGGCCTCCTCGCTGCCCGGGTCGGGGCCGTGGTCGGGGTCGTACTCCAGCTCGGTCCAGCCCGACCAGCTCTCGTCGGTGCGGGTGCGCACGCTGATGCTCAGCTCGGTCGGGTCGGGCGCGTCGCCCGTCCAGGAGACGCCGACCGCGCCGTAGCCGTGCACCTGCTCGGGGACGCCGACCAGCCGCACCCGACCGTCGGCGCGGGCGCTGCGCGAGAGCAGGCCCGAGACGGCCGCGCGGGCGCCCTCCGGCGGGGTGAGCGACACCTCGCGCACCACCGGGTCGACGACCGCCGTCGGCACCGTCGCCGAGAGGCGGGCCTCGTGCTTCGCCGGCGGGGGCTGGGTCGTGCCCGCCGGGCGGCCGTCGTGCCCGACCACGTCGAGGCTGATGACACTGGCCGCGGGCGTCAGCACCGCGAGGACGACGGCCAGCGCCAGGAGCTGCTGACATGCGGTGACAAAACGGGCCTGACCGGGGGGCATTCGGGAACTCTCCGTGCGGGGGAAGACGTCACAGGAGTTTCAAGATTCACACCAGTCACAGCACCCTGCAAGGGAAACTGAGTAACTACAAACCTGTAATTTCCAGCCGACACGCCGGAGACCCTCAGGTTTGTCGCGAGATGGCGTTGGTGGCGAGCGAGACGGCACTTCTGTTCGCTGAGGCGCCGTCTCGGGCCGCCGAAGTGCCGTCTCGGGCTAGACGTCGGCGCCGAGCTCGTCGTCGGTGGTGTCGTCGCCGTCGTCGTACTTCACGTAGCGGATGCCGTCGTCGACGTCGCCGTCGAAGCCGACCCGGCCGCTCTCCAGCACGATCACCCGGTCGCACATCTTGCGCACCGATGCGGCGGCGTGGCTGACGTAGACCAGCGTCCGGCCGCTCTCCCGGATCTCCTGCATCCGCTGCATGCACTTGCGCTTGAACGGCCGGTCCCCCACCGCGAGCACCTCGTCGGCGAGGAAGATGTCGGAGTCGACGTGGATGGCGATCGCGAACCCGAGCCGCGCCGACTGGCCCGAGCTGTAGTGCCCGACCTGGCCGTCGAGGTGCTTGCCGAGCTCGGAGAACTCCACGATGTCGTCGAACTTGCGACGGGTCTCCGCCTCGCTCATGCCGAGGATGGCGGCGTTGAGATAGACGTTCTCGCGCCCCGACAGCTGCGGGTGGAAGCCCGCGCCGGTCGCGATCAGGCCGGCGATCCGGCCGCGGGTGAGCACCGAGCCGGAGTCGGGCTTCATCACGCCGTTGATGATCTTGAGCAGCGTCGACTTGCCCGACCCGTTGAGGCCCATCAGGCCGACGGACTCGCCCTGCTGGATCGTGAACGACACCCCGTCGAGGGCGTTGAAGGAGTTGCTGAGCTCCTGTCGGCGCAGCGCGGCCACCGACATCTGCTTGAGCGTGCGGTGGTAGCGGATGGTGAACGACTTGGTGACGTCGTCCACGACGATCGACTCGACCATCTCAGAGGCGCTCCGGGATCTTCTTCTCCAGCCGGCTGAAGACCAGCTGCGCGACGACCAGGGCCACCAGCGCGGCGCCCAGGTGGTAGAAGCCGAGACGGAACAGGTGCTCAGGCAGGTGCTCCGCCGCCGTCGCCTCTGGGTCGGGCGCCGAGCCGGTCCAGAAGGCCCGCTGGAACAGCAGCACCGCCTCGGCCATCGGGTTGTAGAGGTAGTAGCGCGCCAGGTCGCCGAAGCGCTCCTCGACCAGGCTGAAGGGATAGATCATCGGCACGCTGAACGTCACGAACTGGGTGAGCGTCTGCACCACGTTGCTGAAGTCGCGGAAGTAGACG
>JAUILS010000111.1 GCA_030432975.1 Actinomycetes bacterium
CTCGGAGCCGGCGATCGCCCATGGGCTCGAGCCGTGGTTCGAGAGGTGGGGCCTGCCCGAAGGGCTGGTGCATCCCGTGGCGCTGGCGATCGCGCTGGCCATCGTGGTCTACCTGCACGTCGTGCTCGGCGAGATGGTGCCCAAGAACATCGCGCTGGCCACCCCGGAGCGCGCCGCACTGGTCCTGGGTCCCCCGATGATGGCGGTCGTGTTCGTGGTCAGGCCGCTCATCGCGGTGCTCAACGCGCTGGCCAACGGCGTCCTGCGGCTGCTCAGGATCGAGCCGCGCGACGAGGTCAGCTCGACCTTCACCCGAGAGGAGGTCGCGGCGCTCGTGGAGGAGTCGCGGGGGGAGGGTCTGCTCGCCGACGCGGAGTACGACCGGCTCTCCGGCGCGCTGGGCTTCTCCGAGAAGACCGTGCACGCCGTGGTGATGGAGCCGGAGTCGCTGGCGACCGTACGCCGTGGCTCGACGGCCGCCCAGGTCGAGGACCTCTGCGCCCACACCGGGTTCAGCCGGTTCCCCGTCGTCTCCGACGCCGACGAGCTCGTGGGCTACCTGCACATCAAGGACGTGCTGGAGTACGACAGCGACGACGACCGCGACCGGCCGGTCGCCGACAAGTGGATCCGGCCACTCGCCCGGGTCAGCGAGGACGACCTGCTGAGCGACGCCCTGGAGACCCTGCAGCGCCGCGGCGCCCACATGGCCCGCGTGGTCGACGTCGACGGTTCGGTGCGCGGCGTGGTGGCGCTGGAGGACGTCATCGAGGAGCTGGTCGGCGAGATCCGCGACGCGGCCCATCTCGAGGACGCCTGACCCGGCGACCGGTGACCCGCCGAGGGCGGTCGCGGGGCGCTGCCGGGTCGGCGTCGCGATGCGGGGGAAGGCGGGGGTGCCTCGCTAAGGTGTGAGGGCCGGCCCCGTCCGGACCCCATCACGACGAAAGACAAGCAGGTAACCGTGTCCGAGGCAGCCGCGCCCGAGGCTCGAGTCTGGACCGTGCCCAACATGCTGAGCATGCTCCGGCTGCTCGGCGTCCCGGTGTTCCTGTGGCTCGTGCTCGGCCCCGAGTGGGACGGCTGGGCGCTGCTGCTGCTCGCCGTGTCCGGCGTCACCGACTTCCTCGACGGCTACCTCGCCCGCCGGCTCGGCCAGTTCAGCCAGCTGGGCCAGATCCTCGACCCCGTCGCCGACCGTCTCTACATCCTCGCCGTGGTCGTCGGGCTGGCGCTGCGCGACATCATCCCCTGGTGGGTCGCCGTCGTGCTGCCGCTGCGCGACCTGCTGCTGTGGGGGCTGGTCCCCTTCCTGCGGACCCGCGGCTACAGCGCGCTGCCGGTGCACTTCCTCGGCAAGGCCGCGACCTTCAACCTGCTCTACGCCTTCCCCCTGCTGCTGCTGGGTGACGGCGAGGGCACGGTGGCCACACTGGCCAAGGTGTTCGGGTGGGCGTTCGCCTTCTGGGGGATCGGGCTCTACTGGTGGGCCGGCGTCCTCTACGCCTACCAGGTCTACAAGCTGTTGACCGACATCGACCGCAGGACGGTGGACTCCGGTGCCTGACACCGAGCAGGTGCCCGACACCGGGCAGCAGAGCCGCGGCGGCAGCGGCCACCGGGCCGGCGGCCGCGCCCACCGGGCGGCGACCCCGCGCGGCTACGACCTGCCCGCGCACGTCACGACGCCGCTGCTCGACCTGATCCAGCAGCAGTCGCTCGACCAGGACTACGTCCACGTCGCCGAGCGCCGGGCCGCGGGGGCGGAGCGTCCCCCTCCCGGGCGCGGCACGCGGGCCGCGGTGCTGGTCGCGCTGGCCCTCTTCGGCCTGCTCGTGGCGACGGCGGCGGTCCAGGAGACCCGTTCGGCGCCGATCGACGCGACCAACCGGGCCCAGCTGGTCGATCAGATCGACCAGCGGCGCGACTCCCTGGCAGGCATCCAGGACCGGATCGGCAAGCAGCAGGCGCGGCTCATCGTGCTGCAGCGGGAGGCGGCCGACCTCGACGAGCAGGAGGCCGCCGCCGACGCCCGGCTGTCGCGGCTCAGCGGGCGCACCGGCTACGGCGCGGTGCGGGGCCCGGGCGTGCGGGTGACGGTCGACGACTCGCCCAGCGGGGTGCCGGAGGAGGCGGTGCGCGACACCGACCTGGCCGACCTCGTCAACGCCCTGTGGGCCGTCGGTGCGGAGGCGGTCTCGATCAACGGCGAGCGGCTGACCGGCCTCTCGGCGATCCGCAACGTCGACGTCGCCGTCCACGTCAACGGACGTCCCCTCTCGCCGCCGTACGTCGTCGAGGCGATCGGCGACCCGCGGACCCTCCAGTCCGACCTCGTCAACAGCCCGCGCGGGCGGCACTTCTTCGCGCTGGCCGACGCGCTGGGCCTGCAGTACACCATGAGCAACCAGGGGTCGCTGGTGCTGCCGGGGGCGCCGTCGCCCGTCCTGCGGGCCGTGGGTGCCGACGGCAGCGACGCCGTGGACAATGGGGCCAGCCGTTCGTCGAAGGAGGTGCAGCCGTGATCGCCATCCTGGGGCTCGTCGTCGGGATCGTGCTGGGCCTGATCTTCCAGCCCGACGTGCCCGTCGGGCTGCAGCCCTACCTCCCGATCGCGGTGGTCGCCGCGCTCGACGCGGTCTTCGGTGGCCTGCGGGCGCTGCTCGACGGCATCTTCGACGACAAGGTCTTCGTCGTGTCGTTCCTCAGCAACGTCGTCGTCGCGGCCGCGATCGTCTACCTCGGCGACAAGCTCGGCGTCGGCGGCCAGCTGTCGACCGGCGTGATCGTCGTGCTCGGCATCCGGATCTTCTCCAACGTCGCCGCGATCCGGAGGCACCTGCTCCATGCCTGACAACGAAACCACCGTGCCGTCCGCGCCGGCCCCGGACGACGATTCTCTCCTCGACGAGAGCCCCGAGAAGGCCCCTGAGGAGAGCGCCGGTCCGGGCAGCACCGACCCGGACGAGGCCCGCGGCCGGTTGCGCGACTCGATGCTGCACCCGACGCGCAGCCAGGTGATCGTGGGCGTGCTGCTGGCCGCCGTCGGCTTCGCGGCGGTGACCCAGGTGCGCTCCAACGAGGTGGACAACACCTACGCCAGCTATCGCGAGCAGGACCTCGTCGACGTGCTCAGCACCCTCACCGACGCCTCCCAGCGGGCGCAGAGCGAGCTGGCCCGGCTCGAGGCCGCGCGCCGTGACCTCAACAACGACAACGACCGGCGCCAGGCGGCGCTGACCCAGGCCGAGCAGGCGGCCGACAGCCTCGAGATCATGGCGGGCCAGGTGGCCGTCTCCGGCCCGGGGCTGCGGATCACGGTGACCGAGACGACGGGGAGCGTCCAGGTCGACTCGCTCCTCGACACCGTCCAGGAGCTGCGCACGGCCGGCGCCGAGGCGATGGAGATCAACGACGAGGTGAGGGTCGTCGCCCAGACCTCCTTCACCGACGGGGTCGGGGGGATCGTCGTCGACGAGACCCTGGTCAGCTCGCCGTTCGTGATCGAGGTGATCGGGGACCCGCGGACCCTCCAGGGGGCCATGTCGTTCGTGCAGGGGCCCACCGACCAGCTGGAGGACGACGGGGCGACGGTCGAGGTCGACGCCCTCGACGAGGTCGACATCGATAGCGTCCGGCCGCCGTCGCGGGCCGAGTACGCCCAGCCCTCGACGGCGCAGTAGCCTCGGGGCGCGGTAGCCTCGGGCGACGCCGTGAGGGCGTCGCCGCCGTGACCAGGAGGTCCTGTGTATCCCGACGATCTGATGTACACCAGCGAGCACGAGTGGGTCCGTCGCGCCGAGGACGGCGAGGGCGCCGCGCGCATCGGCATCACCCACTACGCGCAGGACGCGCTCGGCGACATCGTCTACGTCTCCCTGCCCGGCGTCGGCGACACCGTCTCGTCGGGCGCCGCCTGCGGCGAGCTCGAGTCGACCAAGTCCGTCAGCGACATCTACGCCCCGATCTCGGGCGAGGTCGTGGCACGCAACGAGTCCCTCGACGCCACGCCCGAGCTGGTCAACAACGACCCCTACGGCGGGGGCTGGCTGTTCGAGATCAAGCCCGCCAACCCGGCAGAGCTGGACGGCCTGATGGACGCCGCGGCGTACCAGTCGTCCCTGGAGGGATAGGCCCGCAACGCGCCCCGGCGGCGCGCGATCCGGCGCGGGTGCGGGCTGGTAGGTTCGGTATCTGCACCTGCACCCTCGTCGTCGGCCCGGGTGGGGCTCGGGTCCCGCACGACGAGGACGAGCCGACCAGGCAAGAGGAGACCTGATGCCCTTCTGCACCGCGTGCGGGAAGCAGAGCCCGGACGACGCCCGGTTCTGCTCCCAGTGCGGCACGCCGCTGGCCGCCCCGGAGCCTGCGACGCCGCAGCAGTCGGCCACCCCGGAGCCGCCCGCCGACGCGCCGACCGATGTCACGGCCACGATCACCTTCGGTGGGTCGGGCGACAAGGTCGAGACGTCCGACCGCCAGCTGAGCCCGGTCGACGCCGCCGCCGTCGACGCCCTGCCGGCCGGTCACGCGCTCCTCGTGGTGCAGCGGGGTCCGGGTGCCGGCAACCGCTTCCTGCTCGACCTCGACCTGGTCACCGCCGGTCGGCACCCCGAGAGCGAGATCTTCCTCGACGACGTCACGGTGTCCCGGCGGCACGCCGAGTTCCAGCGCACGGGCACCGACTTCGCGGTGCGCGACGTCGGCAGCCTCAACGGCACCTACGTCAACCGCGACCGCATCGACGAGGTGTCCCTCAAGGACGGCGACGAGGTGCAGATCGGGAAGTACCGCCTGGTGTTCTACTCCGGTCACGCGAACGGCTGACCCGCGGTGGCGACGCCCGCTGCCTCCGCACGGGGGAGGATGAACATCGGCCAGGTCCTGGAGGAGCTGCGCCCGGACTTCCCGGGCGTCACCATCCCCAAGATCCGGTTCCTGGAGGACAAGGGCCTGATCAAGCCGGAGCGTACGCCGGCCGGCTACCGCAAGTTCTCGGCCGACGACGTCGAGCGGCTGCGCTACATCCTGCGGATGCAGCGCGACCACTACCTGCCGTTGAAGGTCATCGGCGAGCACCTCGACGCGATCGACCGCGGCCTGGAGCCCCCGCCGCTGGACCCGGTCGTCCCCACGGTGCCGACGGTGGCGCTGGCCGCCGACGGGATGCCCAGCCCGGAGTCGTTCGGCCGCCGCGACCGGCTGCGCATGTCGCGCCGCGAGCTGCTCAAGGTGGCCGAGATCGACGAGGGGCTGCTGGGGCAGCTCGAGCAGTTCGGTCTGCTCAGTCCCGCCAGCGGCACCGGTCACTACGACAGCGACGCGCTGGTCATCGCCAAGACCGCCCGCGAGCTCGCCGACTTCGGCTTCGAGCCGCGCCACCTCCGTGCGTTCAAGACCGCCGCCGACCGGGAGATCGGCCTGGTCGACCAGGTGGTCGAGCCGCTCAAGCGGGGCCGCGACGCGTCGGCCGCCGGCCGCGCCGAGGAGGCCGTCAACGAGATCGCCGCGCTGTCCGTGCGGCTCCACGCCACCCTGGTCAAGGCCGGGCTGCGGCGCTCCTGACGGCGTCTCCGGGCCCG
The DNA here is from genome assembly GCA_030432975.1 of Actinomycetes bacterium. Taxonomy (GTDB): domain Bacteria; phylum Actinomycetota; class Actinomycetes; order Propionibacteriales; family Nocardioidaceae; genus Nocardioides. The sequence continues at coordinate 5,583 of JAUILS010000111.1, forward strand.
CTCGGGAGCCCGGACCGGCCCCGGAACGGTCACCCGACCCGGGGGTAGGGTGGAGGCGTGCGCGAAGTCGATGTCATCGGAGTCCGGGTGGAGATGCCCTCCAACCAGCCGATCGTGCTGCTCCGCGAGGTGTCGGGCGACCGCTACCTGCCGATCTGGATCGGCGCGGTCGAGGCGACCGCCATCGCGTTCGCCCAGCAGGGTGTGGTGCCGCCCCGCCCGCTCACCCACGACCTGCTCAAGGACGTGGTCGAGGCCACCGGCAACACCCTCGACGAGGTCCGCATCACCGACGTCAAGGACGGCGTCTTCTACGCCAGCCTCGTGTTCGGCTCGGGGATCGAGGTCGGCGCCCGCCCGTCCGACTCCATCGCGCTCGCGCTGCGCACCGGCACGCGCATCGTCTGCTCCGACGACGTGCTCGAGGAGGCCGGCCTGGCCGTCCCGGACGAGCAGGAGGACGAGGTCGAGAAGTTCCGCGAGTTCCTCGACCACGTCACCCCGGAGGACTTCGAGGCCCAGTAGCGGCTTCGCGGCGGGCTCACCCTCACCCTCAACTAGAGCATGAGGGTTGCGACACGCCCGGGCCGTGCGTTGACCGACGGCGTACGTCGGCCTACCGTGAACTGTCTCTGTTGTAACTCCACCGTTGTGGTTGAGGCTGCCCCCGAGCCGCCCGTCACGTCCTTCCCCCGGGAGTTACGCGAAATGGAGTAGTCGACGGAGGGTCGATGGGCGTGAACGAGAACGAGCCGCGGGCGGACCGGGCTGCGGACGCGGAGGCCAGCGAGCGGGCCGAGGAGCAGGGACTGCTCTTCACCGACGACGTGTCGCCGCTGCCGAGCGACACCGGCTACCGCGGCCCGACGGCGTGCAACGCCGCCGGCATCACCTACCGCCAGCTCGACTACTGGGCCCGCACCGGCCTCGTGGAGCCGTCCGTGCGCGGGGCCAAGGGCTCCGGCTCGCAGCGCCTCTACTCCTTCCGCGACATCCTGATCCTCAAGGTCATCAAGCGGCTGCTCGACGCCGGCATCTCACTGCAGCAGATCCGCTCGGCCGTGCAGTTCCTGCGCGACCGCGGCACCGACGACCTGACCCGGGTCACCCTGATGAGCGACGGCGCCTCGGTCTACGAGTGCACCAGCAACGACGAGGTCATCGACCTGCTCCAGGGCGGCCAGGGCGTCTTCGGCATCGCCATCGGCGGCGTCTGGCGCGAGATCGAGGGCACGCTGGCCGAGCTGCCCTCGGAGCGGACCGACGACGACGAGGCCGCCGCGTCCGTCCCCGGCGACGAGCTCGCGGCTCGTCGGGCGGCCCGCCAGACCGGCTGACGCGGCGCACCGCTGCGGCGCAGGCCCTTTGGTAGCCTGCGAACAGCTGACGATCCCACGCGGGAGAGTCTTCGTGGCTGTCGTGCACCCGGCGTGGCGCCGGCAGCCCGGAGCGCCGAAGGGGCAATTCCTCCCCGGAACCTCTCAGGCGCCCGGACCGCGTGGAGCAGGCGACTCTGGAGGCGGCCGCCGACAGAGGGGGAGGGGACCGACCACGACCGCGGTGACCGCGGGAGGGAGCCCCCATGACCGACCTGTCCCCGTTCGTCCGCCGCCACGTCGGCCTCACCCCGGAGGCGCAGGAGCGCATGCTCCAGCGGCTCGGTCACGCCTCGATCGAGGAGCTGATGGCCGCGGCCGTGCCCGGCGGGATCCGCAGCCAGGGCGACCTGGACCTGCCGCCGGCGCTGACGGAGCCGGAGGTGGCCGCGCTCGCGCGCGGGCTCGCGGGTGACAACGCGCCGGCCGAGCCGATGATCGGCCTGGGCTACCACGGCACGGTCACGCCGCCGGTGGTCCGGCGCAACGTGCTGGAGGACCCCAGCTGGTACACCGCCTACACGCCCTACCAGCCGGAGATCTCCCAGGGTCGCCTGGAGGCGCTGATCAACTTCCAGACGATGGTCGGCGACCTCACGGGCCTGCCGACGGCGAACTCCTCGCTGCTCGACGAGGGGACCGCCGCCGCCGAGGCGATGACCCTGGTCCGCCGCGCCCAGCGAGGCGCGTCCGGTTCGTTCGTCGTCGACGCCGACGCCCTGCCGCAGACGATCGCCGTGGTGGAGACCCGGGCCGCCGCGATGGGCATCGACGTCGTCGTCGCCGACCTGAGCGACGGCCTGCCCGACGGCGAGGTGAGCGGGGTGCTGGTGCAGTACCCCGGCGCCTCCGGCGAGATCCGCGACCCCCGGCCGGCGATCGAGGCGGTGCACGAGCGCGGTGGGCTCGCGGTGGTGGCCGCCGACCTGCTGGCGCTCACGCTCCTCGAGGCCCCCGGCGCTCTGGGGGCCGACGTCGTCGTCGGATCCTCGCAGCGGTTCGGGGTGCCGCTCTTCTACGGCGGCCCGCACGCGGGCTTCATGGCGGTCAAGCAGGGCCTCGAGCGGCACCTGCCCGGACGCCTCGTCGGCGTCTCCGTGGACGCCGAGGGCCGGCCGGCGTACCGGCTGGCGCTGCAGACGCGCGAGCAGCACATCCGCCGCGACAAGGCGACGTCGAACATCTGCACCGCCCAGGTGCTGCTGGCCGTCGTGGCGTCGATGTACGCCGTCCACCACGGCCCCGACGGGCTGCGCGAGATCGCCGCGCGCACCCACGACCTGGCCGCCCGCGCCGCGGCCTCGCTGACGGCGGGCGGCCACGAGGTGCGGACCCGCCACTTCTTCGACACCTTCACCGTGCGCACCCCGGGCCGGGCGAGCGAGGTCGTGGCGGCCGCCCGGGCGCAGGGCCTGCACCTGCGTCTCGTCGACGACGACACCGTCGGGATCGCCTTCTCGGAGGTGAGCGGGCCCGGCACGCTCCGGGCGCTGCACGCGGCGTTCGGCGTCACCCCCGCCGAGACCGAGGCGCCCGTCGCGCTGCCTGCCGAGCTGGCGCGCGAGACCGACTTCCTCACCCACGAGGTGTTCCACGCCCACCGGAGCGAGACCCAGATGCTGCGCTACCTGCGGCGGCTCTCGGCGCGCGACTACGCACTGGACCGCGGGATGATCCCGCTGGGCTCGTGCACGATGAAGCTCAACGCGACCACGGAGATGGAGCCGGTCAGCCTGCCCGGCTTCGCCGACCTGCACCCCTTCGCCCCGGCCGAGGACGCCGCCGGCTACCGGCAGCTGGTCGACGAGCTCGAGGCGTGGCTGGCCACGGTGACGGGCTACGACCGGGTCTCGATCCAGCCCAACGCAGGCTCCCAGGGCGAGCTCGCCGGGCTGCTGGCCATCCGCGGCTACCACCGGGCGCGCGGCGACGAGCAGCGCACGGTCTGCCTGATCCCGTCGTCCGCGCACGGCACCAACGCGGCGTCGGCGGTGATGGCCGGCATGCGGGTCGTGGTCGTCGCCGCCGGTGACGACGGGTCGGTCGACCTCGACGACCTGCGGGCCAAGTGCGAGACGCACGCCGACGAGCTGGCGGCGATCATGGTGACCTACCCCTCCACGCACGGGGTCTACGAGGACACCATCGGCGAGCTCTGCAAGATCGTCCACGACCACGGCGGTCAGGTCTACGTCGACGGGGCCAACCTCAACGCGCTGCTCGGCTACGCGCGTCCGGGCGAGTTCGGCGGCGACGTGTCGCACCTCAACCTGCACAAGACGTTCTGCATCCCGCACGGCGGCGGTGGTCCCGGCGTCGGTCCGGTGGGCGTGCGCGCCCACCTGGCGCCGTACCTCCCGTCGCACCCGATGCACCCCGAGAAGGACAAGCGGGAGGGCATCGGGCCGGTGAGCGCGGCGCCCTACGGCTCCGCCGGCATCCTGCCGATCTCGTGGGCCTACATCCGGCTGATGGGCGCCGAGGGCCTCACCGCGGCCACCGCGGCCGCCGTGCTGTCGGCCAACTACGTCGCGGCGCGGCTGGAGGAGCACTTCCCGGTGCTCTACCGCGGCGCCAACGGCCTGGTGGCCCACGAGTGCATCCTCGACCTCCGGCCGATGACCAAGGCGACGGGCGTCACCGTCGACGACGTCGCCAAGCGGCTGGTGGACTACGGCTTCCACGCGCCGACGATGTCGTTCCCGGTCGCCGGCACGCTGATGGTGGAGCCCACCGAGTCCGAGGACCTCGGTGAGATCGACCGCTTCTGCGACGCGATGGTCGCCATCAAGGCCGAGGTCGACCGGGTCGCCGCGGGGGAGTGGGCCCCGGAGGACTCGCCGCTGCGGCACGCCCCGCACACCGCCCGGGCGCTGGTGGGCGACTGGGACCGCGGCTACTCCCGCGAGCTCGGGGTGTTCCCCGCGGGCATCGACCCCGACAAGTACTGGCCGCCGGTCGCCCGCATCGACCAGGCCTACGGCGACCGGCACCTGGTGTGCTCGTGTCCGTCCCCCGAAGCGTTCGCCGAGCCGACCGAGGCGTGACCGCCGTGCCGGTGTCGGAGGTCACCGCCCGCGCCCTGCTGCGGCGGGTCGCGGAGGCGCAGAGCGCCGGCCGGGTGCCGTCGCTGCTGGCCGCCGTCGTGCGCGGCGACGAGCTCGGCTGGGCCGGCTCGTGGGGCGACACGACCGGCGGCCCCCCGGCGGGGCCCGACGTGCAATACCGCATCGGGTCGATCACCAAGACCTTCACCGCGGTGCGGGTGCTCCAGCTCGTCGAGGAGGGCACGCTGAGCCTCGACAGCGTGGTGGGCGACGTCGTTGCCGGGATCGGCGCCTCCGACCGGACCCTGCGGTCGCTGCTGGCGCACTCCTCGGGGATGCAGTCCGAGCCGACCGGGCCGTGGTGGGAGCGGTCGCCGGGGGTGCCGTGGGAGGACCTGGCCGCGGACCACGCCGGCTCGCTGACGGTGCTGCCCGACGGCGAGCAGTTCCACTACTCCAACCTCGCCTTCGCCATCCTCGGCCGCGTCGTCGAGGAGGTCTCCGGCGAGCCGTGGTGGGACGGCGTCCGGGCGCGGATCCTCACGCCGCTGGGCATGGACCGGACGTCGTACCTCCCCGAGGGGCAGGCCTCGCAGGGCTACAGCGTCGACCCCTACGCCGGGACCCTGCACCCGGAGCCGGCCACCGACACCCGCGCCATGGCTCCCGCCGGGCAGATGTGGTCGACCGTCGGCGACCTGGCGACCTACGCGGCGTT
>JAUILS010000341.1 GCA_030432975.1 Actinomycetes bacterium
CAGCCCGGCCCGGGGGCGCGGCTCGTCGCGGTACTTCGTCTGGATCTGGTAGATCGCGAGCGGCAGGTCCTTGTAGGAGGAGTAGAGGTCCTTCACCACCAGCGTGAACATCTCCTCGTGGGTCGGCCCCAGGAGGTAGTCGGCGCCCTTGCGGTCCTGCAGCCGGAAGATGCCGTCGCCGTACTCCGTCCAGCGCCCGGTGGCGTCGTAGGGCTCGCGCGGGAGCAGCGCCGGGAAGTGCACCTCCTGGGCGCCCATCGCGTCCATCTCGTCACGGATGATCTGCTCGATCTTGCGCAGCACGCGGTAGCCCAGCGGCAGCCAGGTGTAGAGGCCCGGGGCGACGCGACGGATGTAGCCGGCGCGCACCAGCAGCCGGTGGCTGGGCACCTCGGCGTCGGCTGGGTCCTCCCTGAGGGTGCGGACGAACAGCGTGGACATGCGCAGGATCATGGGCGCAAGGCTACTGGTGGCCCTCCGTCGCCAGCGAACCAGTAACAGGCCGCGGAGAGGTCAGAACATGATCGTGGTGAAGCGCGCCGACTCGGCGAAGCCGACCCGTGCGTAGGCCCGGCGCGCGGGCTCGTTGAACTCGTTGACGTAGAGCGACACGACGGGGGCGACCTCGCGGCGCACCAGGTCGACGACGGCGGCCATCCCGCTGCTCGCGAGCCCCTCGCCGCGCCGGTCGGGCGCCACCCACACGCCCTGCACCTGGGCCGCCGCCGGGGTCGCGCAGGCCACCTCGGCCTTGAAGACCAGGCGGCCCTCGTCGAACCGCGCGAACGACCAGCCACGGTTGACCAGCTGGAGCACGCGGGTGCGGTAGAGATCGGCGCCGCCGGCGAGCTCGGGCGAGACCCCGACCTCCTCGGTGTACATCGCGACGCACGCGGGATAGAGCGCGTCGAGGTCGTCGCGGGTGGTGCGCCGGACGGCGGGGTCGGGGGCGACGGACGGCTCGCCTGCGATCTCCAGGTGCGGCTGGCGGGTGCGGATGTCACGCGGACGCCCCCACCGCGAGCCGACCCCGCTCCAGAAGGCGTCGACGGCGGCGGACGGCCCCACGATGGTCGCGGTGGTGCGACCGATCCGGACGGCCCGGGCCGCGAACGCCGCCGCGTCGTCGGCGTCGCACTGCACGGGCACCAGGTTGGCCCCGACATGACAGGCGGCGGCGAGCTCGTCGTCGCGGTAGCGCCCCCACACCTCACCACCGAGCCAGCGCGGCTCGAGGCCGGTGGTGCGCGCGCGGTACTCCGCGAAGACGTTGACGACCGGGTCGCGGGCGGTGAGCGCGAGGAAGTCGTCGAGGTCGGCGCGGCCGAGGACGCGGATGTCGTGGCGGGTGCCCAGGATGGACATGGCTCAGCGACCGCCCGTCGTGGCGGCGTCCCCCGGGAGCCGTGTCATGGGGTCAGCATAGGCGTGCGCCGGCGTACGGCGCCCCGGGCGGGGCTCAGCCGCTGACGGTGACCTCGGCGCCCGCGCCGTCGACGGCCTCCATGCCCTCGGCGATGCGCATCGCCTCCTCGATCAAGGTCTCGACGATCTGCGACTCGGGGACGGTCTTGATGACCTCGCCCTTGACGAAGATCTGGCCCTTGCCGTTGCCGGAGGCGACGCCAAGGTCGGCCTCGCGGGCCTCGCCGGGGCCGTTGACGACGCAGCCCATCACGGCCACCCGGAGCGGCACCTCGAGCCCGTCGAGGCCGGCGGTCACCTCGTCGGCCAGCTTGTAGACGTCGACCTGGGCGCGGCCGCACGACGGGCACGACACGATCTCGAGGCGGCGCGGCCGGAGGTTGAGCGACTCGAGGATCTGCAGGCCGACCTTGACCTCCTCGACCGGCGGCGCGGACAGGGAGACCCGGATGGTGTCGCCGATGCCCTTGCTGAGCAGGGCGCCGAACGCCACCGACGACTTGATCGTGCCCTGGAAGGCCGGGCCGGCCTCGGTGACCCCGAGGTGCAGTGGCCAGTCGCCGGCC
>JAUILS010000112.1 GCA_030432975.1 Actinomycetes bacterium
CGACCACGCCTCGTAGGCGAAGAGCGTGACCAGGACGATCGCGGCGACCTCGGACAGCAGCCGGAGCAGCAGCGCGGTGTTGAGGTAGCGCGGGGAGTCCGACAGCAGCTGCACGAGACGGCGGGCACCGGCGCGCCCCTCGGCCTCCAGCTCGGCCGCCCGCGCGCGGCTGAACGACGCCAGCGCCGCGTCGGCGGCCGAGAACCCGCCCGCACACAGCACCAGACCGGCCGCCGCGAGCAGCAGCCAGACGTCAGTGGAGCTCATCGCCCGCACTCACTCCTCGGCCTCACTGCCGAGCGTCCGCGTCGCGGTGGCGCCACGCGTCGAGCAGCCGGGCCTGGAGCCCGAACATCTCGGCGTGCTCGTCGGGCTCGGCGTGGTCGTAGCCGAGCAGGTGCAGGATCCCGTGGACGGTCAGCAGCTCGATCTCCGCCTCGGTGGCGTGGCCCGCCTCGGCGGCCTGCCGCTCGGCCACGCTCGGGCAGAGCACCAGGTCGCCGAGGACGCCCTCCTCCGGCTCCTCGTCGACCAGGCCCGGGCGGAGCTCGTCGATCGGGAACGCCAGCACGTCGGTCGGGCCCTGCTTGTCCATCCACTGCTCGTTGAGCGTGGCCATGGTCTGCTCGTCGACGGCCTTGATGCACAGCTCGGCGAGGGGGTGCACGCGCATCTCGTCCATCACGAAGCGCGCCAGTCGCGCCAGGTCACGAACGTCGACCGTGGCCCCGGACTCGTCGAGGACCTCGATGCTCACGAGCGGCGTTCCTGCGACCGGTGGGCGCGGGGGCCGTCGGCGGACCGGGGGCCGGCGTCGCGGGCGTCGTAGACGTCGTACGCCGCGACGATGCGGCCGACCAGCCGGTGCCGGACGACGTCCTGGGCCGTCAGCCGGTTGAACACGACGTCCTCGACGCCGGTGAGGATCTCCTCGACGACCTTGAGCCCCGAGCGGGTGCCGCCGGGGAGGTCGATCTGGGTGACGTCGCCGGTGACCACGATCTTGGAGCCGAAGCCGAGCCGGGTCAGGAACATCTTCATCTGCTCGGGCGAGGTGTTCTGAGCCTCGTCGAGGATGATGAAGGCGTCGTTGAGGGTGCGGCCGCGCATGTAGGCCAGCGGGGCGACCTCGACCGTGCCGGCCGCGAGCAGCTTGGGGATCGACTCGGGGTCGACCATGTCGTGCAGCGCGTCGTAGAGCGGCCGGAGGTAGGGGTCGATCTTCTCGCTGAGCGTGCCGGGGAGGTAGCCCAGCCGCTCGCCCGCCTCGACCGCCGGCCGGGTCAGGATGATCCGGGTGACCTGCTTGGCCTGGAGCGCCTGCACCGCCTTGGCCATCGCGAGGTAGGTCTTGCCGGTGCCGGCGGGACCGATGCCGAAGGTGATCGTGTGCTCGTCGATCGAGTCGACGTAGCGCTTCTGGTTGAGCGTCTTGGGTCGGATCGTGCGGCCGCGGTTGGAGAGGATGTTGAGCGACAGCACCTCGGCCGGCCGCTCGTTGGTCTCCGCGCGCAGCATGCCCGCGACGCGCTCGACGGTCTCGGTGGTGACGCCCTGGCCGGTGCGGATGATCGCGACCAGCTCGTCGACCAGGCGCTCCACGAGCGCCACCTCGGCGGGCTCGCCACGCAGGGTCACGCGGTTGCCGCGGACGTGGATCTCGGCGTCGAAGTCGCGCTCGATCAGGGCCAGGTGCTCGTCGCCGGGCCCGAGGACGCTGACCATGTTGATGCTGTGGGGCACGACCACGACGTGCTTGGTCACGCCGGCGTGCTGGGGTGCGTCAGTCATGCAGGCCCCGAGGCGGGGCGGCCTTTCTCTGTCGGCGTCGGGTCGGCGCCCTCCGGCGCCGGGCGGACCCGCTCTCGGAAGGCGCTTCCATGCTACGGGAGCGCGCCGACCCGGCCCACCCGGTTTGCCGCCGAGGCGTCGTGGATGTCGCGGCGACGCGTCGCGGATATCGCAGCGAGGCGTCGTGGATGCTCAGGGGCGGGTGACCGAGAGGATGCCGAGGCACATCTCGTCGGTGGTGCCCTCGCCCCACACGACGTACCGGTCGGGCTGGCCCTCGAACGCCGGCAGCCGGTCGCGCAGCCACTGCACGTGCTTGCAGGTGACCGTGACGGTGTCGAAGGGCTGCAGCTGCAGCGGCTCGATCGGCTTGGAGCCCTGGTCGTCGAAGTCCCACACCGGGATGTCGAGGATGGTCCGGGCGTCGGGCCGCCCCTGGTTGACCTCGATGCTGATCGAGCGGCCCAGCAGGTGCATGTGGCCCGCCGCGGCCATGACGGTCGTGGGCTCGCCGATGGTGCGGGTGCAGGTCTGGGTGCCGCCCGGTCGCACCTTGCTGCCGCAGAGCAGGTGCAGCAGGTCGGCGGTGGCCGAGGTCGGTCCGAAGCGCTGCTTGACGTCGGCCACGGCGGCCTCGCGCTCGCACAGCGGCCCGTCGGCGTGCTTCGGCCGGCAGGGCAGCTCCACCGGCGCCGGGAGCAGCATCGTCTGCAGCGGGGTCAGGTCGGCGGACCCGGGGGCGATCCGCAGCAGCGTGCGGGAGACGTCCTCGCCGTCGCCGGCGAGCAGGTTGTAGTGCACCTGCATGACGATCTGGGTGCCCTTCTCCAGCTCGACGCCGAGCCCGGGGCGCTGCACGGACTCCTCGCCGCCGGGGGCCCAGGCGCCCAGCCACGGCGCGTTGTCGAGCCCGGGACCGTTCTCGAGCCCGCTGTTGCCGAAGCAGGTCCAGCCCTCCTCGTCGGACTCCGCGTCGAGCTGCCGGGCGCGGCCGACCTGGTCGGGTGGCACCCGGAACAGGATCACGTGGTGCACCAGGTCGGTGTTGCCGGGCTGCACGAACGTGCCGGTGAGGAAGACGTCCTTGCTGAGCCCGGGGTCGAGGAGGAAGCAGCGGTAGTCGTCGGTGCCCGCGCCGGTCGGCGCCGACGGGGTGTACGACGCGGGCATGGTCAGCGTCAGGCGCCGCTCCCCCTTGCGCAGCTTCTTGGGCTCGAACGCCTCGATGGGGTGGTCGTCGCTGGCCCAGGCGGGCTCGGAGTGCTCGTCGCCGGGGCTCTCGCTCGGGTGGTCGTGCGGGACGACGGCCTCCAGGCCGTCGTGCGGGTGGTCGTCGGCCCCGCGGTCGGAGCCGGTTGACCCGCCGCCTCCGGAGCAGGCGGTGAGGGCGACGAGCAGCAGCGCCGCGGCAGCACGGCGTACGCCGCGGGCGCGCGGGGCGGTCATCCGGGCGGCCACGTCATCGACCGGCCACCCAGCAGGTGCAGGTGGGTGTGGAACACGGACTGGCCGGCGCCGGTGCCGGTGTTGAAGACCAGGCGGTAGTGCCCGTCGAGCCCCTCGGCGTCGGCGACGAGAGCGGCCACGGTGACCAGCTCGGCGGTCGCCTGGGCGTCGGCGGAGGCCAGCACGGCGGCGTTCTCGTGGTGCTCGGTGGGCACCAGCAGCACGTGGACGGGAGCCTGCGGGGCGACGTCCCGGAACGCCACGACGCGGTCGCTGCGGTGCACGACGTCGGCGGGGATCTCGCCGGCGACGATGCGGCAGAACAGGCAGTCGCTCACCTCGGTGGCCATGCGGACACTGTAGACGCGGCACGCGCACCCACCGGGTAAACCTCCGAGGCGCCTCGCGCGTGGAACTAGCGTGAGGACCCATGAGCGGCAGCACCGAGGCGCGGCGACGATGACCGCGCCGCGGGTGTGGGACGCCGACGAGGCGCTCGAGCAGCTGTACGCCGTCCACTGGCGGTCGCTGGTCCGGCTCGCGGCGCTGCTCCTCGGCGACACGGGCGCCGCCGAGGAGGTCACCCAGGACGCCTTCGTCGCCGTCCACGGCCGGTGGCAGCGGCTGCGCGACCCCGACAAGGCGCTGGCCTACCTCCGCCGGTCCGTCGTCAACGGCGCACGCTCCGTGCTCCGGCACCGGGGGGTGGTCGCCCGTCACGCGGCCGCCGAGCCGCCGCCCCCGCACGCACCGGCCGCCGACGCGGGCCTGGCCGACCACGACCGACGCCGGGTGGTGCTGGAGGCCCTGGCGACCCTGCCGCGCCGCCAGCGGGAGGTGACGGTGCTGCGGCACTATCTCGAGCTCTCGGAGGCGGAGATCGCCGACACCCTCGGGATCTCGCGCGGGGCCGTCAAGAGCCACGCCTCCCGCGGCGCCGCCGCGCTGCGGGACCAGCTCCACGACGTCTGGGAGGAGCGGTCATGACCGCCGAGGACCGCCGGCTCACCGAGCTGCTGCAGGACGCCGCCGACGGCATCGAGCCGGCCGACCGGCTGACCGCGATCCGCGACCGGGTCGACGCCGCTGCGGAGGCGCGCCGGCGCCGGGCCTGGTGGATGGCCGGAGGCGGCACGCTCGTGGCGGCCGCCGCCGTCACCGCCGTGGCGCTGACCGGCGGGCTCACCGCGGTGGACCGCGCCACGACCCCCGACCCGGCCGCCCCGGGACCCGCCACGAGCAGCCCCCCGGCTGCCGCGCCGTCTCCCACCACGTCCGCCGGCCCCGGCACGGTGGCCGTCCCCGTCTACTTCGCGGGTGACACCCCGCTGGGCCCCCGGCTCTCTCGGGAGTTCCAGGCCACGGCGGCCGACGACCCGGTGACCGACGCCGCGCGGCGGGCGACGGCCGGCACGCCGCTGGACCCCGACTACCGCAGCGCCTGGGGCGGCGCGGATGTCGTCGCGTCGGTGACCTACGACGCGCCCGCCGACGAGTTCGTCGTGCGCTTCCGCGCCTCGCTGGCGAGTGCGGACCTCGCCATCGACCCCGCCGAGTCCGAGCTGGCCCTCCAGTCGCTGGTCTACACCGTGCAGGGCGCGGCCGGCCGCACGGCGCCGCTGACCTTCTGGCTCGGCGACGAGCGCGTCGACTCCGTGCTCGGCGTCGACACCAGCCAGCCACTCGGCCGGGCACCTGGACTCGACGTGCTCTCTCTCGTCAACGTGACGACGCCCGAGCAGGGCGCGGTGGTCACCGGCCCGGAGATGCCGATCTCCGGCGTCGCCAGCTCCTTCGAGGCCACGGTGCCGTGGGAGGTCCTCGACGTCGACGGCGAGCCGGTGCTGAGCGGCTTCGCGATGGCGGAGGGCTGGGACCGTGTCCTCCCCTGGGAGGGCAGCGTGGACGTCAGCGGCCTGCCGCCGGGCGACTACACCTTCGTCGCCCGCACCGACGACCCGTCCGCCGGCGAGGGTCCCGGCCCGTTCGAGGACACCAAGGACTTCACGATCGAGTGATCGCGGCGACGACGATCGTTTGCTGCAGAAGGCACCGCGATGCGTGGACGCGACATCCGCGACGCGTCACCCCGAGATCTGCGACGCGTCAGCGCCAACGGGGGGTGTGCACCAGCAGCGCGGAGACGGCGGCGACGCCGGCCGTCGACGTGCGCAGCACCTCGGCGCCGAGACGGCAGGCGTGCGCGCCGGCGGCGGTCAGCGATGCCACCTCGTCGTCGGTGAGCCCACCCTCGGGCCCGACCACGACCAGGACCCGACCCACGACCGGCACCGGGAGCGACGTGATCGGCGCCGTGGCACCCTCATGGAGGACGACGGCCAGGTCGGCGGCGGCGACCAGGGCGGCAACCTCCGGGGTCGTGGCCAGCGGAGCCACCTCGGGGAACCAGGTCCGTCGTGCCTGCTTGGCCGCCTCGCGGGCGGTGGCACGCCACTTCGCCAGCGACCTGTCCGCCCGCTCGCCCCGCCACACGGCGACCGACCGGGCCGCCGCCCACGGCACGACCTCGTCGACGCCGACCTCGGTCAGCACCTCGACGGCCAGCTCGCCGCGGTCGCCCTTCGGCAGCGCCTGGACGACGACGAACGCCGGCTCCGGCCGCGGCGACCGCTCGACGGACTCCGCCACGGCGGTGAGCTCCCGCTTGCCGGTCTCCGCGACCACGGCCTCCACCCGGGTGCCGAGCCCGTCGGTCAGCGCCAGCCGCTCGCCCGACCGGAGCCGGCGTACGGCGACCGCGTGGTGCGCCTCGGCGCCCGACAGCGTCACCCGGTCCCCCACGGCCACCCCGCCCAGGTCGGGCGCCAGATGGACGGGCAGGCTCATCGCGACGTCGGCTCAGCCGTTGAAGGCGTCGCGGAAGCGGCTGAAGACCGACTTGTGGGAGGCCTTCATCGAGCCCGACGGAGACTCCTCGTCACGGATCGCCGCCAGCTCGCGCAGCAGCTCCTCCTGGCGCGGGTCGAGGCGGGTGGGCGTCTCGACCAGCACGGTGACGACCAGGTCGCCGCGGCCGCCGCGCAGGCCCGGCACGCCGCGGCCCGACAGCGTCTGCTCCGTGCCCGACTGGGTGCCGGGCTTGAGGTCGAGCTCGAACGTCGTGTCGGTGCGCGACTCCGCGTCGGGCAGGTCGGCCTCGAGCGTCGGCAGCGTCAGCGTGGTGCCCAGCGCGGCCGCGGTCATCGGCACGGTCACCGCGCAGCGCAGGTCGGCCCCCGCCCGGGTGAACGTCTCGTGCGGCGCGACGTGGATCTCGACGTAGAGGTCGCCGGCGGGCCCGCCGCCCGGACCGATCTCGCCCTGCCCGGCCAGCTGCACCCGGGTGCCGGTGTCGACCCCCGGCGGGATCTTGACGTTGAGCGTGCGGCGCGACCGGACCCGTCCCTCGCCGGAGCACTCCCGGCAGGGCTCGGGGATGATCGAGCCGTAGCCGCGGCAGGCCGGGCACGGCCGCAGCGTGCGGATCTCGCCGAGCAGCGACCGCTGCACGTGCGCGACCTCGCCGCTGGCCTGGCAGGTCTCGCACGGCACCGGCTGGCTCCCCGCCGCCGCCCCCGAGCCGCGACAGGCGGTGCACAGCACGGCGGTGTCGACCTTGAGCTCGCGAGTGACGCCGAACGCCGCCTCGGCGAGCTCGACCTCGAGCCGGATCAGCGCGTCCTGCCCACGGCGTACGCGCGGCCGCGGACCGCGCGAGCCCGCCTGTCCGCCGCCGAAGAAGGCGTCCATGATGTCGGTGAAGGAGAAGCCGGCGCCCTGCCCGAAGCCGGCGTCGCCGAGCACGTCGCCGCCGCGGTCGTACGCCGCCCGCTTCTGCGGGTCCGACAGCACCTCGTAGGCGCGGGTGACCTCCTTGAAGCGGTCCTGCGTCTCGGGGTCGGGGTTGACGTCGGGGTGCAGCTGCCGGGCCAGCCGGCGGTAGGCCTTCTTGATCGTGTCGGCGTCCGCGTCGCGCGGCACGTCGAGGATCTCGTAGAGGTCCTGGCTCACAGGGTTCCTATCGGCGTCGGGGACGAGGCTCAGGCCTCGTCGAGGATGCGGGAGACGTAGCGGGCGACCGCGCGGACCGCGGCCATCGAGCCGGGGTAGTCCATCCGGGTCGGCCCGACCACGCCGAGGGTGGCAAGGGGGTCGTCACCGGGGCCGTAGCCGCTGGCCACGACACTGGTCGCCGAGAGCTCCTGGTAGGGGCCCTCGTGGCCGATCCGCACGGTCACGGCGTCGCCGGTGTGGGCCTCGCCGAGCAGCTTGAGCAGCACGACGTGCTCCTCCAGCGCCTCGAGCAGCGGCCGGACGGCGGAGTCGAAGCTGTCCCCGAAGCGGGCCAGGTTGGCCGCGCCGCCCACCGCCACGCGCTCGTCGGAGCGGTGGTCGGACATGGCGTCGCACAGCGCCTCGACGACGACCGGGGTCAGCGCGTCGGCAGGCTCCTCGGACGAGGCGTCGGGCGGCCCCGCCAGCGCCTGGAGGGCGGCCGCGGCGTCGGCGATCACCTCGCCGACCGTGGCGCGGAGCACCTGGGAGCGCAGGTCGGTGAGCTGCTCGTCGCCGACCGGCCGGTCGACCTCGACCAGCCGCTGCTCGACCCGTCCGGTGCTGAGGATCAGCACCAGCAGGAGCCTGGTCTCGCTCAGCGCGATCACGTCGACGTGCCGCACGGTGGAGCGGGAGAGCGTGGGGTACTGCACGACGGCGACCTGGCGGGTCAGCTGCGACAGCATCCGCACCGAGCGGTGGACCACGTCGTCGAGGTCGACCGCCTCGTCGAGGAAGGCCGAGATGGCGCGCTTCTCCGCCGCGCTCATCGGCTTGACCGTGGTCAGCCGGTCGACGAAGAGCCGGTAGCCCTTGTCGGTGGGCACCCGGCCGGCGCTGGTGTGCGGCTGGGCGATGTAGCCCTCGGCCTCCAGCGCCGCCATGTCGTTGCGCACGGTGGCCGGCGAGACGCCGAGCCCGTGCCGCTCGACGAGGGCCTTGGAGCCGACCGGCTCCTCGGTCGCGACGTAGTCCTCCACGATCGCGCGCAGGACGGCGAGCTTGCGGTCCTCCGACACGTCTCGCACCTCCCTCGCGTCCGGTCCCGGTCTCCACCGGGCTGGCACTCGTCACGACTGAGTGCCAATCCTACTAGGCTCGCCACCATGAGCGGGTTCACCGAGGTCGCCGACCGGGTCTGGGTGGCGCGCTACCCGTGGGCGGACGTCAACGTCTCGCTCGTGGGCGGCCGCGACGGGCTGCTCGTCGTCGACACCTACGCCTCCACGCGGGCCGCGCAGGAGGTCCTGGACGACGTACGCCGGCTGGGGGCGGGCCGAGTGACCGCGGTCGTCAACACCCACGCCCACTGGGACCACGTGCTCGGCAACCACGCGTTCCGGGAGCACTACGGCGACCTCCCGATCCATGCCCACGAGAACGCCGCCGCCGCGACGGAGCCGGCGTTCCGCGAGCTCCAGGACAGCGTCCGCGACGCCGCCGACGACCCGCACCGCGAGGAGCTCCTCGCCACCGAGGTGGCGCCCGCCGACCGGACGTTCTCGTCGGCGGTCGGGCTCGACCTGGGCGACCGGCTCGTGGAGCTGGTCCACCCCGGGCGCGGCCACACCGACGGAGACCTGGTGGTGAGCGTGCCGGACGCCTCCGTCCTGCTCGCGGGCGACCTGGTGGAGGAGTCCGGACCGCCGGCCTACGGCAGCGACTGCTGGCCGATGGACTGGCCGCTGAGCCTCGACATCGTGCTCGGGCTGCTGCCGGCCGGCGGGACCGTCGTCCCCGGACACGGCGTGCCGGTCGACCGGTCCTTCGTGGAGGAGCAGCGCAACGCGATCGGGCTGGTGGCGGAGGCGATCCGCGACCTGGCCACGCGGCGGGTCCCGCTCGACGAGGCGCTGGGCGCCGTCGACTGGCCCTTCCCAGCGGACGGCCTCGCCGAGGCCGTGCGCCGCGGCTACGCGCAGCTTCCCCGCAGCCAGACGCGGCTGCCGCTCGTGTGACCGGCGCCCGGCGGTGACCTGCGGCCGCTCCGGCGCGCCCTCACCGCTGGGCCGGTCGAGCCGCCTAGCGTGGGGCGACGTGACGACGTCCCCACCCACGAGGCACGCCGCGACCCGCCCGAGCGGGAGCCACGACCGCTACGGCACCGACGTCCTGGCGGGCGACTGGCGCGCGCCCGCGCGGGGCCGGGCCACGGAGGTGCCGGCCGAGCTGGGCATGGTCGTCGAGGAGGTCACCGCCGACTGGGTCGGTGAGATCGTGGCCGTCGAGCGCGACCTGCGCACGCTCACGCTCGAGGACCGTCGCGGCAAGCGGCGCACGTTCCCGCTGGGGCCCGGCTTCCTGCTCGAGGGCCGCCCGGTGATCCTGCTCCCGCCGCGCGGACGGCCCGCGCCGGCGGCGCCCACGCGCACCGCGTCGGGCTCCGTCGCGGTGCCGGGCGCCCGCGCCCGGGTGGCCCGGGCGAGCCGGATCTTCGTCGAGGGCCGCCACGACGCCGAGCTGGTCGAGAAGGTGTGGGGCGACGACCTGCGCATCGAGGGAGTCGTGGTCGAGCACCTCGGGGGCGTCGACGACCTCGCCGCCGAGCTCGCGGCGTTCGAGCCCGGCCCCGACCGCCGCGTCGGTGTGCTGGTCGACCACCTCGTGCCGGGCAGCAAGGAGTCGCGGATCGCCGAGGAGGTGCGCCGTTCCCCGCTGGGAGCGCACGTGCTCGTCGTCGGTCATCCGTTCATCGACATCTGGCAGGCCGTCCGGCCCGACCGGCTGGGGCTGACGGCCTGGCCCGACGTGCCCCGCGGCGAGGACTGGAAACGCGGCACCTGCCGCCGGCTCGGCTGGCCGCACGCCGACCAGGCCGACCTCGCGCGGGCGTGGCAGCACATCCTGTCCCGGGTGTCGTCGTGGCACGACCTCGACCCGGCGCTTCTCGGTAGAGTCGAGGAGCTGATCGACTTCGTCACCGGCACCTGACGACCGTCAGGGTCACTTCTGCGGATCGAGGCCCACCATGTCCGAGACACCCCAGCCGCCCGAGGGCCAGCAGCCGCCCACCGGCGAGCCGACGCCGCCCCCGCCCCCGCCGCCCACGGAGCCCCCTGCCTACCAGCAGCAGTACCAGCAGCCCGCCTACCAGCAGGCGGCGCCCGCGGGCGTGCTGAGCCCGTCGGAGGAGCGCACCTGGGCGGGCGCCGCCCACTGGAGCATCTACGTCGCCAGCCTGGTCGGCCTCAGCTTCCTCGGCCCGCTCCTGGTGATGCTGATCCAGGGCAACAAGTCGGCCTACGTCCGCGC
>JAUILS010000342.1 GCA_030432975.1 Actinomycetes bacterium
CATCCGCGCCGAGTCGGGCGAGATCTGGCTCGACGGCAAGCGGATCGACGGCACGCCGTCGTGGGAGCGGGCGCACCTCGGGCTGGGGCGCACCTTCCAGATCACCCGGCTGTTCCGCGAGATGACGGTGCTGGAGAACGTCGTCGCGGTGCAGCGGTCGTTCTCGGTGACGGGGCTGGGCCGGATCGCCGTCAGCGGCAAGGAGGCGAGGGCCGCCGAGGAGCTGCTCGACTTCGTCGGCATGCGGGCGTTCCGCGACCAGAAGGCGCGGGCGCTGTCCTACGGCCAGCAGAAGCTCGTCGAGCTGGCGCAGATCCTGATGCTCGACCCCAAGCTGATCATGCTCGACGAGCCGGCGGGCGGCATCAACCCGGTGCTGATCGAGCGGATGGGCGAGATGATCCGCGAGCTCAACGCGTTCGGGAAGACCTTCCTGATCGTCGAGCACAACATGCCGTTCGTGCTCGGGCTGTGCGACCCGGTGCACGTGCTCGGCCGCGGCCAGACGATGGCGTCGGGCACGCCGGCGGAGATCCAGGCCGACCCGGTGGTCATCGACGCCTACCTCGGTGAGGACTTCGAGCTGGAGGAGAAGGGCTGATGGGCGACGGTGCTGCTCCGCTGCTGGAGATGACGGGCGTGTACGCCGGCTACGGCGGCGGCGACGTCCTTCAGGGCGTCGACATCTCCGTCGCCGAGGGCTCGGTGGCCTGCATCGTCGGGCCCAACGGCGCCGGCAAGTCGACGGTCCTCAAGACGGTGAGCGGGCTGCTCACGCCCCGGCTCGGCGAGGTGCGCCTCGGCGGGGAGCGGATCGACCAGAAGTCGGCCGCCGCGATTCTCGGGCTCGGCATCTCGCAGGTCCCGCAGTCCAACGCGCTCTTCCCGGCGATGACGGTGCGGGAGAACGTCCTGCTCGGCGCCTACATCATCCGCCGCGACAAGGCGCTGGTGCGCGAGCGCTACGACCAGGTCGCCTCGCTGTTCCCGATCGTGGCCGACCGGTCGAACGACAACGCCGGCAACCTGTCGGGTGGCCAGCGCCGGATGGTGGAGTTCGCCCGCTCGCTGATGCTCGACCCGGTGCTGCTGCTCCTCGACGAGCCGTCGCTGGGTCTGGACCCCAAGGCGCTGCAGGTGCTCTACGACTCGGTGATGCTGCTCAGCGAGAGCGGCAAGACGATCCTCCTGGTCGAGCAGAACGTCCGCTTCGGGATGCGGATGGCCACCGACGGGATCGTCATGGAGTCGGGGCGGGTGGTCACCCAGCGCCCCGCCGCGTCGTTGCTGGACGACCCCGACCTGGCACAGATGTACTTCGGTGGCGGCGTCCCCGGCGCCGCCCCGTCGAGTGGCTGACCGGGTGGCGGGGTGGTTGCTTCACCATGCTGAGTGGCTGAAGCCGCGCTTTGCACGACCAGTTGGACGTGCGAAGTGCGGCCTCGCCTACCCAGCATGGTGAAGCATCAACCCCCTCAGCCCAGGACCGGCTTGTTGCTGCGGAACGTCCCGCGGGGGTCGCGGTCGGCCTTGATCTGGCGGAGCCGGGCGAGCCGGTGGGTGTCGTAGCCGTCCGCGGTCGACTGGTGCACGCCGATGAAGTTGAGCAGCGTCCGGCCGCTGGAGAGCCGCCCGAGGGCGAGCTCCAGCTCCGCGAAGGTCTCGGCGACCACCGGCTCGATCTCCGGGCCGGCGGGCGCGCCGAGCGCGAAGACGTTGAACATCTCCGTCACCGGGCGTACGGCGCCGTTCCCCTCGCCGGCGTCGGCGAAGGCGCCGCCCAGCCCGCGGATCTGCAGCACGGTCAGCCCCGAGGCGGGCGACCCGGCCACGGTGACCATGTCGTCGATCGCCTCGTCGTCGAGGTCGACCATCAGCATCGTGTGCTCGCGCACCGGCATCGGGTCGCTCGGCTCCGCCGCGACGTCGGTCAGCTGGCTCGGCTGGAAGAGGCCCATCAGGTCCATCTC
>JAUILS010000113.1 GCA_030432975.1 Actinomycetes bacterium
TCGAGGGTTTCTACCCCGACTCCCGTCGACCACGCAGCAGTCCAGGCAGGTTCCCCGAAGCGCTCGAGGACGTGCTGGTCGGACTCCGCAAGAGCGAGGCCGACAGCGGCTGGGACTACGGCGCCGCTGCGGTGTTGATGCGACTGGAGGAGCAGATCGCTGAGGGCTCCTGCGTTTGGCCAACTGGCCAACCGCTGCCGTCGAGGGCCACCGTCAACCGGGTCTTTGAGGCTCGGGCCAACTCCAGAAGGTCCCGCAACGCAGACCGCGGCGTCGCGGCGGTCGCCGCTTCCAACGCGTACGGGTCAACGAGTTGTGGCAGTTCGACGGGTTCGAGTACCGGATGGCTGATGGCACCACTGCAGTCGTGCTGGAGCTGACCGATGACTGTTCGCGCACCGACCTGGCACTGCACGCAGCGTCCTCCGAGTACGGCCTTCCCACTCAGATCCTTACCGACAACGGCAGCGGGTTCTCTGGTAAGCGGCGCGGATGGGTGAGCGACTTCGAGACCTTCCTCTACGCCCTGGGCGTCGAGCCCATCGCAGCTCGAGTCAGCCACCCGCAAACGTGCGGGAAGAACGAACGTTCCCACCAACGGGTCCGAAAGTGGCTCGCACGACGACCCACCGCCGAAGACCTCACCGAGCTCCAGCGCCTGCTCGATCAGTACCGCGAGGCCTACAACAACCGCCGCAACACGGTTCTGGGCAAACTCACCCCGCACCAACGCTTCGACCTGGGTCCGGTCGCGACTATCGCCGACCTCCCGCCCCTGCGCACCACCCTGACCCACCACGCCGTGACCACCAGCGGATCGATCGGTCTGGACGGAACCCTGATCGGAGTCGGCCGCCGCCACGCCCACAAGACCGCAATCGTCTTCAGGACCGGCGACTACGTCGCGATCCTCATCGACGACCAACTCGCCCGCGACCTGGTCCTAGATCGCCGGGTCCGATACCAAGCCCAAAGTCGATAGTGTCAGCGATGTCTTGAGACATATGTGTCAGCGATGTCCCGAGACACGACAGGTCGCCCGGACGCTCGCTTCGTATGACGCAACCCCGGGCCGTCGGGACGTCATACGGGACGGTCGCCCGGACGCTCGCTTCGTATGACGCAACCCCGGCAAACCCGGCCGCGCCGCACCGCTGCCCTAGGGTCGGCGCATGCACGAGCCGCCCGTCGACGTCGCACGGGCGACGTCGCCGCGGGGCGAGCTCCTGCTCCGGCGGAGGTACGACGGCGCTCGCGAGGTGCTCGAGCTGCGGGCCAACGGGGTGTTCGTCATGGACACGGCGGAGACCTCCTCCGAGGCGGCGCTCGCGCACGAGGCCCTCGCCACCGTCGAGCATCCGCGGCGCGTGCTCGTCGGCGGCCTGGGGCTGGGCTTCACCCTGACCGCCGTGCTGGCCGACCCCCGGGTCGAGGAGTGCACGGTGGTGGAGATCGAGGTGGCGCTCGTCGACTGGCTGCGCGCCGGCACCGTGCCCCACGGCGACCACCTGCTGGCAGACCCGCGGGTCGAGGTGCGGGTCGCCGACGTCGCGGAGGTGCTGACCGGCGCCGGCCAAGCGGCCTACGACCTGGTGCTGCTCGACGTCGACAACGGCCCGGGCTACCTCGTCCACGACGCCAACGCTGCGCTCTACCAGCAGCCGTTCCTCGCCTCGCTCCGCCGCGTCCTGCGGCCCGGCGGCGCCGTGGTCGTCTGGTCGGCCGCCCGCGAGCCGGCGCTGCTCGGCGTCCTCGGCGAGGCCTACGACAGCGCCGCGGAGGTGGCCTGCCCGGTGAGCCTCCAGGGCCGCGAGGAGCACTACTGGCTCTACGCCGGCCGCGCCGCGGCCGACTCCGCCCCGCGCGGGTAGCCTCGACGAGATGAGCGACGAAGCCCCCACCACCCGCACCGAGCACGACTCGATGGGCGAGGTCGAGGTGCCCTCGTGGGCCCTGTGGGGAGCCCAGACCCAGCGCGCGGTCGACAACTTCCCCGTCAGCGGCACGACCATGGAGCCGGCGCTGGTCCATGCGCTAGCCCTGGTCAAGGCCTGCGCCGCGACGGTCAACGGTCGCCTCGGGGTCCTCGAGCCCGAGCGGGCCGGGGCGATCGAGGCGGCGGCCTCGGCCGTGGCCGCCGGCGAGCACGACGACCAGTTCCCGATCGACGTCTTCCAGACGGGCTCCGGCACCAGCACCAACATGAACGTCAACGAGGTGGTCGCCCGGCTCGCGACCCTCGGCGGCGTCGAGGTGCACCCCAACGACCACGTCAACGCCGGCCAGTCCTCCAACGACACCTTCCCGACCGCCATCCACGTGGCCGCCGCGCGGGCGGTCGTCGACGACCTGCTGCCGGCGCTCGACGTCCTCGCCACGAGCCTGGAGGCCAAGGCCGACGAGTACGCCGACGCGGTCAAGGCCGGCCGCACCCACCTGATGGACGCCACGCCCGTGACGCTCGGCCAGGAGCTCGGCGGCTACGCCGCCACCGCCCGCTACGCCCGGGAGCGGCTCGAGGCCGTGCTTCCGCGGGTGCGCGAGCTGCCGCTGGGCGGCACGGCCGTCGGCACCGGCCTCAACGCCCGCGAAGGCTTCGCGGAGGCGGTCATCGCCGAGCTCTCCGCCCGCACCGGCCAGCCGTTCACCGAGGCCCGCAACCACTTCGAGGCGCAGGGCACCCGCGACTCCCTCGTCGAGCTGAGCGGCGTGCTGCGCACGATCGCGGTCGGGCTGACCAAGACGGCCAACGACCTCCGGTGGCTGGCCAGCGGCCCGGCCACCGGCCTGGCCGAGATCCACCTCCCCGACCTCCAGCCCGGCTCGAGCATCATGCCCGGCAAGGTCAACCCGGTGATCCCCGAGGCCACCCTCCAGGCCTGCGCCCAGGTCGTCGGCAACGACGCGGCCGTGGCCTGGGCCGGCGCGTCCGGCAGCTTCGAGCTCAACGTGATGATGCCCGTGCTCGCGCGCAACCTGCTCGAGTCGGTCCGGCTCCTCGCGTCCGTCTCGCGGCTGCTGGCCACCCGCTGTATCGACGGGCTGACCGCCGACCGCGACCGGATGCGCCAGTACGCCGAGGCGTCGCCGTCGGTGGTCACCCCGCTCAACCGCTACCTCGGCTACGAGCAGGCCGCCGCCGTGGTCAAGCGGGCGCTGGCCGACGGCGCCACCATCGCCGACACCGTGCGCGCAATGGGCTTCGTCGAGCGCGGCGAGCTCACCGAGGAGCAGCTGACCGCCGCGCTCGACGTCGACGAGATGACCGGCCGCTGAGCCGAGACTCCCGGGGGCGACGGCTCAGTACCAGTTGTTCTCGCGCTTGAACGCCCAGGCGCTGCACGGCGTGCCGTAGGAGTTCCGGATGTACTCCAGCCCCCACCGGATCTGCACCTCCGCCGAGGTCATGTAGCCCGGGGGCAGGTCGTGCAGCCCGGTCAGCGCCTGCGGGATGCCGTACGCCGTCGACGTGGGGTTGTCGGCGTCGACCTGCCAGCCGCTCTCGCTGACATAGAGGTTGTCGAGGCACGACCACTGGTCGCTGAGCGAGAAGCCGAACTGCGGCATCAGCGCCTGCGCGATCACCCGAGGGTCGGCCTCGGAGATGTCCTCGGTGCGCGCCTCGGCCACGACCCCGGTGGCGGTGAGCGCGGCCGCCTTGGTCGGGTCGGTGGCGGCGCGGCGGTCCTTCCGGGCGGCCGCCTCGGCGACCTGGGTCACGGCCTTGAGCGTGGCGGTCGGGCTGGGCAGCGCGGCGGACGCGGAGTAGGTCGGGGCCTCCGCCGCCGCGGTGTCGCCGAGGAGCACCCCGCCGGTGACGACGCTGCCGGTCGCGGCCACCGACAGCGAGCTCAGCAGCAGGGCGTTGCGGACCGCGACCCGCGAGGCGCGCCGAGCCCGGGCGCCGACGCTCGCCTGAGCGTCTCGGTGCCTCGGGGCAGGGGCGCGGTGCTTGGCCACCAGGGTCCTTCGGGGGTGCGGTGTCGGGGGCATGATGCGCCGCCGTCCCCCGAGCCCGCGACGCGGTCAGCCCGACTGTGCCCCAGCCCCGACCCGCGCGGAGGTGAATGCCCCAACTGCCCCCGAGAGCCCCGTCACACCCTCCGAGGCCTCGTCACACCAGCCACACGAGTCACATCCGTCACTGCTGGTGTGGACCAGTCCGACCCGTGGCCGACCTCCGTGGCCCACCCTGGCGTCCCGCGGTCGAGCTGCTCAGACCGTGACGTTCTCCAGCATCTCGGTGACCAGCGCAGCGATCGGCGACCGCTCCGAGCGGGTCAGCGTGACGTGGGCGAACAGCGGGTGGCCCTTGAGCTTCTCGACGACCGCGACCACGCCGTCGTGCCGGCCCACCCGCAGGTTGTCGCGCTGGGCGACGTCATGGGTGAGCACCACCTTGGAGTTGGCCCCGATCCGCGAGAGCACGGTCAGCAGCACGTTGCGCTCCAGCGACTGCGCCTCGTCGACGATCACGAAGGCGTCGTGCAGCGACCGGCCGCGGATGTGCGTCAGCGGCAGCACCTCCAGCATGCCGCGGTCGAGGACCTCCTCGATGACGTCGCGGGAGGTGAGCGCCCCGAGCGTGTCGAAGACCGCCTGCGCCCAGGGCGACATCTTCTCCGACTCCGAGCCGGGGAGGTAGCCGAGCTCCTGGCCGCCGACCGCGAACAGCGGCCGGAACACCACGACCCGCTGGTGCTGGCGACGCTCCATCACCGCCTCGAGGCCGGCGCACAGCGCCAGCGCGGACTTGCCGGTGCCGGCCCGACCGCCGAGCGAGACGATGCCGACCTCGGGGTCGAGCAGCATCTCCAGCGCGATCCGCTGCTCGGCCGAGCGGCCGTGGATGCCGAAGGCGTCGCGGTCGCCGCGGACCAGGTGGACCTGCTTGTCGGGGCCGACCCGGCCCAGCGCCGTGCCGCGCTCGGAGACCAGGACGAGCCCGGTGTGGCAGGGCAGGTCGCGGGCGTCGTCGAGGTCGAGCGTGCCGTCGTCGTAGAGCTCGTCGAGGTCGGTGCCCGGCACCTCCAGCTCGGCCATGCCGGAGTAGCCGGTGTCGGAGTCCGAGACGGCCTCCGCGCGATACTCCTCGGCGACCAGGCCGACCGCCGACGCCTTGATCCGCAGCGGCAGGTCCTTGGAGACGAGCGTGACGTCGTGCCCCTCGTTGGCGAGGTTGCGCGCGACCGCGAGGATCCGGGTGTCGTTGTCGCCGAGCCGGAAGCCCGAGGGCAGCGAGTCGGGGTCGGTGTGGTTGAGCTCGACCCGGATCGAGCCGCCGAGCTCGCCGACCGGGACCGGCTCGTCGAGACGGCCGTGGGAGACGCGGAGGTCGTCGAGCTGACGCAGCGCGCTGCGGGCGAAGAAGCCGAGCTCGGGGTGGTGCCGTTTGCCCTCCAGCTCGGTGATCACCACCACCGGCAGCACCACCTGGTGCTCGGCGAACCGGCGCAGGGCGCCCGGGTCGGCCAGCAGCACGCTCGTGTCGAGCACGAAGGTGCGGGTCTCGGGCGCGGACGCGGCCGTGGCGGCGCCGCGGGGCGACGGGCGGCTGGACGCGGGCGACTTCACGGCGGTCTTGCGGGACGAGGTCGTCACGACTTCCCCTTCGGCGACCGGCACGCGCACCCACGCCCGGCCCTGGTCGTCACAGGCGGCTGGGACGGGGTGCTGCCCGAAGGCCGAGGTGCCGGCCTCCTCGCGCGCGCCCGGCTAGGGCCGGTCTCGCGGTGCGGTCGCGATGGGTCACGAACGGGCCTCCCGACGAGAGCGAGCTTCCCCACCCACCCTCATCGCGACGGTACGACGCCCGGCCGGTCACCAGGACGCGACACGCCCGAACGCGTGATGACGGTCCGGTGAACGGCGCGGCCGTCCAGACCAGCCCCCGGACCGGCGGCGGCCGGCCCGCCGACCGGCCGACGAGGGTCAGGTGCCGAAGCGGCGCTGGCGCTGGGTGTAGGCGCGGATCGCCCGGAGGAAGTCGACCTTGCGGAAGTCGGGCCAGTAGGCCTCACAGAAGTAGAACTCGCTCTGGGCGCTCTGCCACAGCAGGAACCCGCCCAGCCGCTGCTCCCCCGATGTCCGGATCACCAGGTCGGGGTCGGGCTGGCCCTTGGTGTAGAGATGCTCGGCGATGTGGTCGACGTCGATCACCTCGGCGAGCTCCTCCAGGCTGGTGCCGCGACCGGCGTGCTCCTGGAGCAGCGCGCGGACGGCGTCCGCGATCTCGCGCCGGCCGCCGTACGGCACGGCGATGTTGACCAGCAGCCCGTCGACGTCGCGCGTCGCCTCCTCCGCGGCCTTCAGCCGGGCGGCGATCGGCGCGGGCAGCAGGTCGAGCGCGCCGACGGGGTGCAGCCGCCAGCGCCGCTGCTCGGCGAGCGCGTCGACGGCGTCGCCGATCACGGCCAGCAGGGGCTCGAGCTGCTCCGGGGACCGGTTGAGGTTGTCGGTCGACAGCAGCCAGAGGGTGACGACGCGGACCCCCACCTCCTCGCTCCACTGCAGCAGCGGCTCGATGTTGGCCGCGCCGGCGCGGTAGCCGTGGGTGGAGTCCTGGCCGACGCCCTTGGCCCAGCGACGGTTGCCGTCGAGCATGACGCCGATGTGCTGGGGGATGCGGTCCTTCGGGAGTGCCCGGAGCATCCGCGCCTCGTAGGCGGGGTAGAACACCCGGCGCACGCGTTCCTTCAGCTCCGGGATGCCCGCCACAGGGCCCAGGGTAGCCCGGTCGACGGGGGTCGCGTGTCGGAGAACACGTCACGGGTCGCGGATCTCCCACCTAGGCTTGCTGCATGAACGACGCGCTGCGGTCACGCATCGACGGGCTGCACGAGCAGCTCGACGAGGTCATCGACGACCTCAAGCCGCGGCTGCGCGGATGGCTCCACGCCGCCACCGCGCCGCTCACCCTCGCCGCGGGCATCGTGCTGATCGCGCTCTCCCCCGACGCCCCCACCCGGGTCGGGTCGGCGATCTACGCCGTGTCGGCGCTGCTGCTGTTCAGCGTGTCGGCGATCTACCACCGCGGCCGGTGGTCGCCGCGGATGTTCGCGTTCCTGCAGCGCTTCGACCACGCCAACATCTTCCTGCTGATCGCGGGCTCCTACACGCCGTTCACGCTGCTCCTGCTCGAGGGTCGCGACCGCACCGTGATGCTCACCGTCGTGTGGGTGGGCGCCGCGCTGGGCGGGATCTTCCGGGTGTTCTGGGTGTCGGCGCCGCGCTGGCTCTACACCGCGATCTACATCGGGCTGGGCTGGGCGGCGCTCGCCTACGCGCCGGAGTACGTCGCCGGGGCGCGCGACCTGGGCGTCGGGATCGGGACGGCCGTCCTGGTGCTGGCGATCGTCGGCGGCGCGCTCTACACCCTCGGCGGTGTGGTCTACGGCTTCCGGCGGCCCGACCCGTGGCCCCGGTGGTTCGGCTTCCACGAGGTGTTCCACACCTTCACGATCCTGGCCTTCGTCACCCACTACGTCGGCGTCTCGCTGGCGACGTACTCCCTGCGCTGACCGCTGACGGGTCGCGTCAGAGGGCGGTCGCGACCATCACCGCCGCCACCAGCCACGCCACCGCCGCCGCCAGGGCGAGCGTCCAGCCGACGCCGGCCCGCACCGCCTTGCCGGCAACCCACTCCAGGGCCTGGTAGGCGAGGCCGAGCGCCGCGATCGCGAGGGTCACGTGGAACAGCGCGGCGAGCGCGATGCCCGCGATCAGGGCCGCCCTCCAGTACTTCAGCCACAGCGGCGCCAGCAGCGACGGGACCACGATCGCCCCCGCCAGGCCGTAGCCGATCTCCGACCACCAGCTGCCCTCCGGGATCCACGGCAGCTCCCAGGCCCAGCCGTAGCCGCGGTCGAACACCCGCGCCGTCGCGCAGGCGCCGAGATAGGCGATGCTGCCGACCAGCAGCGCGATCACGGTGCGGAAGTAGATCTTGTTGCGCGTCGGCCACTCCCGTCGCGGCCCCTGCCACAGCGACGCGGTGGTGACCGCCGCCCAGACCAGCCAGCGCCGGACCAGGCCGACGTGGGTGTCGCGCATCGCGTTGCGGAAGACCACGTCGGCGTCGATCCGGTCGATCGGGTCACCCGGCGGGTCGACGCGGTAGGTCGGGTTCTGGTCGGGGTCGCAGACCAGCCCGTCGTGGACCAGCGCGGCGGGCAGGTGCGTGCCGGACTTGGGGACCAGCCAGGTGAACCACGCCGGCACCGAGGTGAGGTCGGTGGTGTACTCGTCGAAGGCGTTCGGCACGGTGATCGTGCGGTCGTGCTCCTCGTCGTAGTAGGAGATCGTCGCGAGCAGCGTGAACTCCTCCTTGCCCTCCGGGGTGAGGACCCGCCAGAGCATGACGTTGTCGGGCGTGTCCGGCCACGTCTGCCGGCGCTCGGCGCCGCTCAACGGCTCGCCGTAGCTGAAGTTCCCGGGATCCGGAGTCGTCGTCAGCGGTTCCATCGTCCCAGCGTGGCAGCCGTGACCGGTCGCCGGAATGACCCGCGCGGGACGTATCTGGCGCCCGGTCCCCCGGCCTCAGAGCTCGGCGGGCGAGGTGACCGGCCGCTCGCACACCTGATGCCGGCAGACGTACGCCGCGGCGCGGCCGTCGACGGCGGCGCGGCCGGTCAGCAGCGGGATGTCGTCGCGCGGCCCGTCGGCCACCACGACGACGGCGCCCGGGCGGCGCCGGGCCGCGGCGGCGAGCGCGTCACGGTCGGGGCCCGCGGGCCCGACGACGGCCACCTCCTCCGGCCCGTCGAGCATCACCTGCGCCGCGGCCAGGCTCCAGCCGACGAACCGCGGGGCACGCAGCGCCAGCCCGGCGACCGTCGCGAGCGCCTCCTCGGCGGCCTGCCGGTGCCGGCCCGATCCCGTCAGGGCGGCGTAGGTCGCCAGCGCGTGGATGGTCGCCGACAGCCCGGACGGGCTGGCGTTGTCCGACGGGTCCCGCGGCCGCGCCACCAGGGTCTCGGCGTCGTCGGCGGTGTCGAAGAAACCGCCGTCGTCGGCCCGGAACCGCGCCAGCGCCACCTCGAGCAGCTCCCCCGCGGCGTCGAGCCACGCAGCGTCGCCGGTGGCCTCGACCAGCGACAGGAAGCCGCTCGCCACGGCGCCGTAGTCCTCCAGGACCCCCGCGTGCGCCCCGACCACGCCGTCGCGCGAGACCCGCCGCAGCCGGCCGTCCACCACGTGCAGGTCGCGCAGCAGCCGGCCGGCGGCCACGGCCGCGTCGACGTACGCCGGCTCCGAGAGGCGCAGCCCGGTGTCGACCAGGCCGGTGATCGCGAGACCGTTCCAGGCCGCGACCACCTTGTCGTCACGGGCCGGGCCCACCCGCGACTCCCGGGCCTCCAGCAGTCGTGACCGCGCGTCCGCCCAGCGCGCCATGTCGTCGGGGTCCTCGAGCAGCTGCAGCGTCGACCTGCCGTGCTCGAAGGTGCCGTGCTCGGTGACGTGGAACGCCTCGGCCGCCCAGGCGCCGTCGTCGGCGCCGAGCACCTCGGCCAGCTCGTCGCGCGTCCAGACGTAGAACTTGCCCTCCACCCCCTCGCTGTCGGCGTCGAGGGCGGAGGCGAACCCGCCCTCGGCGGTGCCGAGCTCCCGGATCATGAAGTCGGCGGTCTCGCGCGCCACCCGCTCCCCCAGCGGCCCGCCCCGGCGGGCGTAGAGCCCGACCAGCTGCGCGTTGTCGTAGAGCATCTTCTCGAAGTGCGGCACCACCCACGCCCGGTCCACGGAGTAGCGCGCGAAGCCGCCACCGACCTGGTCGTAGATCCCGCCGCGCGCCATCGCCTCCAGCGTCGCGTCGAGCATCGTCGCCTCGCCGCGACGGCGCAGCCACTCCAGGGCCATCGAGGGCGGGAACTTCGGCGCCTTGCCGAAGCCCGGCGTCTGGGCATCGTACTCACGGGCCAGGGCCGCCTCCGCCCGGTCGAGCTCGGCCGCGCCGAGCGGCCCGGCGGCGTGCGCGGCCTGCTGGTTGAGGAAGTCGCGCAGGTCGGAGCCGACCCGGCGGATGTCGTCGCCACGGGTGGTCCAGGCGTCGACCAGCGCCGTCAGCACCTGCCGGAACGACGGCTGCCCGTGCCGCGGCTGGTCGGGGAAGTAGGTGCCGGCGAAGAAGGGGTTGCCGTCGTGGTCGAGCACGCACGTCATCGGCCAGCCGCCCTGCCCGGTCATCGCGGTGGTCGCCTGCATGTAGACCGCGTCGACGTCGGGCCGTTCCTCGCGGTCGACCTTGACGTTGACGAAGTGCTCGTTCATGTAGGCGGCCGTGGCGTCGTCCTCGAAGGACTCGTGGGCCATCACGTGGCACCAGTGGCACGCGGCGTACCCGACGCTCAGCAGGACCGGGACGTTGCGCTCCCGCGCCGCCGCGAACGCCTCCGGCCCCCACTCCCACCAGTCGACCGGGTTGTCGGCGTGCTGGAGGAGGTACGGCGAGGTCGCGGACGCGAGTCGGTTGGCCACGTCGCCCAACCTACGCGGAGACTGAGCGGTCAGCCGACCACC
>JAUILS010000343.1 GCA_030432975.1 Actinomycetes bacterium
CGGCCCCGGGCGACCAGCTCGGAGCCCAGGGCGGCGATCATCGCGCCGTTGTCGGTGCACAAGCCCGGCCGGGGGACGCGCACGCGGATCCCGAGCCGGGCCGCGCGCTCCTCGGCCATCGCCCGGAGCCGGCTGTTGGCGGCGACGCCGCCGCCGATCAGCAGGTCGTCGATGCCCTGCTCGGAGGCTGCGTCGAGCGCCTTGCGCACCAGCACGTCGCAGACCGCCTCCTGGAAGGACGCCGCGACGTCGGCGACCGGCACCGGCTCGCCGGACCGCTCGCGGGCCTCGATCCAGCGGGCGACGGCGGTCTTCAGCCCCGAGAACGAGAAGTCGAACCGGTGCCGCTCCAGGTCGCGGCGGGAGGTCAGCCCGCGGGGGAACTCGACGGCAGCCGCGTCCCCGTCGCGCGCCGCCCGGTCGACGTGCGGACCGCCCGGGAACGGCAGCCCGAGCAGCCGGGCCACCTTGTCGAAGGCCTCCCCGGCGGCGTCGTCGATGGTCGCCCCCAGCGGCTCCACGCCGACGGTGACATCCTCGACCCGCAGCAGGCTGGAGTGGCCCCCGGAGACCAGCAGCGCGAGGCACGGCTCGGGCAGCGGACCGTGCTCGAGCTGGTCGACGGCGACGTGGCCGGCGAGGTGGTTGACGCCGTAGAGCGGCTTGCCGAGCCCGAGGGCGAGCGCCTTGGCGGCGGCGACGCCCACCAGCAGGGCGCCCGCGAGGCCCGGTCCGCTGGTCACGGCGATCGCGTCGACGTCGTCGAGCCGGACGCCGGCGGTCTCAGCCGCGCGCTCCAGGGTCGGCACCATCGCCTCGAGGTGGGCGCGGCTGGCGACCTCGGGCACCACGCCGCCGAAGCGGGCGTGCTCGTCGACGCTGCTGGCGACGGCATCGGCGAGCAGGGTCTGCCCGCGCACGATGCCGACGCCGGTCTCGTCGCAGGAGGTCTCGATGCCGAGCACCAGGGGGCCGTCGTCCACGGAGGTCATGGTGCCAGGTGGGCGTGCGCGCCGGGGCGGCAGACTGGCGGCGTGCCCGACCGCTTCGACTCACCCGCCGCGCTCGCCGCCGCGCTCGCGGCTCTCGGCTGCGTGGCGGCCGATGCCGAGGCGGCGCTGCTGTGGGCGCGGGCCGCCTCAACCGACGAGCTGGCCGACCTGGTGGCGCGGCGGGGTGAGGGGGTGCCACTGGAGGTCCTGCTCGGGTACGCCGACTTCGGCGGCGTCCGCGTGGCCGTGACGCCCGGGGTGTTCGTCCCCCGGCCGCGCAGCGAGCTGCTGGCGCGGGTGGCGGTCGACGCGGCCCGGGCGCGTCCGCGACCGGTCGTCGCCGACGTGTGCTGCGGGTCGGGCGCCCTGGCGGCGGTGGTCGCCTCCACGCTGTCCCAGGCTCGCGTGGTGGCCTCCGACGTCGAGCCGGCCGCCGTGGCTTGTGCGGCGGCCAACGGGGCGGCGTACGGCTTCGAGGTGGTTGCCGGCGACCTCTGCGCCGGGCTGCCGGACGACCTGCGCGGGCAGGTCGACGTGCTCGTCGCCAACGTGCCGCACGTGCCGACCGCAGAGCTCCCGCTGATGCCGCGCGACACCCGCTCCCACGAGCCGGCGCTGGCCCACGACGGCGGCGACGACGGGCTCGCCGTGCTCCGTCGGCTGGCCGAGCAGGCGGCGGCGTGGCTGGCGCCCGAGGGGGTGCTGCTGGTCGAGGTGGCCGACCGGCAGGTTCCCGCGGCGACGTCCTCCCTGTTCGAGCGCGGCTTCGCGGTCGCGCCCGAGCACGACCGCGAGGAGCGGACGACCGTGCTCGTTGGTCGGGCTCAGAGGTCGAGCGCCAGCACCAGCGCGTCGGCGCCGGAGCGGTAGTAGCGCGGCCGCCGGTCGATCTCCTCGAAGCCGGCGGCGCGGTAGAGCGCGAGCGCCGGCTCGTTGTCGGCGGCGACCTCGAGCAGCATGCGGG
>JAUILS010000114.1 GCA_030432975.1 Actinomycetes bacterium
TCCGAGACCGACGACGAGGACGCCGATCGCGGCGTCGACCCGCTCGGGCTGGGAGCGGCCGCCGCGGCGACCGGCCTGGGTGCCGGGTTCGCCGGCGGCCGGCTGCTGGGGGGCGACGACGACACCGCGAGCGCCGAGGCGGCCGAGCCCGAGCCCGAGCCCGAGCCGGAGGCCGAGCCCGAGGAGAGCGAACCGGAGCCCGAGGCCGAGTCCGCCGAGGGCGAGCCGGACGACGCCGGCATCGAGGATGCCGGGCCCGAGAGCGTCCACGCCGAGGCCGAGATGCCGGACGCCGGCGACGAGGGGGAGCCCGCGCACGACTCCGGCGACGAGGAGACCGGCGACGAGTCCACCGACGAGTCGACCCCGGAGCCGGCGGCCGAGTCCGCGGGCATGGACGACGAGGAGCAGGAGCAGCCGTCCGACGAGGCGGAGACGGACGCCTTCGGCCAGCCCTCGGAGGAGTTCTCCGACGAGCCCGCCGAGGAGTCGTCCGACGAGACGACCGACGAGACGACCGACGAGACCTCGGGTGTAGCCCCGGACGAGGAGCCGGGCGACGCAGCCGACGAGCCCGCCGAGGACGCGCCGGCGCCGATGGTCTCCTGGGCCTCGCCGCCCGAGCCCGAGGCGGAGAGCGACGAGGTGCGCGGCGCCGAGGCCGGCGACGAGGAGTCCGCGGCCGAGGAGTCCCCTGCCGAGGAACCCGACGCGGCGGAGAGCGCCACCGAGGAGAGCGCCGCCGACGAGGCTCCGACCGACGAGCCCCCGACCGACGAGCCCGGAGCCGACGGGGGACCGACCGACGAGGCCCCGACCGACGAGGCCCCGACCGACGAGACGCCGACCGAGGAGACCCCCGCCGAGGCGAGCCCCGCCGAGGCGAGCGCGGGGCTGGGCGCCGAGGCCGATGAGGAGCCGTCACCGTGGGCGCCCCGCGTGCCCGCGGTCGAGGAGGCGGCCGACGTCCTCGACGAGACCGTCGTCGACGTTCCTGCCGTCGACGACGCGCCCCCGGCCGGCGACGAGGCAGCCGGCGACGAGGCAGCCGGTGACGAGGCAGCCGGTGACGAGCCGGCCGCGGAGGGGACGCCCGCGGACGAGGAGCCCGCAGCACCCTCCTGGGGTCAGGCGGCGAGCAACTTCGGCGCCGCAGCGCCGACGTACCCTCCCGCCTCGCCGCTCGACGACCCGCTCTCGGCGCCCCTCTCCGGGGCGGCCGACGAGCCCGACGACCACGACGGGCTCACCCGCGGTGGCTGGGAGTCCGACACCCCCGCACCCGCCGCGGCCGCAGCGGCGACCGAGTCGGGGCCGGTGGTGGCCCGCCTGCTGTTCTCCAGCGGCGACGAGGTCGACGTGGACCGTCCCGTCCTCGTGGGCCGCGCGCCGGAGGTCCGGCGTTTCGGCGGTCACGACCAGCCGCGGCTGGTGCCCGTGCCCAGCCCGCACCAGGAGATCTCCGCGACCCACCTCGAGGTGCGGCCCGGCGTCGGTGCCGACCACGGCTCGGCCGTGGTCACCGACCTCGGCTCGACCAACGGCACCGTCCTGGTGCAGCCGGGGCTGCCGCCGGAGGATCTCCAGCCGGGCATCGCCGTCCAGCTGGTGCCGGGTGCCATCATCGATCTCGGTGACGGCGTGACCATCCAGGTCGCCCGAGTCTGAGGAGCAACCGACCGACGGTGGACGCACGGGGTGGGCAGTCGCTGCCGGTGGCCGACCTGGACCGCCGCTTCTATGCGCAGGTCGTCGACCAGCTGCTCGGCGCCCTGGCCATCGCTGCGGGCATCGCGCTGGCGGCGCCCCTCGACGGCTGGCCGATGCGGCTGCTCGTCGTGCTGCTGGTCGTCGCGGCCGTGCTGACGGCGTACGCCGTGGCGCTCGGCACCACGGGCAGCACCCCCGGCAAGGCCGCCCTCGGCCTGCGCGCCCTCGATGAGCGGGACGGCACCCCGATCGGGGTCGGCAACGCCCTGGTGCGCAGCGTCGTCGTGGCGCTGGCCGGCCTGCCCACGCTCGGCTTCGGGCTGGCGACCCTGGCGATGACCGCGGTGGTCGACCCGGAGCATCGCCGCCGCGGCTGGCACGACCGCCTCGTCGGCTCGGTCGTCTACGACGTCCGGCCACCCCGCGCCGAGGCGGAGCCGCGCGAGCCCGAGCGGCCACGCGCCATGGTCAACCTCACCGCGGCCCGGCTGCTGCCCGGGGCCGACGCGCACACCTCGACGAGCCGGCCGGCGCCGCCGGTCGCGCCCGACCGCACCGCGCTGCGGTCCTCGCGCCCTCCGGTGCACTGGCGGCTGACGCTCGACACCGGCGAGTCCGTGGTGGTCGAGGGGCTGGCGCTGCTCGGCCGCGCGCCGGCACCGCGACCGGGGGAGGACGTGCGGCACCTGCTGCCGCTGACCTCCCGCGACATGAGCATCTCCAAGACCCACGCCGCCATCGCCGTCGTCGACGGGGCGCTGGTGGTGACCGACCGGGGCTCGACCAACGGCTCGGTGCTGCTGCGGCAGGGAGTCTCCCGAGACCTCCTCGACGGGCGGCCCACGACGCTCCTGGACGGCGACCGGGTGCGGCTGGGCGACCGGGAGCTGACCGTGTCGCGCGAGGCCTGAGATGGCCCGCACGCTGCACTCGGTCGCCTCGGCGCTCGACGTCCTCGACGTGCTGGCCGCGCACGAGGAGCTCGGCGTCTCCGCGGTCGCGCGGGAGGTGGGGGTGGCCAAGAGCAGCGCCCACCGGCTGCTGACCACGCTGGTGGGGCACGGCCTGGTGGAGCAGAACCCCGAGACCGGGCACTACCGCCTCGGCATGCGCCTCTACGAGCTCGGTCACCAGGCGATGACCGGCAACCGGCTGCGCGCCGTCGCGCTGCCGGTGCTGGCCGAGCTGCGCCGACGCTCGGGGCTGACCGTGCAGCTGGCGGTCCCCGACGGCGGCGACGTCCTCTACACCGAGCGCCTCGAGACCACGCTCGGCGTGACGCTGATGCAGCAGACCGGGCTGCGGCTGCCCGCCCACACCACCAGCTCGGGCAAGGCGATCGCGGCCTACAACCCGGCCTTCGCCGACGCCCGCCGTCGTCTGGGCTTCCCCGCCCGGACGCCGTCCACGCTCACCTCGGCGGAGGAGTTCGACCGGGTGCTGGAGGAGACCCGGCGGCAGCACGGCGCGCTGTCCTACGACGAGGCCCGGGTCGGCATCTCGTCGTGCGCCGCGCCGTTGCACGGTCCGGCGGGGGAGGCGATCGCGGCGGTCTCGCTGGTGGGGCCGACGGAGGCGTTCCGGCAGCAGGGCGGCCACTACCTCCAGCTGGTGGTGGCCGCCGCGCGGACGCTCAGCGGGCCTCGCTGACCGTTCCGCGGAGAAGAACGCGCCCCGGGCGGGTCGCCCGACGGTCCTAGCGTGAGCCTGACCCGGGAGCGGACGTGCCGGCGCTCCCCCTGACGCTTCAGGAGACGCCTGTGACGGCCTGGACCGAGGACGCTGTCGCGACCGAGCTGCTCGCCTGCGAGGCCGACCGGCGCGACCGCGTGAAGTTCACCGACGAGTGGCCCGAGCTCGACCTCGACACCGGCTACCGCATCCAGGACGAGACGCTGCGCCGACGGCTGGCTCGCGGCGAGGTGGTCACCGGCGTCAAGCTCGGGCTGACCAGCAAGGCGAAGCAGGAGCGGATGGGCGTCGACACCCCGCTGGTGGCCTGGCTGACCGACGCGATGGTGCTCCAGCCGGGTGACCCGGTGCCGCAGGGGGCGCTGATCCACCCGCGCGTGGAACCCGAGATCGTCTTCGTGATGGGGGAGCGGCTCGAGGGCCCCGGCGTCACGGCCGAGCAGGCCCTCGCGGCCGTCGCCACCGTGTCCGCCGGCGCCGAGGTCATCGACAGCCGCTACCGCGACTTCAAGTTCACCGCCGGCGACGTCGTAGCCGACAACGCCTCCTCCGGCGCCTACGTCGTCTCACCCGACGGCGTCGGCCCGGGCGGCGTCGACCTCGCCGGCGAGGCGGTGCGGGTCGAGGTCGACGGCGAGCTGGTCTACGAAGGCACCGGCGCCGACGTGCTCGGCCACCCCGCCGAGGCGCTGGCGCTCGCGGTCAACGAGCTGGCCCGTCGCGGGCACGCCATCGAGGCGGGCTGGACCGTGCTGACCGGCGGGATCACCGACGCGGTGTTCGCCACCCCCGGCTCCACCGTGGTCTGCCGCTTCTCCACCCTGGGCGACGTCGCCCTGTCCTGCGGGGAGGCGTGAGGTGCCGCTCGTCGAGATCACCCTGGCCGAGGGCCGCTCGCCCGATCAGCTGCGGGCACTGATGGCCGCGGTCACCCAGGCCTGCCACGACAGCGTCGGAGCCCCGGTCGAGAGCATCCGCGTGGTGCTGCGCGAGGTGCCCAAGACCCACTGGTCCGCAGGCGGCGTGACCATCGCCGAGCGGGAAGCCGCTTCCCGGACAGGAGACCCCACATGACCGACGTACCCACCGACCGGCCCTTCTTCGGCCACGTCATCGGCGGCAAGGAGGTCGAGTCCGCCGACGGGCAGCGGTTCCCGAGCATCAACCCCTGGACCCGGGAGCCGTGGGCCGACGTCGCGCTGGGCGCGGCCGCCGACGCCGAGGCCGCCGTCACCGCGGCGCGGGCGGCGTTCGACGAGGGCCCGTGGCCGCGGATGGGGTACGCCGAGCGGCAGAAGCTGCTGCACCGCTTCGCGGACCTGATCGAGGCCCACGGCGACGAGCTCGGTGAGGCCGACACCCGCGACATGGGCAAGCCGGTCGCGCAGGTGCGCCACGACGTGGCCCGCACCGCCTGGAACTTCCGCTTCTTCGCCGACCACGCCGTGATGGCGATGGCCGAGACGCTGCCGATGGACTCCGGCCACCACGCCTACACGCGCTACGAGCCCGCCGGCGTCGTCGTCGCGATCGCGCCGTGGAACTTCCCGATGATGCTCGAGTCGTGGAAGGTCGCGCCCGCGCTGGCGTGGGGCAACACGGTCGTGCTCAAGCCTGCGGAGGACACCCCCGTGTCGGCGACGATCATGGCCCGGCTCGCGATCGAGGCCGGCATCCCCGAGGGCGTCTTCAACGTCGTCCACGGCTACGGCCCCGACTCGGTGGGCGAGGCGCTGACCCGCGACCCGCGGGTCGACCGGATCACCTTCACCGGCGAGTCGCGGACCGGCTCGATCATCAGCAAGGCGGCGGCCGAGAACCTCATCCCGGTCTCGCTGGAGATGGGCGGCAAGAACTCCAACCTCGTCTTCGCCGACGCCGACCTCGACAACGCCGTGTCGTGGTCGATCCAGTCGATCTTCCGCAACGCCGGGCAGATCTGCCTCTCGGGCAGCCGGGTGCTCGTGCAGCGGCCGATCTACGAGGAGTTCCTCACCCGGTTCGTGGCCGCCGCCGAGGCGATGCGCTTCGGCGACCCGCTCGACCCGGCCACCGAGTTCGGGCCGCTGGCGAGCCAGGAGCACTTCGAGAAGGTCAAGGGCTACGTCGACACCGCCGAGGAGGTCGGCGGCCGGATCCTCACCGGCGGGGTCGGCGACGGCTGGTCGATCAGGCCGACCGTCCTCGTCGACATGCCGGCCGACAGTCCGCACCTGTGCGAGGAGATCTTCGGGCCGGTGGCGATCGTGGAGCCGTTCGACACCGAGGACGAGGCCGTCGCCCTCGCCAACGACACGCCGTACGGCCTCGACGCGCAGCTGTTCACCGAGGACCTCCACCAGGCGCACCGCGTCTCCGCGCGGCTCCGGGTCGGCACCGTGTGGGTCAACTGCTTCTTCATCCGCGACCTGCGGGCGCCGTTCGGCGGCGTCGGGCACTCGGGCGTGGGCCGGGAGGGCGGCACGTTCAGCCGCGAGTTCTTCACCGAGCCCAAGGCGGTCGTCATGCAGATCAACGCCGCCCCCGCCGACCGGCAGGGCTGACGTCGTGACGGAGCACGTCGCCGCCCAGCCCTCCCTGACCTTGGCGGGCGCGCGGGTCGCGCTCGACGCCGCGCTCACCCGCGCCGGCGAGCTCGGGGTGGCGGTCAACGTCTCGGTCTGCGACGCGGCCGGCCACGAGATCGCGTTCGTCCGGATGGACGGAGCCGCCCTGCTGTCCGCCGACATCGCCCGCGACAAGGCCTACACGGTCGCGGCGTTCCTCGGGATCCCCACCGACCGGTGGTTCTCGATGATCGAGGCCGAGCCGGCGTTGCGCGAGGGCATCGTCCACCGGGACCGGCTGGTCATCTTCGGCGGGGGAGTGCCCGTGACCGTCGACGGCGTCGCCGTCGGCGCGGTCGCCGTCGCCGGCGGCACCGCCGAGCAGGACCAGGAGGTCGCCACCGCCGGCGCCGCTGCCGTCGGCTGACCCCGAACCGGCGCAGCGGTGCCGCGAGATGGCGTTGCGGCTCCCCGAGACGGCACTTCGGTGCCGCGAGATGGCACTGCGGTGCCGCGAGACGGCGCTGCGGCCAGGCGAGGTTCCGGGCGGCTTGGCTACTGGTGCGTACGACGCACCAGGCGCGTCGTACGCACCAGTAGCCCCGGGCCCGACCTGCGAAGTCCCCCGGCGGCGGCTACTTCCACCAGTAGGTGCGGCGGGCGACCTGCAGGGCGCTGACGTAGCCGTCGCGCTCGTAGTGGTCGCTCGGCACCCGCCACGGCACCGCGAGCGACCCGCGCGCGTCGGCCACCGACGCGTAGCCCTGGGCGTCGCCCCAGGCCTCGAGGTCGGCGAGCAGGGTGCGCGCGTGGTCGCGGCCGTGCCGCAGGAAGACCGACGCGCACTGCACGACGTCGGCCCCGGCCAGCAGGTAGGCCGCGATGTCGTCGGCCGTCTCGACGCCGCCGGTGCCGGCCAGCGAGCACTCGACCTGCTCGCGCAGCACCGCGATCCAGGTCTGCGGCAGCCGGGCCTCGCTCGGCGTCGACAGGTCGATCACGGGCTGGACGGTCTCGGCCGCCACGTCGATGCGCGGCTGCAGGAAGCGGTTGAAGAGCACCAGCCCGTCGGCCCCCTTCTCCACCAGCCGCACGGCCAGGTCGTTGAGGGAGGAGAAGTACGGCGGCAGCTTGACGGCCACCGGCACCGACACGACGTCGCGCACCGCCGCCAGCAGGTCGAGCACGGCGTCCTCGACCGCCTCGCCGTGCCCGCGGAACTGCCCGGGGACGACGTAGAAGTTCAGCTCCACCGCCGCCGCCCCGGCGTCCTGCGCCTGCCGGGCGAAGTGGGTCCACTCGCCGCTGCCGGTGCCGTTGAGGCTGGCGATCACCGGCACGTCCACGCAGCCGACGGACTTCTCGATCAGGTCGAGGTAGCGCGCCGGGGCACCCGGTCCGGCCGGGTTGGTGAACCACTGGTCGCGCTCGAAGTCGGGGTCGATCTCGCGGCGCACCTGCTCCTCGAAGAGCGAGTGGAGCACGACCGCCGAGACGCCGGCGTCGACGAGCGTGACGACGCCGCCGGGGGTCTGCTGCAGCGGCGACGGCGCCGCCACCAGGGGGTTGCGCAGCGGCAGCCCGAGGTAGGTCGTGGAGAGGTCCATGGGGCGCCTCCGTTCTCGCCGTTGGTGCCACGCTAGCCCGGCGGCCGGGTCGCTGGCACCCGCGCGCGGGTGACCGGTTCGTCACACCTCAGCTGTCGTCGAGCACCCGGAGGACCTCGTCGTAGACCTCGCGCCGCGCGGCGACCACCAGGCCGCCGGCCGAGGTGCGCGCGTCGTAGGGCTGGCCGTCGAGCGTGCCGACGAAGCCGCCGGCCTCGGTCAGCAGCAGCGACCCGGGTGCGTGGTCCCACGGGTGCGACCGGGCGTAGAGGACGAAGTCGGCATAGCCGCGCACCAGCTGCGGGTAGTCGACGCCGCAGCACACCCAGGTCAGCTCGAGCGGCCGCAGCCCCGGCAGCTCGCGACCGAGCCAGGCGCGCCGCGAGGTGACCCCGCGCCACTCGCGCGGGACCGGGGAGGGGGCCGGGCGGTAGACCTGCATCCGGTCGCGGTAGGCGCCCCGCCCCCGCTCGGCGACGTACGCCGTCAGGTGCTGCGGCTGCCAGATCCAGCTGCGCTCGACCACCCCGTCGAGCAGCTCGGCGACCATCACGGCGTGGTCGGGGTTGCCGTGGACGAAGTTCTTGGTGCCGTCGATCGGGTCGACGGTGAAGGCGTGCTCCGCGGCGGCG
This sequence comes from Actinomycetes bacterium, assembly GCA_030432975.1. GTDB lineage: Bacteria > Actinomycetota > Actinomycetes > Propionibacteriales > Nocardioidaceae > Nocardioides. The sequence continues at coordinate 8,188 of JAUILS010000114.1, forward strand.
AACCGCTCGCGCAGGGACGGGTCGGCGCTCGCGGCCTCCTCGCCGAGCACGACCGCGTCGGGGTAGGCGGTCAGCAGGGCCTCGGTGATCCGCTCCTCGGCCTCGTGGTCGGCCACGGTCACCAGGTCACCGGGGTTCTTCTCGTGCACCTGGCCCGAGCCGAGCGCCTGGTAGCGGGGCGTGATGACCTCCGCGGCGACGTCCTGGATCAGGCGCAGCACCTCGGCGGTCTCCACGATGCCAACCTACCGCTCGGCGGGCCCGTCGCCCGGTCCGTCCGCCGGCCCGTCCACGGGCCCGTCCACTGGCCCGTCCACTGGTCCGTCCACCAGCCCGTCCACCGGCCCGCCCGCCGCGCCGGCCGGAGTGACGGCCACCCCGGCCGCCCGGGCCTGCTCCCCGGCGACCAGGGCAGCCGCGGCCCCCGCCTCGGCCCGGTCCCGCGCGCGGCGGCTGAGGCGGCGCCGCAGGGCCACGCCCAGGACCACCAGCCCCGCCAGCAGCGCCAGCGCGGCGACCACGACCCCGGCGCCCACCAGCGTGCTCCGCCCGGCCGCGGTCGACGCGTCCTCGGCGGCGGCGGTGGCGCCGTCGAGGTCGCCCTCGGCGAGCAGGTCCTCCGCCTGCGCCGCCTGGTCGTCGACACCGCCCACGCGGGCGCCGAGCGCCGCCAGCGGGTTGCGCGACGCCGCGGCGTCCTCGGTGGCCGTGCCGACCGCGTCGACGGCCGTGGCGGCCTTCGGCAGGGTGTCGGCGAGCCGGTCGTAGGCCGCCTCGCCCTCCGCCGTCTGGTAGAGCGCGACCACCTCCTCGGGGACGTCCATCCCGTGGCGCTCGGCCGCCTCCTGGACCGCGACCGCCGCCGGGCCGAGACCGGCGACCTGGCCGATCGCCTTCTGCGCGGCCGAGAAGTCCCAGTCGGTCATCGCCAGGCGCAGCCCGAGCGGGGGCGCGAAGTCGCCGTCCGCCTCGTCGACGTCCCGGTAGTCCGCCAGCGCGGGTCCGCGGCCCTTGAGCTGCTTCCGCTCCTTCGGGGTCAGCACCCACCTCTTGAACGTCCGGGTCGCGCGGTCGTTGTCACCGACCACCTCGACGAGGTCGAGGAAGCGCTGCCAGTCCGTGCGGCTGGCCGTCAGCCGGGGCTCCCCGGCGACGGCGTACGCGCTCTGCCCGGCGACGGCGGCGGCGAGGACCGCGCTGCGGGCGTCGTCGTCCACGCCGTCGAGCAGCGTCTTCGTCGCGACGTACGACGCGGGGTAGCCGTAGTCGTCGGCGGGCTGCGCGCGCCCGCCGGCGTCGGCGGTCCACGAGTTGAGCGGGACGGCCTGCTTGCCCGTCGCCGACACGGGCCGGAGCTTGGCGGGCTTGTCGCCCTCGGCAGCGACCGCCCGGGCGGCCAGGTCCTGGGCGATCCCTTCGTAGAGCCACCGCTCCTGGAACGAGCTCGGCGAGGCCCAGGCGTGCATCAGCTCGTGGAAGAGCAGCTCCTGGTCGAGCTCCTCGCCGATGACGATCTCGTCCTCCCTGCTGTCGAACCACCCGTCGTAGCCACGCACGTTGACCGAGCGGTCCTCCCGGACCGTCGTCAGCCCGCCCGGCCAGGGCGTCCCCACGAGCTCCTCGAGCACCGGCACCCCCGTGGTCATCCGCGACGTGACGAAGCGGAGCCACTTCCTGTCGTCGCGGTAGGCCAGCACCTCGACCTCCTGGCCGCCGACCTCGACCTGCTTGGTCCTCGCGATCTCGGGGTCGCGGGCCGAGACCACCGCCCAGAACCCCGCGCTCTCGGTGTTGGTGGTGGCGGTGTAGGTGGTGGTCTTCCCGCCCTCGTCCGGGGTGAACGCGTCGGTCGTCGCGTCGAACCGCATCGACGCAGGCAGCACCACCTCGACGGTGTTCTGGCCCGCGTCGCCGGGGCCATAGACCGCGAACGTCGCATAGCCCGGCCCGACCCTGGTCTGGTTCGCCGAGCGCGGCTCCTCGCCCTCGAGGACGAACGTGACGGTGATCGTGCGGCTCTGGCCGTAGAGCAGGTTGCTGGGGAAGCGGATCGTGGCGAGCGCGGTGCTCGGGTCCTTCGTGGGCTCCTCGGTCACCGACAGCGCCGCGCCGTTGGAGACGGCGGTCAGCTGCGCCGCCTCCGCGGGGACGGGGATGGTGATGGACGGCAGGTAGAAGTACTGGATGTAGTCGCCGGTGCGATAGCTCGGCCGCTCGTTGCGCACCGTGACCGTCATCGTCGCCTGGACGACCTCCTTCTTCGCCTGGAGGACGTAG
>JAUILS010000115.1 GCA_030432975.1 Actinomycetes bacterium
AGGAGACGATCGGGGCCCTCGACCACGCGGTGCGCTCCGGCCGGGCGCTCTACGCCGGCATCTCGTCGTACTCCCCGCAGCGCACCCGCGAGGCCGCCACCATCGCCCGCGACCTCGGCACGCCGCTGCTCATCCACCAGCCGTCGTACTCCATGTTCAACCGGTGGATCGAGGACGGCCTGCTCGACGAGCTGGAGACCCAGGGCATGGGGTGCATCGTGTTCACCGCGCTCGCCCAGGGGCTGTTGACCGACCGCTACCTGAACGGCATCCCGGACGACTCGCGCGCGGCGCGGGAGGGGTCGTCGGTCACCGGCATCGACGACGACGTGCTCGCGCGCGTACGCCGGCTGCACGAGGTCGCGGCCGCCCGCGGCCAGAAGCTGGCGCAGCTCGCGCTCCAGTGGGCGCTGCGCGACCCGCGGGTGACCTCGGCGGTGATCGGCGCCTCGTCGGTCGAGCAGCTCGACACCAACCTCGACGCGCTGTCCTTCCCGCCGCTCACCGACGAGGAGCTGGCGCTGATCGACCGCGACGCGGTGGAGTCCGGCGTCAACCTGTGGGCGACCTCGGCCGAGGTCGTCTACGACTACGCCGACGACTGAGCCGTCGGCGCGGCCGCAGACGACGGGCGGCGGGCTTCGCGCGGGCCGCGGGCCACTCGGACAGGCAATGGACCTTCCGAGGGGTGCGGGCAGGCGTGCGGAGCGCGGTCGCTCCGCCGCTTGCCTGTCCGAGCGGCCCCTGTGGATGGTGACCGACATGGCGAGCGGCCGACCGCGAGGATGGGCGTGTGGATGCGGTGGCGGCACTGGAGCGGCTGGGCGGGGTCGCCACTGCCGGCGATGTCGTGGCGCTCAGCTCTCGCAAGCGGCTGCGGACGGCGATCGCACGCGGCGACATCGTCCGGCTCCATCGCGGCCGCCTCGCCCTCGCGAGCGCCACCACGGCTCAGAAGGATGCGGCAGCGGTTAGCGGTGTCGTCTCCCATCTCAGCGCCGCGCTGCACTGGGGCTGGAAGGTGGTGTGGGTGCCCGACCTCGTGTGGGTCACGGTGCCGCGCACGCGGCACCCCCGCGGATTCCGCGACGGGCGTGCTCGGCTGGCGTTCGCCGACCTCGCGAACGACGAGGTGGTCGACGGCGTGACCGCACCGCTGCGGACGGTGTTGGACTGCGCTCGGCGGCTGTCCTTCGGCGAGGCACTCGCGGTGGCCGACTCGGCGCTGCGGTCGGGGCTGGTCTCGGCCCAGGAGCTCCGCGCAGCGGCAGGTGACAGCCGCGGGCCCGGCTCGGCGCAGTGCCGCCGGGTGGCCGCCCATGCGACACATCTGGCCGCCAACCCCTTCGAGTCGGTGCTGCGCGCGGTGGCGCTGGAGGTTCCCGAGCTGCGCGTGGAGCCACAGGGAGCCATCGTCACCAGGCACCGCACCTACCACCCCGACCTGGTCGACCGCCGCCGCCGGCTGGCCCTGGAGGCGGACTCGTGGGAGTTCCACACCGGCAAGGACGCGCACGCCCGCGACTGCGTGCGCTACACCGAGCTGACGCTGGCGGGGTGGCGGGTGCTGCGTTTCACGTGGGAGCAGGTGATGCAGCATCCGGACTACGTTCGCGGCGTGCTGGCCTGCCTCGCGGCCGAGGCGGCCGCCTAATGGGGATGCGGCGACCGGCCGGCGTACCGGAGAATGGCCTGCCGTGGGTCACGTGGACGTCGCCGGGGTGCGCTTCGAGCTGCCCGACGGGCGGGTGCTGCTCGACGACGTGTCGTTCCGGGTGGGCGAGGGGGCCAAGGTCGCGCTGGTCGGCGCCAACGGCGCCGGCAAGACCACGCTGCTGCGGATCGTGACCGGTGACCTCGTCCCGCACGCGGGGGCGGTGACCCGGTCCGGCGGGCTGGGCGTGATGCGCCAGTTCGTCGGGCACGGCGTGGTGGCCGGGAGCGACGACCCCACGGTCGCCGACCTGCTGCTCTCGGTGTCGCCCCCACGCGTGCGGCAGGCGCATGCCGAGGTCGACGCCTGCGAGCTGGCGCTGATGGAGGTCGACGACGAGGCGACACAGATGCGCTACGCAGGCGCGCTGGCGGAGTACGCCGACGCGGGCGGCTACGACCTCGAGGTCACCTGGGACGTGTGTACGACGGCCGCGATGGGCGTGCCGTTCGACCGGGCCCGGCACCGCAGCCTGCGCACGCTCTCGGGCGGCGAGCAGAAGCGGCTGGTGCTGGAGTACCTCCTTCGCGGGCCTGACGAGGTGCTGCTGCTCGACGAGCCCGACAACTACCTTGACGTGCCCGGCAAGGTCTGGCTCGAGGAGCGGATCCGCGAGTCCGACAAGACCATCATGTTCATCTCCCACGACCGCGAGCTGCTGGCCAACACTGCGACGCGCATCGTCACCGTCGAGCTGGGCGGCGCCGGCAACCGGGTGTGGACGCACCCCGGCGGCTTCGCGTCGTACCACCAGGCGCGGCGCGACCGCTTCGCCCGCTTCGAGGAGCTGCGCCGTCGCTGGGACGAGGAGCATGCCAAGCTTCGGGCGCTGATGCTGATGTACAAGCAGAAGGCCGCCTACAACGACGGGATGGCGAGCCGCTACCAGGCGGCGCAGACCCGGCTGCGCAAGTTCGAGGAGGCCGGCCCGCCGACCGAGCAGCCGCGCGAGCAGCAGGTGCGGATGCGGCTGAAGGGCGGTCGCACCGGCAAGCGCGCCGTCGTGTGCGAGCGGCTGGAGCTGACCGGGCTGATGCAGCCCTTCGACCTCGAGGTCTGGTACGGCGAGCGGGTGGCCGTGCTCGGCTCCAACGGGTCCGGCAAGTCCCACTTCCTGCGGCTGCTGGCCGGCGGCGGTTCCGATCCGGACGTCGAGCACCAGCCTGTCGGCGAGGTGCCGATCGCGCCGGTCGACCACACCGGCCGGGCCCGGCTCGGGGCCCGCGTGCGGCCCGGCTGGTTCGTGCAGACCCACGAGCACCCCGAGCTGGTCGGTCGCACGCTGCTGGAGATCCTGCACCGCGGCGACACCACGCCGGACGGGAGGGGCCGCGACGGCATGGGGCGCGAGCAGGCCAGCAGGGTGCTCGACCGCTACGAGCTGAGCTCGGCGGCCGAGCAGCGTTTCGAGTCGCTGTCGGGCGGCCAGCAGGCACGCTTCCAGATCCTGCTGCTGGAGCTCTCGGGCGCGACGCTGCTGCTGCTCGACGAGCCCACCGACAACCTCGACGTCGAGTCCGCCGAGGCGCTCGAGGACGGGTTGGAGGCCTTCGAGGGCACCGTCCTGGCGGTCACCCACGACCGGTGGTTCGCGCGCGGCTACGACCGGTTCCTGGTGTTCGGGGCCGGGGGCGAGGTCTACGAGAGCGACGGCCCGGTGTGGACCGAGGGGCGCGTCGAGCGCGTGCGCTGAGGGCCCGCAACCCCGGCGGCGCCGGCGTACGACGTGGTCGCCGGCCGGGGGCAGCAGGCACCGAGCCACCCCCGGCCGGACGTCTGGGCCCGGCGGCCGTCGTCAGGACGTCTCGGCGTCCGACTCCAGCGTCACCGTGGCGGTCTGGCTCTGGCCGTTGCGCATCCAGGTGACCTCGACCTCGTCGCCGGGTCGGTAGGACCGGACGGTGGCGACCAGCGAGTCGGGGCCGGTGATCAGGGTGTCGTCGACCTTCGTGATCACGTCGCCGGTCCGGATCCCGGCCTGCTCGGCGGGGGAGCCGGCGTTGACCTGGCTGACCTGGGCGCCGTCGACCAGGTCGGCGTTGTCACCCGACAGCGGTCCGACGCCGATGCCGATGCGGGCGTGGGTCGGGGTCTCGCCGTTGATCATCTGGTCGACGATCGGCATCACCTCGTCGATCGGGATCGCGAAGCCGAGGCCGATCGATCCCGACGCCGCCCCGGTGCCGGCGCTGGGCGCCGTGCGGATCGAGGAGTTGATGCCGACGACGGCGCCGGTCGTGTCGACGAGCGGGCCGCCGCTGTTGCCGGGGTTGATGGCCGCGTCGGTCTGGATGGCGGGGTACGTCGTGGAGTTGCCCTGGTTGTCCGCCCCGACGCTCACCGGGCGGTTGAGCGCGCTGACGATACCGCTGGTGACGGTCGACTCGAGGCCGAACGGCGACCCGATCGCGACCACCTGCTGGCCCACGTCGAGGTTGGCGGACTGGCCGATCGTCGCCGCGGTGAGCCCGGAGACGCCCTCGGCCTGGATCACCGCGGTGTCGGTCAGCGGGTCGGTGCCGAGGATGCGGGCGTCGGCGTGGCTGCCGTCGTCGAAGGAGACCCGGATGCTGCCGCCGTTGCCGGCGCCCTCGACGACGTGGTCGTTGGTGAGGATCTGGCCGTCGCTGCTGAGGATGATGCCCGAGCCGGAGCCGGCGCCCTGCTGGCTGGCCACGTCGATCTTGACGACGGACGGCAGCACGGCCGCCGCCACCTGCTCGACCGACCCCTCGGCCGGAGCGGTGTCACCCTGGTCGATGACGGGGGTGGTGGTGCGGGCGGTGGACGCGGAGGAAGGGGAGTCCTGGTTCGCGTCCCACAGCGCCGCACCAGCCACCCCGGCGCCGCCGCCGACCAGCAGGGAGGCCGCCACCACCGTCGCGGCGAAGGCCCCTCGCCGTGGCCGCTCCGTGGGCGGCGTCACCGGGTAGGCGCCCCCCGGCGGGGGACCGTAGGCGCCGGGACCCGGCGGAGGCAGAGGTGTCGTCGGCTCGGGGGAGCCGGCGGGGTCGTCGGTCATCGTGGCCCAGGGTGCAGTGTCGTCGTGCCGCGAGGCGGCGTCGTCCTGCCCCCAGGGCGTGGGGTGGTCCGGTCGCGACGGACCGGAGGTGCCTGGCTGTTGCTCCATGGCACCCAGCCTGGCGGGCTTCGCTGTGAGGATTCTGAGACAGGGCTGGGCGGGCGAGAAGAACTCGCCCGGACGTCAGAGCCTGCGCACCGGGTCTCCCGGGCGGACGACGCCGGGCTGCACGACGCGGGCGTTGAAGCCTCGCAGCCGGAGCTCCCTGCCGGCCTCGCTGTTGACGAACGCGACGGCGTCGTCGCCGAACCGGGCCTTGAACTTCGCGCAGCCGTTGTGCGGCTTCTTGGTCACCTCGATGACCGCTCCGCCCGCGTCGGGGTCGCCGATCGCGAGGCGGGTGCCCGTCGGCAGGTTGGCGTGGGAGATGTCGAGGTCGACGTACAGCTGGTCGCCGGCGAGCGCCTGCTCCTCCGGGGCGTCGGCCAGGAGGGCGACCATCCGGGCGCTCATCACGTTGAGCTGGGCCTCGAGATGGCGCCCCTCCGCGATGGCGTGCGACGTCGCCCGGGAGAGCCAGTTGTCGCCCTCCAGCCCGTCCTCGAGGTCGAGCCGACCCTCGACGAGGATCTCGCGGGCGCCGACGTCGGGGCGGCGGACGACGAGGGCGAGGGTGCCCTCGGTGGCGGGAGCGGCACGGAGGTGCTCGAGGGCGGCGGACAGCTCGGTCGCGGTGGCGGTCATGCCGTCGAGTCTGGCACCCCTGTCCAGCGGTTTCCTGCGCATCCGCGACGCTTCACCGCGACATCCGCGACGCGTCACCGCGACATCCGCGACGCGTCGCCGACAGGGCCGGCGCGTCGGGTCAGCTGAGGAGGGTGTCGCCGAGCCAGCCGCCCTCCGCGAAGCCGGGGAGGACGGCGAACTCCGCGCTGCCGATCGCCGTCGTCCACTCGTTGAGGGCGTCGCCCTGGTCGAGCCGGCGCTGGATCGGCACGAACTGCGCGCCCAGGTCGGCCTGGAAGGAGCAGAACACCAGGCCGGCGTCGCGCTGGCCCGTCGCCGGGTCGTACGTCGTGTAGTTGAGGCCGCGGCGCAGGATCCGCGCCCCGCCGTTGTGGTCGGGGTGGGACAGCCTCATGTGGGAGTCGGCAGCGATCACCGGGCGGCCGTCCTCCTCCGCGGCGAAGTCGGGGTCGTCGCGCTCCCCGGTGCCGGTGAGGGGGGCGCCGACGTCGAGGTCGCGGCCGACCGAGGCCTCCTGCTCGGCGCGGGTGAGGGTGTCCCACTCGTCGAGGTCCATCGAGATCCGGCGCACCACCAGCGTCGTGCCGCCGGCGAACCAGTCGGGGGTCTTGGTCCACACGGTCGGGTCGAACAGCGGGTCGTCGGGCAGCAGGTTGCCGGTGCCGTCGACCTGGCCGAACAGGTTGCGGCCGGTGGTCGGCGCCTGGTCGGCGCCGATCCCGCGCCACGAGCCGTCCTGCTCCCAGCGCAGCGTCGCGAACGGCTCGGCGTCGAGCAGCAGCCGGCGCAGCACGTGGGTCACCGTGGTGTCGTCGGCCGCGCCCACCAGCAGCATCAGGTCGCCCCCGGACCAGCGCTTCTCGAGCCGGTCGTGGGCGAAGGAGGGCACCTTCACCAGCGCGGCCGGCCGGGCGTCGGCCAGGCCCACCTTGTCGAAGGCGTCGTAGCCCCAGCCCACGGTCACGGTGAGGTCGACGTTGGCCTGGGCGAGGTCGCGCGCGGTGTCGGCGGGGGCGGGGCGGCCGAGCGCGGCCGCAGCGATGCTGCCGCTCCAGAGCCGCATCAGCCGGCCGAGGCCGTCGGCGTCGACGTCGTCGCGCAGGTCCAGCGCCACGACGCGGTTGGCGCGCGGGGTCGCGGCCGTGACGCCCGGCTGGTGTGCGCCGTAGGGGCTGATCGTGCCCGGCACGGTGGGCGGGGGGCCCGCGTCGGCCGGCTCCTGGAGCCGGGTGGCGGCGAGCGCGCCGGCGGCCACGCCGAGGCCGCCCGCGCCGGCTGCCCCGAGCAGGCCGCGGCGGGTGGCGCGCGCCTGCCCACGGGTCTGGTCGGTCATCGGTCTCCTCGGGGCGGGTCGCCTCCTACGGTACGTCGTACGTCCGAGGCGGACGGCATCCTCGAGGGTTAACTGCGTCGCCCCACCTGGGAGGGAGGCGACTCGCGGGTGGGGTGACCGGCCGGGTCAGGACCAGCGCTCGGAGGCGGGGGTGAAGTCGAGCGTGCGGTCGCCGGTGTAGATCTGCTTGGGCCGCGCGATCTTCTGCTCCTTGTCCTGCACCAGCTCCACCCACTGGGCCAGCCAGCCCGGCGTGCGGCCGATGGCGAACAGCACCGTGAACATCTCGGGCGGGAACTGGAAGGCCTCGTAGATCAGGCCGGAGTAGAAGTCGACGTTGGGATAGAGCTTGCGCGAGACGAAGTACTCGTCCTCGAGCGCGATCTTCTCCAGCTCTTGCGCGATCTTGAGCAGCGGGTTGACCCCGGTGACCTCGAAGACGTCGTCGCAGGCCTTCTTGATGATCTTGGCGCGCGGGTCGTAGTTCTTGTAGACGCGGTGGCCGAAGCCCATCAGCCGCTCGTTGCCGTCCTTGACGCCCTCGATGAAGGCGGGGACGTTGTCCAGGGACCCGATCCGGCGCAGCATCCGCAGCACGGCCTCGTTGGCGCCGCCGTGCAGCGGGCCGAACAGCGCCGCGACGCCCGCGGCGACCGCGGAGTAGGGGTCGACCTGGCTGGAGCCGACCGAGCGGACGGCGTTGGTGGAGCAGTTCTGCTCGTGGTCGGCGTGCAGGATGAACAGCACGTCGAGCGCCTTGACGAGCCGCTCGTCGGCCTCGAACTTCTGCTCGCTCATCTTGAACAGCATCGAGAGGAAGTTGGCGGTGTAGCCCAGGTCGTTGTCGGGGTAGACGTAGGGCTTGCCCTGCGCGTGGCGGAACGCCCAGGCGCCCAGGGTCGGCATCTTCGCGATCATCCGGATGATCTGGATCTCGCGGGAGTGCGGGTCGGAGATGTTGCGGGCGTCGGGATAGAACGTCGACAGCGCGCCGACGGAGGCCATCAGCATGCCCATCGGGTGGGCGTCGTAGCGGAAGCCCTGCATGAAGCTCTTGACGTTCTCGTGCACGAACGTGTGGTAGGTGATGTGGTGCACCCACTCGTCGTACTGCTCCTTGCTGGGCAGGGAGCCGTTGATCAGCAGGTAGGCGACCTCGAGGAAGTTGGACTTCTCCGCGAGCTGCTCGATCGGGTAGCCGCGGTACTCGAGGATCCCCTTCTCGCCGTCGATGTAGGTCACCGACGAGCGGCAGGACGCGGTGTTGACGAAGCCGGGGTCGTAGACCGCCAGGCCGGGCTCGTCGTCGTCGGCACGGATGGCCCCCAGGTCGGCGGCCTTGATGGCGCCGTCGACGATCGGGACGTCGTACTCCTGGCCGGTCCGGTTGTCGCGGACGGTGAGCGAGGAGGTGCCGGAGGCCGGTACGTCGGTCACGTCGGCTCCTTCGTGGGTCGAGGTCATCGACCCCTAACCTAGACCGGGCCGGGAGGGCGTGCGAACCCGGGACTCGGCAGGTGGACGCCCTGCTGCGACGAGCGGTGCCGCCGTTTTGACCCCCTGAGCGGCCCGCCGGTAGTCTGAGCGGTCGCGACTCCTGCCGCGCCGGCACTCCTCGTGAGCGTGCGGTGCAGACCCGGATGAAGAGAAGCCGGGCAGTGTTCGTCAGAGGTCGCGGCTTCATCACCCGGCCGGTGCATCCGCCTGGCCGGGCCCGACGAACAAGTGAGGCTCAACCGTGCGCACGTACAGCCCCAAGCCAGGCGACATCACGCGCGAGTGGCACGTCATCGACGCCACCGACGTCCGCCTCGGCCGTCTCGCGGTCCAGGTGGCCAACCTGCTCCGCGGCAAGCACAAGGCGATCTTCGCCCCGCATGTCGACACCGGTGACTTCGTCATCATCGTCAACGCCGACAAGGTCTCCCTGTCCGGCAACAAGAAGGTCACGAAGCTGGCCTACCGTCACTCCGGCTACCCGGGTGGTCTCTCCGCCACGCCCTTCGGCGAGCTGCTGGAGAAGGACCCGCGCAAGGCCATCGAGAAGGCCGTCTGGGGCATGCTCCCCAAGAACCGGCTCGGCCGTCAGATGCTGAAGAAGCTCAAGGTCTACGCCGGCCCCGACCACCCGCACGCGGCCCAGCAGGCCACCCCGTTCGAGATCTCCCGGGTCTCCCAGTAAGGACGACGATCAGTGACCGAGATGAGCAACGACATGAACGACGCCGCTGAGGAGACCTTCGAGGTCGACGAGGAGGGTGTGGCCTACACCTCCGAGAGCTCCGCGGCCGACGGCCCCGCCAAGCCCGCCACCATCGCCCCCGCTGCGGCCACCGGCCGTCGCAAGGAGGCCGTGGCCCGCGTCCGGATCGTCCCGGGCTCCGGCAGCTGGCGGATCAACGGCCGCGCGCTGGACTCCTACTTCCCCAACAAGCTCCACCAGCAGGTCGTCAACGAGCCGTTCGCGGCCCTCGGCCTCGAGGGGCGCTTCGACGTGATCGCCCGCATCCACGGCGGCGGCATCACCGGCCAGGCCGGTGCGCTGCGCCTGGGCGTGGCCCGCGCGCTCAACGACGTGGACGCCGAGGCCAACCGTCCGACGCTCAAGAAGGCCGGCCTGCTGACCCGCGACGCCCGCGTGATCGAGCGCAAGAAGGCCGGTCTGAAGAAGGCCCGGAAGGCACCTCAGTACAGCAAGCGCTGATCGCAGATCGCGACGCAGAGCATGGCGCGACTGTTCGGCACGGACGGGGTCCGGGGCCTGGCCAACGGTGAGCTCACCGCTGAGCTGGCCCTGGACCTTTCCGTTGCCGCCGCCCATGTGCTGGGCGACCGCGGGGAGTTCGCCGGCCACCGGCCGCTCGCCGTGGTCGGCCGCGACACCCGCATCTCGGGGCAGTTCCTCGAGGCGGCGGTCGTCGCCGGGCTGGCGTCGGCTGGCATCGACGTCCTCCTGCTCGGGGTGCTCCCGACGCCGGGTGTCGCCTACCTCACCGGCACTCTGGGCGCCGACCTCGGCGTGATGCTGTCGGCGTCGCACAACCCGATGCCCGACAACGGCATCAAGTTCCTGGCCCGCGGCGGCCACAAGCTCGACGACGCCGTCGAGATCGCCATCGAGCGACGGATGCGCGAGGAGTGGCAGCGGCCCGTCGGCGGCGGCGTCGGCCGGGTGGACGCCCACGAGACCGCGGTCGAGGAGTACGCCGCCCACCTGGTGCGGACCATCGACCACCCGCTCGCCGGCCTCCGGGTCGTCGTCGACTGCGCCGAGGGCGCCGCCTGGGACGCCGGGCCGCGCGCGCTCGCCGACGCCGGTGCCGACGTGACCGCGATCCACGCGATCCCCGACGGCCTCAACATCAACGACGGCTGCGGCTCCACGCACCTGGAGTCGCTGCAGGCCGCCGTGGTCAAGGACGGCGCCGACGTGGGCATCGCCCTCGACGGCGACGCCGACCGGTGCCTCGCCGTCGACCACGAGGGCAACGTCGTCGACGGCGACCAGATCCTCGCCATCCTCGCGCTGTCGATGAAGGAGCAGGGCCGGCTGGTCAAGGACACGGTGGTCGCCACCGTGATGAGCAACCTCGGCTTCGTGCAGGCGATGCGCGAGC
>JAUILS010000116.1 GCA_030432975.1 Actinomycetes bacterium
CATCAGCGCCGTGGCGCCCTCGAACAGCCGGTCCAGGTGCTGGTCCAGGAACACCGGCTGGCCGGCGTACACGCGCAGGCCCTCCCAGACGCCGTCGCCGAGCACGAAGCCCGAGTCGAAGACCGACACGACCGCCCGGTCGCGGGGGAGCAGCTCGCCGTTGACCCACACCAGCAGGTCGTCGTTGCGGGCGTCGGGGGAGAAGTCGTGGGTGCCGCGGGCCATGGCCGCAGCCTAGGCGAGCGCCGCGTCAGGGGACGGTCAGCACGATCTTGCCGAGGTGGCCCTTGGCCTGGAACTCCTCCTGCGCGGCGCCGATCTCGACCAGGGGGTAGGTCGCGGCGACCAGCGGCCGCACCTCGCCACGCTCGATGCGACGCACGAGCGCCCCGAAGACCTCCGGGTCCAGGACGGTGCAGCCGAACAGCGACAGGTCCTTGAGGTAGAGCGTCCGCACGTCGAGCTCCACCATCGGCCCCGCGATGGCCCCGGACACCGCGTAGCGCCCGCCCGGACGCAGCACCCGGAGCAGCGACGGCCAGGCGGGACCCGCCACCAGGTCGACCACCACGTCCACGGCGTTCTCGCCGAGCTCGGCGACGTAGTCGGCCTCGCGGTCCACGGTCCGGACCGCGCCGAGCTCGCGCAGCCCCGAGGCCTTGGCAGGGCTGGTCACCGCCACCACCTCGGCGCCGCGGGCCCGGGCCAGCTGCACCGCGGCCGAGCCCACCCCGCCCGACGCCCCGGTCACCAGGACGGTGTCGCCGGCCCCGACCCCGGCGCGGGTCAGCATGTTCTCCGCGGTGGACGACGAGCAGGGGAAGGAGGCCAGCTCCGCGTCGGTCAGCCGGCTGTCGACGGGGTGCGCGTGCCGCGCGGCCACCCGGACGTACTGCGCGAAGCCGCCGTCGCACTCCGAGCCCAGGAACCACGGCTGGTCGAGCATCCGCCCGCCGACCTCGCGCAGGCACGGCTCGACCAGCACCCGCTCGCCGACGCGGCCCTCGTCGACGCCGGGCCCGACGTCGACGACGCGGCCGGCGACGTCGATCCCCTGGATCCGGGGGAACGACAGCGGCCGGCCGTTCCATGCGGCGTCGGCGGCGTCGCCGTCGCCCTTGGAGTACCACCCGAGGCGGGTGTTGAGGTCGGTGTTGTTGACCGCGGCGGCCGCCACCCGCACCAGCACGTCGCCCGGGCCGGGCTGGGGGACGGGCAGGTCCTCCCGCCAGACCAGCCGCTCCGGGCCGCCGTGGCCGGTCAGCAGGACTCCGCTCATCGTGCCGTCACCGGCCATCGTGCTCGCCTCCGCAGCGCCAGGGACGTGACCCGACGGGCGGCGGGGCACGCTCCGAGTCAAGCAGGTCGCCGGCCGCCCGGTCGCCGGCCGCCCGGTCGCCGGCCGCCCGGTCGCCGACCGCCGGGCGAGCGCGGATGCGGTAGAACGAGACATGGCCAGCACCGCCGTCCATGACGGGACGACGTACGACGTCGACGTCGCGGCGACCACGCCGGCGTACGACGCGCTGCCCGGCGTCGCGCGGGTGGCCGAGGCGGGGGCCACCGTGGACGAGGCCGTCTCCTACGACACCGCCGGCCTGGCCCTGGCCGGGGCGGGGATCGCCCTGCGCCGGCGCGCCGGCGGCGACGACGAGGGCTGGCTGCTGGAGCTCCCCGACGGAGACGTCGTGCGGGAGGTCCGGGTGCCGTTGAGCAGGAGCGCCCGCCAGGTCCCCGCGGCCCTGCGCCGCGTGGTGGCGGGGGTCGCCGGCGGGGCCTCGCTGGAGCCGGTGCTGGTCACCGTCACCGAGCATCGGGTCCACGAGCTCCGCGACGCCACGGACCGGCTCCTGGCCGTGGTTCATGACGACCGGGTGCGAGCCGCGCGGCCGGGCACGGGCGAGGAGGAGGCGCTGGCGTGGCGGGCGTGGCGGGTGGCGTGTCCCGAGGCGCCGAAGAAGCTCCGGAAGCGGCTCGGCGCCGCCTTCGAGCAGGCGGGGGCCGCCCCGGCGACGCACCCGTCCGATCTCGCTCGTGCCCTGGCCCTCCCGCCGACGCCGGCCCCGCCGGAGCCGCTGGCCCGGACCACCAGGAAGACCACCGAGCAGGAGCTGGTGCAGAGCCACCTCACGGCCCTGGTCCACACCGTGCGGACGCTCGACCCGCTGGTCCGGGCCGACGTCCCCGACGCCGTGCACCGGATGCGGACCACCTGTCGCAGGCTCCGCGCGGTGACGGTGGCGTTCGAGCGGCGGCTCGAGCCGTCGGCGGCCGAGGGGGTGGCCGAGGGGGTGGCCGAGCTCCGCTGGCTCGGCGAGGTCCTCGGCCGGGCGCGCGACCTGGAGGTGCTGGTCGACCGCGTGGACGCCATGCTCGCCGACCTCCCGCCGGAGATGCACCGCCACCGGCCCGGCGGCTGGGTCCGGGCCCGGCTGCGCCAGGCGCACCGGGAGGCTCATCGCGACGCGGTCGCCGAGATGAGCACCGAGCGCTACGCCGCCCTGCTGGCCGCCCTGGACGGGTGGTCCGGATCGGCTCCCTGGCGCCGCGGCAAGAAGCGCCTGGCCCGCGAGCACGCGGGCCGCGCCCTCGACCGGCGCTGGAGGCGCCTCGAGCGCGCGGCCCGGGCGGCCGCCGTCGCCGGGACGGAGGCCGAGCGGGAGACCCGCCTGCACGACGTCCGCAAGGCCGCCAAGGGAGCGCGCTACGCCGCGGACGTGGTCCGGGCCGCCGACGAGGAGCGGGCCGAGCGGCTGGGCGGTCCGGCGAAGGCGGTGCAGGCCGTCCTGGGCGACCACCGCGACGCTGTGGTGGCCGCCCAGGTGCTGCTCGAGCTCGCCGATCTCGCCCGTGAGCGGGACGAGGACGCCTTCGGCCTCGGGCTCCTCTATGCGCGTTGCCTCGAGGCGGCCGCCGTCAGCGAGCGGGACTACGAGCAGCTCTGGTCCGCTCAGGCGCCGTAGGCGTTGACCAGGCTGGTGGCCAGGCTCTCCCACTGCGCGTAGGCGTTGGGGCAGCACGAGATCTGCACCTTCTGCGCCGCGGCGGTCTTGGACATGCTCTTGTAGTCGAAGTCGAGCAGGCCGCGGTTGGTGGTGTACGTCGACCGGCCCAGGAAGCCGTACGTCGCGTGGGTGGCGTTGGAGCAGCCGTACTGGTCGTTGCACCAGCCCTGCGAGGGCCGCTGCTGGAACAGGCCGATCGAGTCGCGGTCGCCGCCCGCGATGTTGCACAGCTTGGTCTCCTGCATCGCCGTCATCAGCGAGATGATCTTGGCGTCCCGGTCGCTGGTCTTGGCCTTCACGGCGGCGAGGATCAGCTTCGCGTTCGCGACCTGCTTGGTGTTCAGGGTGGAGTAGGTCGTGCCGGGCGCCCAGTAGCAGGCGACCTGGTCGCCGGACTGGCTGTAGCCCACCAGCCACTGCCAGGTGACCGGGCCGACGTACCCGTCGACGGTGAGGCCGCGCGCCGACTGGAAGCCGCGCACCGCGTTGACGGTGCGGGTGTCGTACTTGCCGGTCACGGGCAGCTGGTAGCTGTACTTGTTGAGCTGGGTCTGCACGGCCTTGATCGCGTTGGTGTTGGTGCTGCCCGACTGGACGCCGATGACGAGCGCCCCCCAGGTCTGCGGCCCGACGACGCCGTCGACGGTGAGGCCCCTGGAGCTCTGGAAGCTGCGCACGTTGGTCTGGGTGACCGAGCCGAAGTCGCCGTCGGGGGTCGTGGAGATGCCGCGGGCGGTGAGGAGGTACTGGATCGTCATGGCGTTGGCGCTGCGGGCGCCCTTGGACACGCTCGGGTAGGCCGGCGTGGCGGCGTTGGCGGGGGCGGCGCCGAACGTGACCAGCGCGGTCGCGAGGACCGCGGTCAGCGCCAGCAGGATGCGGGTGAGTCTCATGGTGGTCGTCCTTGGTGGGTGTCGGGTCGGAGGTGCTGAGGACTGCCCGGGAGGGCGGGACGACGATGCTCCCGACGCGGAGCAGGGCGGAAGGCATCCGCGCTGGCCTGCTCCGGCCTGGCCACAACCGGCCGGTGCCGTGCACGGGGTTGACCGGTCTGCCAGGCTCGGGGCATGACTGCTGCGATGGGGGAAGCCACCGAGGTCGACGTCGTCGTCATCGGGCTCGGTCCGGGAGGCGAGTACGCCGCCAACAAGCTCGCCTCGGCCGGGCTGCGGGTGGTGGGCGTGGAGAAGCACCTCGTCGGCGGCGAGTGCCCGTTCTACGGCTGCATCCCGAGCAAGCTCTGGATCCGCGGCTCGGACCTGGTGGGGGAGGCCCGGCGGGCCGACGCGCTGGCGGGTCCCACGACGATCACCCCCGACTGGGGGCGGGTGGCGCACCGGATCCGCGACGAGGCCACGAACGACTGGACCGACGACAACCACGTGCAGGGCCTGGTCGACGCCGGCGTGACGGTCGTCCGCGGGCACGCCCGTCTCGACGGCCCCGGCCGGGTGGTCGTCGAGGGCCCCGACGCCGGGGTGTACGCCGCCGCGCGCGGCGTGGTCCTCAACAGCGGCACCGAACCGGCCGAGCTGCCCATCGACGGCCTCGCCGACACGCCCTACTGGACCAACCGCGAGGTCTTCAAGATGGAGCAGGTCCCCGCCTCCATCGCGGTCATCGGGGGCGGCCCGATCGGCTGCGAGCTCGCGCAGGCGCTGCGCCGCTTCGGTGCCGAGGTGACCGTGCTCGAGGTGGCCGACCGGCTGATGACCGTGGAGGAGCCCGAGTCCAGCGAGCTGGTCACCCGGCTGTTCCTCGAGGAGGGCATCGACGTCCGCACCGGCGTCCGGATCGACCGGGTCGACCACGCCGACGACCGGTTCACGCTCACCGTCGACGGCGAGGAGCTGGTCGCCGACCGGCTGCTGGTGGCCGCCGGCCGCCGGCCCAACCTGGCGGGCGTCGGGCTGGAGACCCTCGGGCTCGACCCGGAGGCGCGGCGCGTCGAGACCGACGAGCGGATGCGTGCCGGCGAGCGGCTGTGGGCGGTCGGCGACATCACCGGCCACGGCGCCTTCACCCACGTCTCGATGTACCAGGCGGCCGTCGCGGTCCGCGACCTGCTCGGCGAGGACGGCCCCTGGGCCGACTACCGCGCCGTCAGCCGGGTCACCTTCACCGACCCCGAGGTGGGCTCGGTCGGGATGACCGAGCAGCAGGCCCGCGACGCTGGGCTGACCGTGACCACCGCGGTCAGCGACCTGCCGCAGTCGAGCCGGGGCTGGCTGCACGCCGCCGGCAACGACGGGCTCGTCAAGCTGGTCTGCGACGCCGACCGGGGCATCCTCGTGGGTGCCACGTCGGTGGGCCCCAGCGGCGGCGAGGTGCTGTCGATGCTGGCGACCGCGGTGCATGCCGAGGTCCCCGTCGCGACGCTCCGCACGATGCACTTCGCCTACCCGACGTTCCACCGCGCCGTCGAGGTGGCGCTCAAGGCGCTCGGCTGAGCCCGACGCTCGGGCCTGCGGTGGAGCCCCGCGGGGGCCGCGATGGTTACCCTGGAGTGACCTGCAGGCGCCCCTCCGGGTGGGGTGCCGTCTCGGGAGGTGTCCGATGGCACAGGGAGAGCAGCCGACGGCCGACCACGCGCTGGCGACCGTCGAGGAGTCCTCGACGGTGCCGCGTCAGGCGATGCCCGAAGAGCCGGTTGCCGCACCGGGCGCGCACCGCGCCGTGTCGGCGCAGGACTTCCTCGACCGGCGCTCGGGGGAGCAGGATGACGGCCCCGCCGAGTGGGGCTGGCAGGGGCGGGTGCGCCGCTGGACCGGCGGCCTGGTCCATCCCCAGCCCGGCCCGGCCGAGCGGGCCCACCACCAGGCCCGGCGGCTGATCCAGCGCGACTTCTCCGGGCCTCGCACGGTGGCCTTCGTCAACCCCAAGGGCGGCGCTGCCAAGACCACCGGCGTGCTGGCCGCGGGCTACACCTTCGGCACCATCCGCGGCGGTGGCGTGGTCGCCTGGGACAACAACGAGACGCGGGGCACGCTCGGCATCCGCGGCACCCGGTCGACCCACCGCAACACCACCCGCGAGCTGCTGGAGGACCTCGAGCGGTTCAGCGACGTCTACCAGTCGCGGATCGGCGACCTCGGGGCGTTCGTCCGCTCCCAGGGCGACGCCCACTTCGACGTCCTCGCCTCCGACGAGCGGCCCGACGTCACCGGCATGATCCACGCCGACGACTTCATCGCCGTCCACCGGCTGCTGCAGCGGTTCTACCGCGTGATCCTCGTCGACACCGGCAACAACATGCGCGCCGAGAACTGGCTGGCCGCCGCCGAGGCGGCCGACCTGCTCGTCGTCACCTCCACGGTGCGCGAGGACACCGGCTACAGCGGGCTGTGGATGCTCGACGCCCTGCAGGACGCCGGCTACGCCGACCTGAAGGCCAAGTCGCTCACCGTGCTGGCCGACCCGTCGCCGGTCGTCGACGAGGCCCTGCTGCGCGACCTGACCGCGGTCTACGCCGAGCGCACCGGCGGCGTCCACCGGGTGCCGTTCGACCCGGCCCTGGCCTCCGGCTCGGTGGTGCCCTACGCCGGCCTCGCCGACGGCACCCGCGCCTCATGGCTGCAGGCGTGCGCCGCGATGGCCGACGCGCTCTGACCGCGCGGCCCCGCCGGCCCGCCGCGCGGTGCTAGGGTCGCCCTCGATCCACTCGGCATCCTTTAACGAGCCGTCCCGTGAGGCGGAGAAGGAGGTCCGGCGCCCCGTGACTGCGCCCGAACCCGCGGCCGGCGACACCGCCCCGCAGAGCACCCACCCCGAGGGCCGCGTCGTCCTCGACGCCCGTGACATCAGCCGGGCCCTCACCCGCATCGCCCACGAGATCCTCGAGCGCAACAAGGGCGCCCAGGACCTCCTCCTCCTGGGCATCCCCAGCCGCGGCGTCCCGCTGGCCCACCGGATCGCCGAGAAGATCGCGGCGGTGGAGGGTGGCAGCGTGCCGGTCGGCTCGCTCGACGTCACGATGTACCGCGACGACCTGCGGCTGAAGCCCGCGCGCACCCTCCTCCCGACCGAGATCCCCGCCGACGGAGTCGACGACAAGGTCGTGGTCCTGGTCGACGACGTGCTGTTCTCCGGGCGCACCATCCGGGCCGCGCTCGACGCGCTCAACGACCTCGGCCGGCCGCAGGCGGTGCGCCTGGCCGTGCTCGTCGACCGCGGCCACCGCGAGCTGCCGATCCGGGCCGACTTCGTCGGCAAGAACCTGCCGACCTCCCTCGTGGAGCGGGTCCGGGTGACGCTGGCCGACACCGACGGCACCGACGCCGTCGTCATCGAGGAGACGGGAGCCGACCGGTGAAGCGCCACCTGCTGAGCGCGGCCGACCTGACGCGCGACGAGGCCGAGCTGGTGCTGTCGACCGCGGAGGAGATGCGGTCGCTGGCCGACCGGCCGATCAAGAAGCTGCCGGCCCTGCGCGGCCGGACCATCGTCAACCTCTTCTTCGAGGACTCCACCCGCACCCGGATCTCCTTCGAGGCCGCTGGCAAGCGGCTCTCGGCCGACGTGATCAACTTCGCAGCCAAGGGCTCCTCGCTGTCCAAGGGCGAGTCGCTCAAGGACACCGCGCTGACGCTGGAGGCGATGGGCGCCGACGCGGTCGTCGTCCGCCACGGCGCCTCGGGGGCGCCGCACCGGCTGGCGTCGTCCAACTGGATCCGCTCCTCGGTCGTCAACGCCGGCGACGGCACCCACGAGCACCCCACCCAGGCGCTGCTCGACGCGTTCACGATGTGGCGCCACCTGGGGTCGCTCGACGGCCGCCGGGTGGCGATCGTCGGCGACGTGCTGCACTCGCGGGTGGCTCGCTCCAACGCGCTGCTGCTGCACACGCTCGGTGCCCAGGTCACCCTGGTCTCCCCGCCGACGCTGCTGCCCGTGGGCGTGGAGACCTGGCCCGTCGAGACGTCGTACGACCTCGACGCGGTGATCCCCAAGGCCGACGTGGTGATGATGCTGCGGGTGCAGCAGGAGCGGATGCACGCGGCGTTCTTCCCGACCGCGCGGGAGTACTCCCGGCGCTACGGCCTCGACGGCCGACGGATGGCGTCGCTGCAGGACCACACGATCGTGATGCACCCCGGGCCGATGGTCCGCGGCATGGAGATCACCGCCGACGTGGCCGACTCCGACCGCTCCGTGATCGTCGAGCAGGTCACCAACGGGGTGGCGGTCCGGATGGCCGTCCTCTATCTCCTGCTCGGCGGCTCCCAACCCGCCGAAACAGAGCAGCCCGCCGAGACCGACACCGAAGGAGCCGACGCGTGAGCGCGCCGACGTACCTCATCACGAACGCCCGGATCCTGGGCGGCGAGCCGACCGACCTGCTGCTGCGCGACGGCGCCATCGCGGAGGTCGGCGCCGGCCTGGACGTCGGCGACGCCGAGGTCGTCGACGCCGCCGGGCTGGTCGCGCTGCCCGGGCTGGTCGACCTGCACACCCACCTGCGCGAGCCCGGCCGGGAGGACGCCGAGACCGTGGAGTCCGGCACCCGGGCGGCCGCGCTGGGCGGCTTCACCGCCGTGCACGCCATGGCCAACACCGACCCGGTGGCCGACACCGCGGGCGTCGTCGAGCAGGTCTGGCGGCTGGGCCGGGAGGCGGGCTACTGCGACGTCTATCCGGTCGGTGCGGTGACCGTCGGGCTGGCGGGGGAGCGGCTCGCCGAGCTCGGCGCGATGGCCGACTCCGCGGCCCGGGTGCGCGTGTTCTCCGACGACGGCAAGTGCGTGAGCGACGCGCTGCTGATGCGCCGGGCGCTGGAGTACGTCAAGGCCTTCGACGGCGTGATCGCCCAGCACGCGCAGGAGCCGCGGCTCACCGAGAACGCGCAGATGAACGAGGGCGAGCTCTCCGGCAAGCTCGGGCTGACCGGCTGGCCGGCGGTCGCCGAGGAGGCGATCATCGCCCGCGACGTGCTGCTGGCCGCCCACGTCGGCTCGCGGCTGCACGTCTGCCACGTCTCGACCGCCGGCTCGGTGGACATCGTCCGGCAGGCCAAGGCCAACGGCTGGGACGTCACCGCGGAGGCCTGCCCGCACCACCTGCTGCTGACCGACGAGCTGGCGGCGACCTACGACCCGATCTACAAGGTCAACCCGCCGCTGCGGTCGCGTCGCGACGCCGAGGCGCTGCGGGCCGGGCTGGCCGACGGCACCATCGACATCGTCGCCACCGACCACGCTCCGCACCCGCTGGAGGACAAGGACTGCGAGTGGGCGGCCGCGGCGTTCGGCATGCTCGGCCTCGAGACGGCGCTGTCGATCGTCCAGGAGACGATGGTCGACCCCGGGCTGCTCGACTGGGCCGGCGTCGCCGACCGACTGTCCTACGCCCCCGCGCGGATCGGGCGGGTGGCCGACCACGGGCAGCCGCTCGAGGTGGGGTCGCCCGCCAACGTCGTGCTCTACGACCCGTCCGCCCGGCGGGTGGTCGAGGCCGGCGAGCTGGCGTCGCTGTCGCGCAACACGCCGTACGCCGGCATGGAGCTGCCTGGCCGAGTCGTCGCGACGTTCCTCCGCGGTCGCGCCACCGTGCTGGACGGCAAGCTGGTGTGAATGCGGACCCATGGCGTCCGCAAAGGGCGCTAGCGTCCGGGCATGGCTGACTTCCGCGACCAGGACCTGTCGGGGTCGACGTTCCACCACGTCCGGCTGAAGGGCGCCACCATCGAGGACGCCGATCTGTCGGGCATCGCCATCCGGCACGCCTGGATGCCCGACGCCGACGTCCGGGGCGTGATGCTGCCGGGGCTGCGGATGCGTGGCGTGGGCCTGAAGGACGTCGAGATCGACGGCGAGATCGAGGGGCGGCTGGTGGTCAACGGGGTCGACGTCGCGCCCCTGCTCGAGGCCGAGCTCACGCGGCTGGACCCCGACCGGGCGCTGCTGCGACCCAGCGACGCCGACGGCTTCCGCGAGGCGTGGACGATGCTGGAACGGCGGTGGGCCGCGCTGGTCGAGCGGGCGCGGACCTTCCCGCCCGAGCAGCTGCACGCGTCGGTCGAGGGCGAGTGGTCGTTCATCCAGACGCTGCGGCACCTGGCCTTCGCCACCGAGTGCTGGCTGTTGCGGGCCATCCAGGGCGACCCGCGGCCGTGGCAGCCGCTGTCGCTGCCGTGGGACGAGGCCCCACCGACCGAGGGGGTGCCCCACGATCGCGACGCCCGGCCCGACCTCGACACCGCCCTGGCGCTCCGCCTGGAGCGGGCCGGTCGGGTGCGCGACTACCTCGCGGCGCTCACCGACGAGGAGCTGGCGGGCATGACCACGCCCGTCACCGAGCCGGGGTGGCCCGAGCCCGAGTCCTTCCCCGTGCGCGAGTGCCTGCTCACCATCCTCCGTGAGGAGTGGGAG
>JAUILS010000117.1 GCA_030432975.1 Actinomycetes bacterium
AGCCGACGAACGCCCCCACCGCGAGCAGCGTGATGATCAGGGCGCCGGCCATCCCGCCGATCGAGCGCTGGTAGCGCGCGCCGCGCGCCGACGGCGGCTGCGGCGGTGGCGGGCTCGGACGGGGCTCGGTCACGGCGTCGATGGTGCCATGCCGCGCCGAGCGGGCCGCCCGCGGCCGGTACGCCGGTCCGCGCCCCTCCGCCTCACCGGTCGTCGGCGCGGCCGCCTACGGTGGGACCGCGATGACGACACCCACTGCCCTGGCCGAGCGCGCCCGCGAGGCCCTGTCCGACCTGGTCGGCAGCCCCGACGCCGACTTCCGGGACGGCCAGCTCGAGGCGATCACGGCCCTGGTCGCCGACCGGTCCCGGGTCCTGGTCGTGCAGCGCACCGGCTGGGGCAAGTCGGCGGTCTACTTCGTGGCCACGGCGCTGCGCCGCGCCGAGGGAGCCGGCCCGACCGTCATCATCAGCCCCCTGCTCGCGCTGATGCGCGACCAGATCGCCGCCGCCGGGCGCGCGGGCATCCGCGCCGTCACGATGAACTCCGGCAACGCCCAGGAGTGGGACGACGTCCGCGCCGCGCTCGCCGACGACGCCGTCGACGTGCTGCTGGTCAGCCCCGAGCGGCTCAACAACCCGCGGTTCCGCGACGAGCAGCTGCCCGACCTCGCCCGCCGCTGCGGCCTGCTGGTCGTCGACGAGGCCCACTGCGTCAGCGACTGGGGCCACGACTTCCGCCCCGACTACCGCCGCATCCGCGACCTGCTCGAGGAGCTCCCCGACGACACGCCCGTGCTCGCGACGACGGCCACGGCCAACGCCCGCGTGGTGCACGACGTCGAGGAGCAGCTCGCCGTCGGCGGCCGTCCGGTGCTCACCGTGCGCGGGGGCCTGGCCCGCGACTCGCTGCGGCTGGGGGTGCTGCGGTCGATGTCACCGGAGCAGCGGCTCGGCTGGCTGGTCGCCCACCTGGCCGACCTGCCCGGCTCGGGCATCGTCTACACCCTCACCGTGGCGGCGGCCGAGGACGTGGCGGCGGCGCTGGCCGAGGCCGGCCACGCCGTCGCGGCCTACACCGGGCGCACCGACCCCGCCGACCGCGAGCGGATCGAGGACGCCCTCCGCCACAACGACGTCAAGGCCGTCGTCGCCACCTCCGCGCTCGGCATGGGCTTCGACAAGCCCGACCTCGGCTTCGTGGTGCACCTGGGAGCGCCGAGCAGTCCCGTCACCTACTACCAGCAGGTCGGCCGCGCCGGCCGTGCCACCGACCGGGCCGACGTACTCCTCCTGCCCGGGCCCGAGGACCGCGACATCTGGCACTACTTCGCCAGCGTGTCGATGCCGCGCGAGGCACACGCCGACGCCGTGCTCAGCACCCTGGCCGAGGCCGGCCGGCCGCTGTCCACGGCGGCGCTGGAGACCGCCGTCGACGTCCGCCGCACCCGCCTCGAGCTGCTGCTCAAGGTCCTCGACGTCGACGGGGCCGTGCAGCGCGTGAGCGGCGGCTGGGCCGCGACCGGGGTCCCGTGGACCTACGACGCCGAGCGCTACGAGCGGGTCGCCGCCGCCCGTCGCGACGAGCAGCAGCTGATGGTCGCCTACCAGCAGGCCGACGAGTGCCGGATGGCCTTCCTGCAGACGACCCTCGACGACGAGACCGCCGCCCCGTGCGGGCGCTGCGACGTCTGCGCGGGGGTGTGGTTCCCCACCGACGTTCCCGACCGGGTCATCGGCGCCGCGCGCGAGCGGCTGGCCCGGGTCGGCGTGGACGTCGCACCCCGGGCGCAGTGGCCGAGCGGCATGGACCGGCTCGGGGTGCCGGTCAGGGGTCGGATCCCGGCCGAGGAGGCGCTGCTGCCCGGGAGGGCCCTCGCCCGCCTGTCCGACCTCGGCTGGGGTCAGCGCCTGCGTGAGGTGCTCCGCGACGACGCCCCGGCGACGCCCGACCTGGTGCAGGCATGCGTGTCGGTGCTGACGGGCTGGGGCTGGGACGAGCGCCCGGTCGGCGTGGTCGCGATGCCGTCGCGGACCCGGGAGCGGCTCGTCGGCTCCGTGGCGGCGGGGCTCGCCGAGATCGGCCGGCTGCCGCTGCTCGGCACGCTCGACCTGGCCGGCGGCGGCCCCACGGGCGAGATGGGCGGCAACAGCGCGTTCCGGCTCGCCGGAGTGTGGGAGCGCCTCGTCGTCGGGTCCGACCTGGCGGCGACGCTCGCGACCGCGCCGGGGCCGGTGCTGCTCGTCGACGACGTCGTCTCGTCGCGGTGGACGATGACCGTCGCGGGCCGGGCGTTGCGGCTGGCCGGCGCCCCCGGCGTGCTGCCGTTCGCCCTCGCCGTCGACGGCTAGATGCGCTCGGAGGCGGGGCGCTCAGTCGAGCGCGCGGAGCACGGCGGCGTGCACCCGCGGGTCGACCGCCATGCCGACGTGCGACGCGGTCACCTCGACCGCCCGCGCCTGCGGGTCGAGGCAGGCGCGCCAGTCGACGACACCGTCGCGCCGGGAGAAGACGGAGGTGAAGGGCAGCGCGTCGTCGATCGGCGCCCGGCTGGTGTCGAAGCTCTCCCGCGCGCAGTCGCCGGCCACGCACTCCTCGGCCATCAGGCCGGGCAGCCCGGCTCGGCTCAGCCGGACCAGCAGGTCGACGCCGGCCGCCAGCGAGAGGTGGTGCGCCCCCGGCGCCAGCATCGGGCTGCCGAGCGTGACGAGGCCGACGACGAGGTCGGGGCGCCGGCTGGCCAGACCACGGGCGAGCATGCCGCCGAGGCTGTGGCCCACGAGGTACGCCGGCCCGCCGCGCCGCTGCACGACGCCCTCGAGCCGCTGCTCCAGGGCGTCGACGGCGGCGAGGGTGCAGCCGACGTTGAGGCCGATCCCGGAGCGGTAGGTGCGGAACCCGGCGTCGCGCAGCGAGCGGTTCAGCGCGCCCAGGGTGAGGTCGCCGGCGAAGAACCCCGGCACCAGCACCACCGGCGCGGCCCGCCGGGGCGTCGGCCGGAGGGGGGCGTGGGCGGCGCCGCGGGTGGCGTAGCGCAGCGACTCGGCGACCACGCTGACCTCGCGCGCCAGGGCGGCCAGCGGCGGCCGGACGAAGCCGTCCGGCCGGAGGAAGGGCGCCGCTCGGGTCACCGCCACCGCCGTCATGCGGCCTGACAGTACGCCGTGTCGGGCGCAATCGTGTGCACCTCGACACATCTGCTGCCGATCCGTGACCTCGCCGGGTTGACTGGTCCCATGGCCCGACCGAGCAACCAGCACCGCCCCGACACTCGCCCCAGCGCCGCCGGCGACCCCGGCGCCGTGCCCGTGTCCGACGAGCTCTTCGCGCCGGTCAGCCCCGGGATCGAGCTGTGCTACCAGACGTACGGCGACCCGGACGGCGAGCCGCTGCTGCTCGTGATGGGGCTCGGCGGGCCGATGATCTGGTGGGACCCGGAGTTCTGCGCCGGGCTCGCGCGCCGCGGGTTCTTCGTGGTGCGCTACGACAACCGGGACACCGGCCGGTCCACGAAGGTCGGGGGGCGGGTCCGCCGGGCCGACCTGCTCCGCGCCTTCGCCGGCCGCGGTGGGCGGCCGCCGTACACGCTGTCCGACATGGCCGGCGACGCCTTCGGCCTGCTCGACCACCTGGGGCTGCGGAGCGCCCACGTCGCGGGCGTGTCGATGGGCGGCATGATCGCGCAGACCATGGCGGTCGAGCAGCCCGCCCGGGTGCGCACGCTGACCAGCATCATGTCGACCACCGGGCGGCGCACGGTCGGCTGGCAGCACCCGCGCCTGCTGCCCATCCTGATCGCCCCGCGCGGCCCCGGCCGGACGGCGTACGCCGAGACCTCGGCGCGGCTGTGGCAGCTGATCGGCTCCCCCGACTACCCCCAGGCCCACGCCGAGGTGCTCCGCCGGGCCGAGCAGACCTGGGACCGCGGCTTCTCGGCGAACGGCGTGATGCGTCAGATGCTGGCCATCCTGGCCCAGCCCGACCGCGGGCCGCGGCTGCGCAACCTCACCCAGCCGGCGCTGGTCGTCCACGGCGACGCCGACCGGATGGTGCACCTCTCCGGTGGGCGCGCCACCGCCTCCGCGCTGCCGAACGCCGAGCTGCTGGTGGTCCCGGGGATGGGCCACGACCTCCCGCGGCCTCTCTATGACGACTTTGCCGACGCCATCCGCCGCACGGCCGACCGCGCCTCAGGCTGACCGGTCGCAGACCCAGCCCCGACGCAGTCGACCCGGCAGAAGCTCGGGCGAGCTTCTGCCGGGTCGACGCGAACGTCTGCCGGGTCGACGTCAGTCGGAGAGGCGCTCCCCCGACTCGGTGTCGAAGACGTGCACGTGGGCCGGGTCGGTCGTGACGTGGATCGTCTCGCCCTTGGTGGTGTGGTGCTTGGCGTCGGTGCGGACGATGACCGTGCTGGGCACGCCCTCGATGTCGGAGGTGCCGTAGACGAACGAGTCGGCGCCGAGCTCCTCGACGACGGTCACCTTGATCGGGAAGCCGCCCTCGCCGGACTCCACCAGGCGCCAGTCCTCCGGACGGACGCCGACGGTGATGTTGCCCTGCATCTTCTTGGCCGCGGCCGGGTCGACCGGCACGGAGTAGCCGCCGATCGACGCCTTCCCGTTGTCGGCGACGGCCTCCATGAGGTTCATCTGCGGAGAGCCGATGAACCCGGCGACGAACAGGTTGTTCGGCCGGTTGTAGAGCGTCAGGGGGCTGTCCACCTGCTGCAGGATGCCGTCCTTCATGACCGCCACCCGGTCACCCATCGTCATCGCCTCGACCTGGTCGTGGGTGACGTAGACCGTGGTGACGCCGAGGTCGGACTGCAGCTTGGCGATGTCGGTGCGGGTCTGCACGCGCATCTTGGCATCGAGGTTGGACAGCGGCTCGTCCATGCAGAACACCTGGGGGCTGCGGACGATCGCGCGCCCCATGGCGACGCGCTGCCGCTGGCCGCCGGAGAGCGCCTTCGGCTTGCGCTCGAGGTACTCGGTGAGGCCGAGGATCTTGGCGGCCTCCTCGACGCGCTTCTGCCGCTCGTCGGCGGGGACCTTCGCCATCTTGAGCGCGAAGCCCATGTTGTCGGCCACCGACATGTGCGGGTAGAGCGCGTAGTTCTGGAACACCATCGCGATGTCGCGGTCCTTGGGCGGCATGTGGGTGATCTCCCGGTCGCCGATGAAGATCTTGCCGGAGTTCACCTCCTCCAGCCCCGCCAGCATCCGCAGCGTCGTGGACTTGCCGCAGCCGGAGGGCCCGACCAGCACCATGAACTCGCCGTCGTTGATCTCCAGGTCGATGCCGGGCACCGCGGGCTTGTCCGCCCCGGGATACCAGCGCTGTGCCTTCTCGAAGGTCACTGAGGCCATGACAGGTGACTCCCTTCACCGGCAGGTACGTGCCGGACGATCCGTAGTGAAGTGACGGCGCTCACAGTAGCGAAGCCTGGGCCCGCCCGAAATGGCGGCTCTCACCAGGCGATATCAGCGGCGCCTCCACCCCCGGGTGACGGCTGTGTTACGGATTCGTGACCGCGCCTCCCTTGACGGCCTCGCTGCGTAAGCGCTTACATCGGTCCCGGGTGTGTGCGCTCCGTCACACCCTCACGAACAGAGAGAGGCAATTGCGCTGATGCGAAAATTCACCAAGCGCCCGGTCGCCTACGCGGCCGCCGCAACGGTGGTCGGCCTGGTGCTGGCCGGCTGCGGCGGCGACGACGGCGCCGAGACCCAGACGGCGGGCGGCGAGGCACCTGGTGCAGGCCAGGCCGAGTGCGCCGAGCTCGAGCAGTTCGGCGACCTGACCGGCACCGAGGTCAGCGTCTACACCTCGATCATCGCCCCGGAGGACGAGGTCCACAAGCAGTCCTACCAGGTGTTCGAGGACTGCACGGGCGCCACGGTGAACTACGAGGGCTCCTCGGAGTTCGAGGCCCAGCTGATCGTGCGCGTCAAGAGCGGCAACGCCCCCGACATCGCCTACATCCCGCAGCCGGGTCTGCTCAACACCCTGGTGCGCGACACCGGCAACGTCGTGGCGGCCCCGCAGCCGGTCTCCGACAACGTCGACGAGTGGTTCGGCGAGGACTGGAAGGCCTACGGCACCGTCGACGACACGTTCTACGCCGCCCCGCTGGGCGCCAACGTGAAGTCCTTCGTGTGGTACTCCCCGACGATGTTCGCCGACAACGGCTGGGAGATCCCCCAGACCTGGGACGAGCTGATGGCGCTGTCCGACACCATCGCCGGCAGCGGCACGGTCGACAAGCCCTGGTGCGCGGGCATCGAGTCCGGTGACGCCACCGGCTGGCCGGCCACCGACTGGCTCGAGGACGTCCTGCTCCGCACCGCCGGCGCCGACGCCTACGACCAGTGGGTCAACCACGAGATCCCGTTCAACGACGCGCAGGTCGTCGAGGGTCTCGACGCCGTCGGCGCGATCCTCAAGAACGAGGACTACGTCAACGGTGGTCTGGGCGACGTGAAGTCGATCGCCACCACGGCGTTCCAGGAGAGCGGCCTGCCCATCCTCGACGGCAACTGCGCCATGCACCGCCAGGCGTCGTTCTACGCCGCCCAGTGGCCCGAGGGCACCGACGTGAGCGAGAACGGCGACGTGTTCGCCTTCTACCTGCCGGGCATGGAGGCCGACGGTGACAAGCCGGTCCTGGGTGGTGGCGAGTTCGTCGCCGCGTTCGCGGACCGTCCCGAGGTGCAGGCCTTCCAGACCTACCTCTCGAGCGACGTCTGGGCCAACGAGAAGGCCAAGGTCACCCCGGGTGGCTGGGTCTCCGCCAACACCGGCCTCGACATCGCCAACCTGAAGAGCCCGATCGACCAGCTGTCGGCCGAGATCCTGCAGGACCCCAACGCGGTCTTCCGTTTCGACGGTTCCGACCTGATGCCGGGTGCTGTCGGCGCGGGCTCCTTCTGGAGCGAGATGACGAAGTGGATCACGGGTGAGGAGACCCAGACGGTCCTGGACAACATCGAGAAGTCCTGGCCGAGCTGACCCTGACGCGGCGGGGGCCGCGGGAGGCATCACCTTCCGCGGCCCCTCCGCACCCCCGCTCCCACCCGCTCCACCCTCCCGGTCGGTGGCACCGACCCGCCGGGGCTCTCCGCTCGCTCCGGCCCACTCCGCAGGAAAGTGGTGACGAATGAGCACACCGGAGAAGATCGTCCAGCTCCTGATCGCCGTCTCGTTGTTCTTCGGCGTCATGGGGCTGATCCTCGTCGCGACGCAACGGCTGAGATCCAGACGCGGCGAGTACGTCCAGACGGCGGCCTTCGTCGCCCCGTCGCTGCTGATGATCGCAATCGGCCTCCTCTACCCCGCGATCAACACCATCATCCAGTCCTTCCAGAACGCCGGCGGCACCGCCTGGGTCGGCTTCGACAACTACCAGCAGATCTTCACCGACGGCGACCTGCTCAAGGTGCTGCGCAACACCGCCCTCTGGGTGATCCTGGTGCCGCTGGCGTCGACGTCCATCGGGTTGATCTACGCGATCCTGATCGACCGGTCCCGCTTCGAGAAGTTCGCCAAGGCGCTCGTGTTCCTGCCGATGGCGATCTCGCTGGTCGGCGCCTCGATCATCTGGAAGTTCGTCTACGCCTACCGCGCCGCGGGCAACGAGCAGATCGGCATCGCCAACGCGTTCCTGACCTGGCTGGGCTTCGACCCCTATCGGTTCCTGCTCACCGAGCCGTGGAACACGCTGTTCCTGATCGTGATCATGATCTGGGTCCAGGCCGGATTCGCGATGACGATCCTCTCGGCGGCGATCAAGGCCATCCCCGACGACATCATCGAGGCGGCCAAGCTCGACGGCGTGGGAGGCCTCGGTCTCTTCCGCTACATCACGATCCCGAGCATCCGCCCGTCGCTGATCGTGGTGCTGACGACCATCTCGATCACCACGCTGAAGGTCTTCGACATCGTCCGCACCAGCACCGGCGGCAACTTCGGCACCAGCGTGCTCGCCTATGAGTTCTACGTGCAGAGCTTCCGATCCTTCAACCAGGGCCTCGGCGCGGCACTGGGCACGCTGATCTTCGTGCTCGTGACGCCGATCGTCATCTACAACGTCCGCCAGATGCGAAAGGTCGAGTCCCGATGAGCGCCACCGCCACCACCGAGGGCACCACCGCTCCTCCGAAGAGTGCGGCCTCCGCCGCCAAGGAAGGGCTGACCGGCCGGCTCAGCTCCGGCGTGGCGATCGTCATCGCCATCTTGTGGACGCTGCCGACGATCGGCCTGTTCATCTCGTCCTTCCGCCCGGAGGCCGCGATCAAGACGACGGGCTGGTGGAAGATCTTCACCAACCCGGAGTTCACGCTCGACAACTACGACGCGGTGCTCAACGACAGCAGCGTCAGCATGACGACGTACTTCGTCAACAGCTTCGTGATCACCATCCCGGCGGTGCTGATCCCGATCAGCCTCGCGACCCTGGCGGCCTACGCCTTCGCGTGGATGGAGTTCCCCGGACGAGACATGCTGTTCGTCGCCGTCTTCGCGCTCCAGATCGTCCCCATCCAGGTGACGATGATCCCGCTGCTGTCGCTCTACGTGAACCCGCCGATCGGTCCCCAGCTCGCCGGCTCCAACGCACCGGGCGGCGGCTTCTACACGATCTGGCTGTCGCACTCGATCTTCGCGCTACCACTGGCGATCTTCCTCCTGCACAACTTCATGAGGGAGATCCCGGGCGAGCTGATCGAGTCGGCCCGGGTCGACGGCTGCGGCCACGTGCAGATCTTCACCCGGATCATGCTGCCGCTGATGGCGCCGGCGATCGCGGCGTTCGGCATCTTCCAGTTCCTCTGGGTCTGGAACGACCTGCTGGTCGCGCTGGTGTTCGGCGGTGGCAGCCAGGACGTGTCGCCGCTGACGGTCCGCCTGGCCGAGCTGGCCGGCCAGCGAGGCGAGGACTGGCACCTGCTGTCGGCCGGCGCCTTCATCTCGCTGATCGTGCCGCTGATCGTGTTCCTGTCGCTGCAGCGCTACTTCGTCCGCGGCATGCTCGCGGGCAGCGTCAAGGGCTAGCCAACACCACCACGACGATGCCCGGCGTCTCCTGGCAGGACCGGGGCGCCGGGCATCGTCCATTTCCGAGAGCGACGAGCGTGCACGGGAGGAGGTGAGCCGGTGACCGGCATCAACGACGTCGCGAAGGAGGTCGGCCTCTCGACGGCCACCGTCTCCCGCGCGCTGCGCAACCTGCCCGGGGTCTCCTCCGAGACCCGGCAGCGGGTGGTCGAGGCGGCTCAGCGACTCGGCTACGTCGCCTCCCCGGCCGCCTCGGTGCTGGCCGGGGGCCAGACCCGGACCGTGGCCATCGTCGCGCCGTTCGTCACCCGGTGGTTCTTCGCCACCGTCGTGGAGGGCGCCGAGTCGGTGCTCCGGCAGCACGGCTATGACGTGCTCCTCTACAGCCTCGGCGGCGACCAGCACACCCGGCGCCGGGTGCTGCACAGCCACCTGCTCAGCAAGCGGGTCGACGGCGTCCTCGTGCTCGGCATCGAGCCGACCGACGACGAGCAGGAGTGGCTCAGCACCCACGCTCCCCCGGTGTCCCTCGTCGGCGCTCGGATGGCCGGGTGCCCGACGGTCCACATCGACGACGAGCGCGCGGCGCGCACCGGCATGCAGCACCTGATCGACCTCGGCCATCGGGTGATCGGCTACGTCGGCGGCTCGGCGGTCGAGCCGCTCGACTTCAGCACCCCCCGGGCGCGCCTGCAGGGCTACCGCCGCAGCCTCCGCGAGGCGGGGCTGGAGCTGCGACCCGAGCTCGAGACGTTCGGCCACTTCACCATCGAGGGCGGCTTCGAGGCCGGCGGCGAGCTGCTGTCGCTGCCCGAGCGACCCACCGCGGTGTTCTGCGCCTCGGACGAGATGGCGATCGGCGTGCTGAGCGCCGCGCGCGAGCGCGGCCTGCGGGTGCCCGAGGACCTCTCCGTGGTCGGCATCGACGACCACCAGCTCGCGCGCTACATCGGGCTCACCACGGTGCGGCAGCCGGTCACCCAGCAGGGGCAGATCGCGGCGCGCAACCTGCTGGAGCTGATGCAGCGCCGCCGGCTCGACCCCGGGCCGTCGCTGCCGCCGCGCGAGACGCTGCTCCAGGCGGAGCTGGTCGTGCGGACCAGCTCGGGGCCGGTCGAGGCCGATCAGTCCGTCTCGGGCGAGCGCGCGACGTAGACCTGCGCGGTCTCCGGCGGCATCACCGGCAGGCGTACGCCGGCCCGGCCGAGCACCGCGCCGGTCGTCCGCGCGCCGTCGCCCTGGGCCCACGTG
>JAUILS010000118.1 GCA_030432975.1 Actinomycetes bacterium
GTGGAGCGCGACGCGATGGTCTTCCAGGCGGCCCGCCGGATCGCCCAGCTCGACGCCGCCCACGAGGGGCTGGTCTTCGGGCGGCTCGACCTGCGGCCCGAGCTCGACCCCGACCCGCGCTACATCGGCCGGATCGGGCTGCGCAACGAGGACCGCGACTCACTGCTGATCGACTGGCGGGCGCCGGCCGCCGCGGTGTTCTACCAGGCGACCGCCGCCACACCCGAGAACGTCGTCCGCCGGCGGGTGTTGCGCTGCACCGGCTCGACCGTCGTCGGTGTCGAGGACGAGCTGCTCGACGACGAGGCCGAGACCGACCTGCCGATCGTCGGCGAGGGCGCGCTGATGGCCCAGCTGTCGCGGGCGCGCGACCGGTCGATGCACTCCATCGTCGCCACCATCCAGGCCGAGCAGGACCGCGCCATCCGCGCCCCCTCGAAGGGCGTCGTGTCGATCTCCGGTGGCCCCGGCACCGGCAAGACGGTCGTGGCGCTGCACCGGGCGGCGTACCTCCTCTACACCGACCGGCGGCGCTATGAAGGCGGAGGCGTCCTCGTCGTCGGGCCCTCGGGGGTCTTCATGCGTTACATCGAGCGGGTGCTGCCATCCCTCGGCGAGACCGCCGTCGCGCTGCGCTCGCTCGGCGAGGTCGTCGACGGCGTACGCGCCGTGCGGCACGACGAGCCGGCGGTCGCCGACGTCAAGGGCGCGCGCCGGATGGCCGAGCTGATGCGGCGGCTGGCGCGGCAGCAGGCCCCGGGCAGCCCGACGGAGTTCCGCACGTTCTGGCGCGACGACGTGATCACGCTGGGTCCGCGCGAGCTCGGTCAGATCCGGCGGTCGCTGATGTCCCACGGGCAGCGCAACCGCCAGCTGCCGCGGGTCGCCTCGACGCTGCTCGACGCGATGTGGCGTCAGGTGACAGGCGAGCGGGCGCTCGAGCGGGGCCGCGAGTCCTTCGAGAGCGAGATGCTCTCCGACCAGCGGTTCGTCGACTTCGCGCTGGCCTGGTGGCCGCCGCTCGACGCGTCGATGGTGCTCGGCTGGCTGGCCGACCCGGAGCTCCTCGCCCGGGTGGGGGAGGGCGTGGTGTCGGCGGCCGACCAGGCGCTGCTGACCAAGTCGTGGGCCGACGGCGCCCCGCTCACCGTGGAGGACGTGCCGCTGCTCGACGAGCTGCGCTACGCCCTGGGCGACGTGCCCGACCGGCGCGACGACGACCACGAGCTCGACGACCACGTCGGCGGCGACCTGCAGGAGCTGACCACCGCCGCCGACCGGGAGTACGCCCCCGCCGGCCGCGCCTGGAGCCCGCCGACGCACAAGATCGAGGACGACGGCTTCGCACACGTGCTGGTCGACGAGGCCCAGGACCTCACGCCGATGCAGTGGCGGATGGTGGGCCGCCGCGGCCGCACCGCCACCTGGACCGTGGTCGGCGACCCGGCGCAGTCGTCGTGGCCGGAGCCCGACGAGGCCGCCGCCGCGCGCGCCGAGGCGCTCGAGGGCAAGGACCTCCACGGGTTCCACCTGTCGACGAACTACCGCAACTCCGCGGAGATCTACGACTACGCCGCCGCCTATGCCCGCCGCGTCGGTCTCGACGCCGACCTGCCCACCGCCGTCCGCGCCACCGGCGTCTCGCCGGTCGAGTGCACCGACATCGGGGATCTCGAGGTCGCGCTGCGCGAGGAGCTCGTCGCCATGGCGGGCGAGGTGTCCGGCACCGTGGCCGTGGTCGTGCCGGTCGCTCGCCGGGCGGAGGTCAACGGCTGGCTGGCCTCGTGGCCGGAGCTCGCCGCCGACGCGGCCGGCGCGGGGGCCGCCGCGCGCGGTGACACGCCGTCGGGGGAGGACCGGGTCGTCGTCCTCACCGGTCTCGACACCAAGGGCCTGGAGTTCGACGGCATCGTCGTCGTCGCCCCCGACGAGATCGAGGCGGAGTCCGCCACCGGCCGAGCCACCCTCTACGTCGTCCTCACCCGCGCCACCCAGCTGCTCACCCTCCTCCGCTGAGGTTGACCCGGCAGAAGTTCGGGTTGACCCGGCATAACCTCGCATTGACCCGGCAGAAGTTCGCACCAGCGCGCCCGAACTTCTGCCGGGTCAACGTGGACGGGCGGCGTACGCCGGCGCGCGTCGCCGTAGGGTTTGCCCATGTCCGAGCAGACCCCCGCCTCCGGCGCCGGTGCCCCCGGGGACACCACCGCCCGCGCCGCCCTCGACGCGCTGCTGGGGCACGAGGCCTGGGCGGTGATCCGGCGCTCCACCCGCGCGGGTGACCGCGACACGGTGGGGCTGGTCGGCGGCACCCGCAGCGAGGTGGAGTCGATCCTCGACGTGCCGCTCGCGGACGGCGTCCCGGAGGCGGGCCACATCGCCGACCGGCTGCTCGCGATCCCGTTCCGCCAGGTGCGTGAGCGCGGGTTCGAGGCGCACGACGACGGCACCCCGCTGGTGGTGGTCGACGTGCAGACCGAGCAGGAGTTCACCGTCGCCGAGATCGTCGACGCGATCGACGACGTCCCCGTGGAGTTCGCCGACCGCGGCGGCTTCGACATCGACGACGACGACTACGCCACGCTCGTCCGGGCCGTCATCGACGACGAGATCGGCCAGGGCGAGGGCGCCAACCTGGTGATCGGCCGCCACTACCGCGCGACGCTCGAGGACTGGGGCCACGCGAAGGCGCTGACCGTGCTCAAGCGGCTGCTGCAGCGCGAGCGCGGCGCCTACTGGACCTACTGCTTCTTCACCGGCGACCGCTACCTCATCGGCGCCACGCCGGAGCGGCACGTCACGATCCACGACGGCGACGTGCGGATGAACCCGATCTCCGGCACCTTCCGGATCCCCCGCGAGGGCGACGTCAAGGGCCCGCTGATGGAGTTCCTGCGCGACGAGAAGGAGATCTACGAGCTCTTCATGGTCGTCGACGAAGAGCTCAAGATGATGTGCGACATGTGCCACGAGGGCGGCCAGGTGCTGGGGCCGTTCCTCAAGCCGATGAGCCACCTCGTCCACACGGAGTACCTCCTCGCCGGCCGCACCTCGCGCGACCCGCGCGCGATCCTCCGCGACTCGATGTACGCCGCCACGGTCACCGGCAGCCCGGTGGAGAACGCGTGCCGGCTGATCGCGCAGTACGAGCCCGAGGGCCGCGGCTACTACGGCGCCGCGGTGGCGATCCTCGGCCGCGACGAGCAGGGCGGGCCGATGGTCGACAGTCCGATCGTGATCCGCACCGCCGACATCTCCCTCGACGGACGCCTCACGGTGACGGCCGGTGCGACGCTGGTGCGCGACTCCGAACCGGACCACGAGGTGGCCGAGACGCACGCCAAGGCCGGCGGCATCCTCAGCGCGTTCGGGCTGGTGCCGCCGGCGCCGGCGATCGACGTCAACCTCGCCGAGCTGGTCAGCGACGAGGACGTCCTGATCGCGCTCAACGCCCGCAACCGGCGGCTCTCGTCGTTCTGGCTGACCGACCAGAGCGGCGCCGCGCCCGACCCGGCGCTGGCCGGCAAGCGGGTGGTGATCCTCGACGGCGAGGACGACTTCGTCAACATGCTGCGCCACGTGCTCGGCGTGCTCGGGATGACGTCGGAGGTCGTGCGCCACGAGGAGTACGCCGACGGGGTGCTCGACGACGCCGACCTGGTGATCGTCGGCCCCGGGCCGGGCGACCCGCGTGACGACGACGACGTGAAGATGCAGCGCCTCCGCTCCGCCGTGTCGCGGCTGATGGAGCGCGAGCAGCCGTTCCTCGCCGTGTGCCTGGGACACCAGGCGCTCTGCCACCACCTCGGCATCCCGTTGACGTTCAAGGACATCGTCTTCCAGGGCACCCAGTCGCCGGTGTCGATCGACGGGCGCACCGAGCGGGTCGGCTTCTACAACACCTTCGTGGGCCGGCTCGACGGGTCGCCCGCACCAGCCGGCGTACGCGTCGAGGCGGATGCCGAGACCGGCGACATCCACCTGCTCGCCGGGCCGCACTACCGCGGCATCCAGTTCCACGCCGAGTCGATCCTGACCCAGCACGGCCTGGAGCTGCTCCACTCGCTGGTGCGCGGGCTGCTCGCCGATCCGGCGTAGTTGACTGCAGATCTGTCGTCCCCACGGCGTGTCGCCAACCATTCTGCAGTCAACTACCGGAGACGACGGGCGATAGGTTGGCCCGGTGCAGACGCCGGACGTGGTGGTGGTCGACCACTACGACTCCTACACGTGGAACCTCGTGCACCTGGTCGCCGAGGTCACCGGGCGGCTGCCGAGGGTGGTCGAGCACGACCGGGTCGGCGCCGAGGAGGTGCTCCGGCACTCGCACGTGGTGCTGTCGCCCGGCCCCGGCCACCCCGACGACCCACGTGACTTCGCCGTCGGCCGCGACGTGCTGCTGGCCGGCACCCGGCCGGTGCTCGGCGTCTGTCTGGGGATGCAGGGCCTGGCCGCGGTGTACGGCGGCACGGTCACCCGCGTCGAGCCCGCCCACGGCGAGGTCGCGCTGATCCACCACGACGGCCGCGGCGTGTTCGCCGCGCTGCCGCAGGGCTTCCCGGCCGTGCGCTACCACTCGCTCGCCGCCACCGAGCTCCCGCCCGCGCTCGAGGCCACCGCCTGGGCCGACACGAAGGACGGCGTCGTCATGGGCGTCCGCCATCGCACGCTCCCGTTGGAGGGCGTGCAGTTCCACCCCGAGTCGGTCCTGTCCGAGCACGGCGCCGCGATGGTGGCCGCGTTCCTGGAGGGCGCGCGATGACCGACGAGCGCGACGACAGCGCCGACTGGGCGGCGTACTTCCGCGACCTGACGGCCCGGCACCGCCGCTGCTTCTGGCTCGACGGCGGTGGGGCGCGGGCGTGGTCGGGCCGCCGCTCGATGATCGGGTACGCCGGCGACGACGGGCTGTCGCTTACCTTCGACGCGGCCGCGGGCGAGGTGACCCGCCACCGCGGCGGCACGACGGAGACGGTGGGCGACGACCCCTTCGCCGCACTGGAGGCCGAGCTCGAGGCGGGGCCGCCCGACGCCCAGTGGGTGGGCTACTTCGGCTACGCCGCCCGCCCCGACCTCCCCGCACGACCCGACCCGCACCTCCCCGACGCCGTGTGGATGCGCGCCGACGAGCTGCGCTTCTTCCAGCACGACCTGCCGCCGCGGCCGGCGACGCCGAGCCCGCAGAGCGAGCCGGCCGACATGCCCGACGACTATGCGCACGCCTTCGCCGAGGTGCAGGAGCAGCTGCGCGCCGGCAACACCTACGAGGTCAACCTGACCTACCGCGTCGAGACCACGAGCGACCTTACCCCGCCCGAGGCCTACCTCCGGCTGCGCGCCCTCAACCCCGCGCCGTATGCCGGCTTCCTGCAGCACGACGTCGACGAGGCTCGCGCGTGGCTGCTCAGCTCGTCACCCGAGCGCTACGCCCTGATCACCGACGACCGGGTGCTCGAGACCAAGCCGATCAAGGGCACCACCCCGCGCGGCGCGACGCCCGACGACGACGAGCGGCTCCGCGCCCACCTGGCCAGCGACCCGAAGTTCCGCGCCGAGAACCTGATGATCACCGACCTGCTGCGCAACGACGTCGCGATGGTCTCCGACCCGGGCACCGTCGAGGTGCCCAGCCTGATGGAGGTCGAGTCCTACGCCTCGGTGCACCAGCTGGTGTCGACGATCCGCGGCCGGCTCGCCGACGACGTGACGCCGGTCGGCGCCCTGCGCGCGCTCTTCCCGGCCGGCTCGATGACCGGCGCCCCCAAGCTGCGCACGATGCAGGTGATCGACGCCGTCGAGGCCACCCCGCGCGGGGTCTACGCCGGCGCGTTCGGGTGGATCGGCGCCGACGGCCGAGCCGACCTGGGCGTGGTGATCCGCAGCCTCACGACCGCCGGCGACGGCGTCTGGCGCCTCGGCACCGGCGGCGGGATCACGGTGCGGTCCGACGCGGACGAAGAGTACGCCGAGTCCCGTTGGAAGGCGGAGCGGCTCCGCGCGGTGTTTGCTCCATAGGCTCCGCGATCTCCGGGGCGGTCTGCCAGGGGCGCCCCGGGAGGGTCAGCGCGAGTCGCGCGCCACCGTCGGGAGCGGCCTGCGCCGTCACCGAGCCGCCGTGCCGCTCCGCGACCTGGCGGACGATGGCGAGCCCGAGCCCCGAGCCGGGCATCGACCGAGACTCGTCGGCACGATAGAAGCGCTCGAAGACGTGGGGCAGGTCGGCGGCCGCGATGCCCGGGCCCTGGTCCTCGACGAGGACGGTCGCGTGGTCGTCGTCGGGGGCGAGCCGCACCGTGACGGTGCCGCCGGGCGGGCTCCACTTCACGGCGTTGTCGAGGAGGTTGGCGACCGCGCGCTCCAGCGCGCCGCCGTCGCCGTCGACCCACCACGACTGGAGGTCGACGTCGAAGCGCAGCGCCTCCTCCGGCGACGCCGGCGCGCGCCGGCGTACTCGCGCGAGGGCGCGCTCCACGACCTCGCTGAGCTCGACCTGCTCGTCGGGCAGGCTCGGCCGCTCGTCGCGGGCCAGCTCCATCAGGTCGCCGACCAGGGTGCTGAGCTCCTCGATCTGGGCCCGGACGTCGGCGAGCAGCTCGGCCCGGGCACCCTCCGGCAGCCCGGCCCCGCCGGAGTCGGCGTCGACCTGGGTCAGCAGCTCGAGGTTGGTGCGCAGCGAGGTGAGCGGGGTGCGCAGCTCGTGGCTGGCGTCGGCGACGAGCCGGCGCTCGCGGTCGCGGGCGTCGTCGAGCGCGGTCAACATCTGGTTGAACGCCGCGCCGAGCCGCGCGACCTCGTCGTCGCCCTCGACCTCGAGGGGGGCGAGCTCGCCGGTGCGGGCGATGTCCTCGACCTTGCGGGTGAGCCGGCGCACCGGCCGCAGCCCGTTGCGCGCGACGGCCCACCCGGCGAGCGCCGAGGCCAGCACGCCGGCGAGCCCGAACAGCAGGGTCACCAGGCCGAGCTGCCGAAGCACCTTCAGCTGCGGCTCCTGCGACTGCGCCAGCACCAGCGCCTCTCCGTTGCCGGCCGGCACCGTCACCACCCGGAAGTGGGTGCCGTTGGCGACGACGGTGCGGATCATCTGGTCGCGGCTGCCGCTGGCGACCGCGAGCTCCTCGGGCCCGAGGGTCAGCACCGGGCCGCGGTCGGCCGACCGGGAGTTGCCGAAGACGTCGATGAAGATGATGCGTACGTCGGCCGCGCCGAGCGCCCAGGACGGCACCTCCTGGCTGGTGCCGGTGATCCGGTCGAGCTGGCCGCCCTCGACGACCTTGACCGCGCGCCGGGTGAGCGAGTCGTCGAACGACGACTGCATCTGCATCCGGACGGCGACGTAGGCCCCGCACGCCACGAACGCCAGCGAGGCGCCGACCGCGATGGTGGCCAGCAGCGTCACCCGGCTGGCCAGTGACCGGCGGTAGTGCCAGCGGCCCACGGGTCACGCCTCCTTGAGGACGTAGCCGACGCCGCGCACCGTGTGGATCAGCCGGGCCTCGCCCTCGGCCTCGGTCTTGCGGCGCAGGTAGCCGACGTAGACCTCCAGGGAGTTGGCCGTGGTCGGGAAGTCGTAGCCCCACACCTCGTCGAGGATGAACGCCCGCTCCAGCACTCGGCGGGGGCGGCGCAGGAACATCTCCAGCAGGGTGAACTCGGTGCGGGTGAGCTCGATGGACCGCTCGCCGCGACGCACCTCGCGGGTGGCGAGGTCCATGCTGAGGTCGGCGAAGGCCAGCGTCTCGTCGTCCTCGCCCTCGCCCGGCACTACGCGGCGCAGCAGCGCGCGGAGCCGCGCGAGCAGCTCGGCGAGCGCGAACGGCTTGGTGAGGTAGTCGTCGGCGCCCGCGTCGAGCCCCTCCACGCGATCGCCCACGGCGTCGCGGGCGGTCAGCACCAGGATCGGCACGTCGTTGCCGGCGACGCGCAGCGCCTTGGTGGCCTCGATGCCGTCGAGCTTGGGCATCATCACGTCCATGATCACGACGTCGGGGTTGCTGGTGCCGACGGCGGCCAGCGCCTGCGCGCCGTCGGCAGCCATCGCGACGTCGTAGCCGTTGAACTCCAGCGACCGCCGCAGCGACTCGCGCACGGCCTGGTCGTCGTCGACGACGAGCACCCTCGGGCGCGCGGCAGGGACGGAGGTCACCTGCTCAGGGTGTCACGGGTGGCTGAGCGGTGCCTGAGAGGCGGTACGGCGTGGCCGGGGTTCGCCCACAGGGTGCCGTCGCGCGGCGCCTGTCCCCAGCGCCGACGGTCTCTCGCCGGCTCGGCGTCGGATCGGCCTACGGTCGCCGTCCGAGCAGTCGAAGAACGGGGGAGAGCCATGGGAGTGGTCGGACGAGTGGGCGCGTGGGTGCTGGCGCTGGTGGTGTGGGTGGTCCTGGTCGAGGCGCCGGGGCCGGCGCGGGCGGAGGGCGATGCCGTGCTGGTGACCGGGTCGATCGCGGGTGCGGACCCGGGCGTCGTCGTCGCGTCGGCGGCGCTCGAGCCGGTGGCGACGCCGGGTCGGGACGCGGCCGGGACGGTCCGGCTGCACGACCTCCCCGCGAGCGTGGTGGAGGTCGCGGGGAGCGTCTTCACGGTGCGGCTCGACCCGGGCGAGGTGCCGGCCGGGTTCGTCTCGCCCGAGGGGTTGGTGACGGTCGCTCTGCGGTTCGTCGACCCCGTCTCCGGGACGGTGAGCGAGACGATGACCAGCGCCCTGCTCGTGAAGGGCCTCGGCGGCGAATCCTGGGCCGACCCGCTGGCCACGCCCGACGAGCTGGAGATGGGCCTCGACGCGCGCGCAGCGTCGTCGCTGCCGCCGGTGCCGGAGCTGCGGGTCAGGATGGGCCAGGGGCGGCTCCCCGCCGAGGTTCGCGGGCCGCTGGCGTCCGCAGCGTCGCGGGGTGCCTCGACGGCGGAGCTTCGGCGAATGGCCGCCGCCGTCTGCGGCTACGGGCCGAACGCCCCGACCACCAACCGCTGGGCGACGGTCGGCACCAGCTATCCGCTCAAGCGCGACACCGCGACGCTGACCCACGGCTCCTCGTCGAAGTCCACCTTCGGCGTGGCGGTCAACGGCGGCTCCGGCTGGGAGGCGTCCGGCTCACGCACGGTCGGTGACGACTGGGAGCAGACGTTCAAGCCGCGCCGGATGATGCGCTCGTATCGTGTGCAGG
Organism: Actinomycetes bacterium; assembly: GCA_030432975.1. GTDB lineage: Bacteria > Actinomycetota > Actinomycetes > Propionibacteriales > Nocardioidaceae > Nocardioides. The sequence goes on from JAUILS010000118.1 coordinate 9,159, forward strand.
TGCACTACAAGCGCCAGACCTGCTGGGACTCCACGGGGAGCGTCGTCCTGAGCCGCAAGTGGGTGCCGCAGTTCGAGACCGGCGGCACCGACGAGCACCGGCTGAGCACGCGGCCCGACTGGCGCAAGTGCGTCCGGGTGGTCCCGGGGACGTGGAACCGCGGCGAGGAGCGCGGAGACGACTACCAGCTGTCCTACGGCGTGAAGTTCAAGGACAAGATCGGCATCGACCTGCGCACCCAGCGCGCCTACACCACCGAGAGCCTGCTGACCTACGAGGTCATGCAGCGCCGACGGATGTGCGGCAATACGCGATTCCCGTCGAAGGCCTCCAAGATCCGGGAGCGGCTGGCGTCGTGAGGCGGCCGGTCTCGGGGATTGCTCTGGTGGCACTGGGCTGCAGCATGCTGGCCGCTTGTGGCAGCGAGCGATCCCCGACCGGCCGGCCCACCGACGGTCCGCTTCAGGTCACGGTCTACAACGGTTCTCAGTCGTTGCACCCGCCCAAGCCCAAGCAGCGGAGCGGGCGGCCGTGGTGGGCCAGCGTCGGCACGCTCCAGGTGTGCACGGACGGGCCGGAGGTGACGGTGGAGGCGCTGGAGACAGTCAGCGAGGACGAGCTGCTCGAGCAGCGGACCTACGTCTACCGACCTCGCCGAGGTGGCTACCTGGGGGTGTGGGGGGCCGCGCCAGGCTGGCAAGAGGCCTACGCTTCCTTCAAGCCAGGCGAGGACAAGGGCTCCTACGACCAGGTCCCAGGCGCCACGATCGACGAGCCGTGCGCCGCGGATCCGTTCGACAGCGACATCGTCGCCGTGGTGCCGGTGATGAAGACCGATGCCGGCGGCTTCCGGACGGAGGGCTTCTGGATCGACTACACCGCCGACGGCGACGAGTACTCCCTGTGGATGCCGTGGGAGATCACGCTGTGCGACGCCGTGCGTCAGCGCGAGTCCTGCGGACGACGCTGACCCGCCGCGGCGATGCCACCGGCGGCCGCCCTATCTCAATGGCCGACGGCGTGAGTAGGGTCGAGTCATGAACATGGAGAAGGTCGTCTTCGGCTTCTTCGTCGTGTTCGCGGCCACGCTCAACTTCGGCTTCTTCATCGGAGACATGACCGACGTGCGGGCCCACA
>JAUILS010000119.1 GCA_030432975.1 Actinomycetes bacterium
TGGCGGCGTACCAACCGACCGCGCGCAGCGGCAACCTCGTCTTCACAGCAGGCCAGCTGCCCGCGCGCGACGGCGCGATGCTCGCCACCGGCAAGCTCGGCGCGGAGGTGTCGGAGGACGAGGGCTACGCCTGTGCACGCCAGTGCGCGCTCAACGCGCTGGCCGCCGTGGCCGCCGAGGTGGGCGGGCTGTCCGCGGTGAAGCGCGTGGTCAAGGCCGTGGTCTTCGTGGCGTCGACGCCCGACTTCACCGCGCAGCCGAAGGTCGCCAACGGCGCCTCGGAGCTGCTCGGCGAGGTGTTCGGCGACGCCGGTCGCCACGCCCGGTCCGCGGTCGGCGTCGCGTCGCTGCCGCTGGACGTGCCGGTCGAGGTCGAGCTCGTCGTCGAGGTCTGAGGTGCGGCTGCCGCTGCCCCCTCGGTTGGTCACCACCGCGCGGGAGTACGCCGCCGGCGTGCGGACGCCCGCCGAGCCGCGCAACGCCGCCACGGTGGCGCTGCTGCGGGCGGGGGCGGGGTCTCCCGAGGTGTATCTGCTCCGACGGCACGGCGGCATGGCCTTCGCCCGCGGGATGCACGTCTTCCCCGGCGGCGGCGTCGACCCGCGCGACGACGACGCGGAGGTCGGCTGGGTCGGCCCGCCGGCGGAGGCGTGGGCGGAGCGGCTGGGCGTCGACGAGGCGATGGCGCGGGCGCTGGTGTGCGCGGCGGTGCGCGAGACGTTCGAGGAGTCGGGGGTGCTGCTGGCGGGGCCGGACGCCTCGTCGATCGTGGCCGACACCACGGCGGACGACTGGGAGGCCGACCGGGTGGCGCTGGAGGCGCGCGAGCTGTCGCTCACCGAGATGCTGCGCCGACGCGGCCTGGTGCTCCGCGCCGACCTGCTCGGCGCGTGGTCGGGCTGGCTGACCCCGGAGTTCGAGCCGCGGCGCTATCGCACGTGGTTCTTCGTCGCCGAGCTGCCGCCGGGGCAGCGGACCAGGGACGTGTCCACGGAGTCCGACGGGGTGACCTGGCTGTCCGCCGGGGAGGCCGTGGCCGGCGCCGACGCCGGGGAGGTCGCGATGCTCCCGCCGACCTATCTGACCTGCCTCGAGCTGGCGTCGTACGCCGGCCCGGAGGCGGCGCTGGCGGCGGCCGAGACCCGGCGGGTGGAGATGTTCATGCCCGAGCTGGTCGACGGCGACGAGCCGACCCTGTCGAACCCGCCGTGGCTGGAGCCGCTGCTCGCCTCGCGGGGTGCGTCGTGACGGCGTGGTCCGGCGGCGTGTTCGGGGCCGCGAGCGAGTGCGTGCTCGCCCCCAACGCCTCGCCGATGACGCTCGACGGCACCAACACCTGGGTGCTGCGCGGGGCCCCCGGCGGGCCGGCGTACGTCGTGGACCCGGGGCCGTTGGACGAGCAGCACCTGGCGGCGGTCGCGGAGGTGGCGGGAGACGTGCGGGGGGTGCTGCTCACCCACGGCCACCCCGACCACTCGGAGGGGGCGCGGGCCTTCGCCGAGCTCGTCGGCTGCGGAGTGCGGGCGCTCGACCCGGAGTTCCGGCTGGGCGAGGAGGGGCTCGCGGAGGGCGACGTCGTCGCCCTCGACGGCTGGGAGGTGCGGGTGGTCGCGACGCCCGGGCACACCTCGGACTCGCTGTCGTTCCTGCTGCCGGCGGAGCGGGTGGTGCTCACCGGCGACACGGTGCTCGGGCGCGGGACGACGGTCGTCGCCCACCCCGACGGGCGGCTGGGCGCCTACCTCGACTCGCTCGACCGGCTGCACGCCCTCGCCGCCGCCCAGGAGGTCACGGCGATCTGGCCGGGCCACGGCCCGGTGATCCCCGAGGCGCTGCCGGTGCTGGACTACTACGTGTCCCACCGGCGGGAGCGGCTGGAGCAGGTCCGCGAGGCCGTCCGCGACCTGCGCGCCGACCCTGCGACGTACATCTCCCTGACCGGCCCCGACCCGCTGGCCGACGACAGCCGCCTCCCGCGCGCCGTGGTCGAGATCGTCTACGCCGACGTCGACGAGGTCCTCTGGGGCGCCGCCGAGATGTCCGTCCGCGCCCAGCTCACCTATCTGTTCTCCCGGGGCCTGCTGGGCTGACCGCCGCCGGTCGTGAGGGTCCGCGGCTGGGAGGTAGTCCAGTGCGTATTCGGGCCGAAATCGGCCAGATCACCCCGAAACCGCACTGGACTATCTCCCCACGGCGCCGCCGAAACCGTTAGGGGAGGCGTCGGCGGCGTACGACGAACGCCAGGCCGAGCCCGGCCACGAGGGCCACGCCCAGCGCCAGCAGGACCTTGTCGCTGGTCGACCACGGCCAGGACGGCTCGGGGTAGTCGACGGTCGGTGCGTCGGGGTCGACCAGGTCGGTGGCGACCGTGAGACTGCGGATCCCGCGCTCGACCTCGGCCACGGCCTCGGGGCGGGCGGCGTCGGATCCCCGCGCGCCGAGCCCCAGCCACGGAGATCCCCCGGAGGCAGCAACGGGACTGGCGAGGGTGAGGAGCAGGTCGTCGGAGAGCCACCCGACGGCCGACAGGGTGCGCGTGTCGTCGGGCACCAGCACGAGGCCGGCCGGCTGCCACGGCTCATCGGTCCGAGCCGAGACGCTGAGGACGCGGATCCCTGGCGTCCGGCCCGTGCCCGGCGACAGGGCAACATGGTTCTTCCTCGACACCGCCAGCGGTGGGGCGGTCTGGTCGCGCTTGGTGTTCGCCCCCGAGGGGACCGGCCGCACCTCACCGCCGTCCCAGAAGGCCAGGGTCTGCCCCGACCACAGCACGACGCGACCCTGGTTGGTGACTCCCACATCCCAGGGCTGCTGTTCGTCCAGCATGGTGATCGACTCGTTGACGAGGCGGGTCTGCGCCGTCGGGACGGCGACACGACCGGCGACGGGAGTCTCGAAGGCGCGGTTGGTCGCCGACCAGCTGATCAGCGACTGCCCGGCCCACGCGAGCCAGGCGCTGTCGGGCGACCACGTGATCTGGTCGACGTCGACGCCGTCGTCCGCCTCCAACGAGAGGGAGCGAAGCGATCCCGTGGTCAGGTCGACCACCCGCAGCCCGGCTGGCATGGGGCCATCCGCGGGGGCGGTCGGGTCCCACCATGCATACGCGAGAAAGCGGCCGTCGGGCGACAGACTGAGCGGGGTATCGCCGGACTCGTTGTTCGTCGCCGCGGCGCCGGAGAAGCCCGGCAGGTTCAGGGGGTGATAGCCGCCGTCGCTGGTGACGACCACGGGTAGGCCGCCACTGTCGCCGGCGGTGTAGGCCACGACGGCCGGCCCCACGGCCAGGTCGTTCTCGCCGACCCCGTCGTCCCAGGCGTATGCGGCGGTCCCGCCGTCCGGCAGCCCGTAAAGGCGCTGCGGGACGGCGTACAGCCGCTCGGGCAGGCCCACGCGGGCGGTCTCGGGCCGGGGCGCCAGCACGTCGGTGGCCAGTCGCTCGGCGGGAGTGAGCCGGATCAACGAGCCGGCCAGCACGACGATGCTGGCGACGAGCAGCCCGGTCAGCAGGTGGTCGCGATGTCGGGCGCGGCGTCCGCGGCGCCAGGCGTCGTCGGGCACGCGCAGCTCGGGCGCTCCGTCGCCGAGGTGTCGCAGCTCCTCCTTCAGTCGCTCGGTCATCCGGGGTCACTGCTTCCGATCAGCTCGGCCAGCTCGGGCGCGAGCGTGCGCAGCCGGCCGAGCGCTTGGCGGGTCATGGACTTGACGGCGCCGACCGAGATGCCGAGCTCGGCCGCCGTCTGGACCTCGGTGAGGTCTTCGAAGTAGCGCAGCACGAGGATGGTGCGCTGCCGGACGGTGAGTCGCCGCAGCGCGTCCTCCAGCGTCATCCGGAGGTCGGTGTCGGCGGCGGGCGCGGGCGCGTCGTGGTCGAAGAGCGGGCTCTCCTGCCACCGCTTGCGGCGCCACCACGAGATGTTCTGGTGATAGAGGATCCGCCGCGCGTAGGCCTCCGGCGACCCGTGGATCCGCTCCCAGTGGCGCGCGGTCTGCATCAGCGCGGTCTGCAGAAGGTCCTCGGCGAGGTGGTGGTCACCGGTGAGGAGGTACGCCGTCCGCGCGAGCGCGCGACCACGCGCGGAGACGAACTCGTCGAACGAGCGCTCCGCGGTCGTCGTGGCACCACGCGTCAGCAAGGCGTCACCTCCTCACGACGTACGACGCGGTGGGAGGCCCCTTCGGATGCACACCGAGGGCCGGCGCTGTTGGGATAGTCCAGTGCGTATTCGGGGCGAAATCGGCCAGATCACCCCGAAACCGCACTGGACTATCTCCCCACGGCGCCGCACCCGGCAGCGACGGGGAGCCACCGGACCGCCCCCGAGATCCCGGCGGAGAGGGGTCAGCGGGCGCGGCGGGAGAGCCGGTCGACCTCCATGATCACGACCGAGCGGGGCTCCAGCCGCAGCCAGCCGCGGGAGGCGAAGTCGGCGAGCGCCTTGTTGACGGTCTCGCGGGAGGCGCCGACCAGCTGGGCCAGCTCCTCCTGGGTGAGGTCGTGGTGGACGTGGATGCCGTCGTCGGCGGTGCGGCCGAAGCGGTCGGCGAGGTCGAGCAGCGCCTTGGCGACCCGGCCGGGCACGTCGGAGAAGACCAGGTCGGCGACGACGTCGTTGGCCTTGCGGAGCCGGCCGGCCAGCTGGGCGAGCAGCCCGCGCGCCACCACGGGGCGGCCGTCGAGCCACCGCAGCAGGTCCTCGTGCGACAGCGACGCGAAGGTGGTGTCGGTGACCGCGGTGACGGTGGCCGAGCGCGGCCCGGGGTCGAACAGCGACAGCTCGCCGAACATCTGACCCGGCCCCAGGATCGCCAGGAGGTTCTCGCGGCCGTCGGAGGAGGTGCGGCCTAGCTTCACCTTGCCCTCGGTGACGATGTAGAGCCGGTCGCCCGAGTCGCCCTCGTGGAACAGCACCTCACCACGCCGGAGGCGGGTGTCGGTCATCGAGGCGCGCAGCGCCGTGGCGGCCTCGTCGTCGAGGGCGCTGAACAGCGGAGCCTGACGAAGCACGTCGTTGTTGACCACAGGAGCCTCCACTTTCCACACGCTCGACGCCCGGCAGACCACCGGGTGCTCTGATCCTAGCGAGTGGCATTGCTCACACTCGCACCCCGGTCGCCTCCGGGACGGCGTACGGCGGCATCCGTGCGCCGAGCGGGCGTCCGCGCGGCGGGCGACCGGTCCCGGACCGGCGGTGTCGGGCCCGACCCGTACCCTGGTCGGGTGCCCGAGACGGCCCTGGTGCGGCGTGCCCGCAAGATCGACCGCGTGCTGGCCGCGACCTACCCCGAGGCGCGGTGCGAGCTCGACTTCGACGACCCCTTCCAGCTGCTGGTCGTCACGGTGCTGAGCGCGCAGACCACCGACCGGCGGGTCAACGCCGTCCGGCCGACGCTGTTCGCGGCCTATCCCACGCCCGAGGCGATGGCCGGCGCCCCCCGCGAGCACCTCGAGCAGATCGTCGGCCCTCTGGGGTTCTTCCGCGCCAAGACCGAGTCGCTGCTCAAGCTCAGCCAGGCGCTGGTCGAGCGCTTCGACGGCCAGGTGCCACCTCGGCTCGACGACCTCGTCACGCTGCCCGGCGTGGGCCGCAAGACCGCCAACGTCGTGCTCGGCAACGCCTTCGACGTCCCCGGCATCACCGTCGACACCCACTTCGGCCGTCTGGTGCGCCGCTTCGGCTGGACCGAGGAGACCGACCCGGTCAAGGTCGAGCACGCCATCGGCGAGCTCTTCCCGAAGCGCGACTGGACCATGCTCAGCCACCACGTGATCTGGCACGGCCGCCGCGTCTGCCACGCCAAGAAGCCCGCCTGCGGGGCCTGCCCCGTCGCCCGCTGGTGCCCGGCGTTCGGCGAGGGCCCCACCGACCCCGAGGCTGCCGCCGCCCTGGTGCGCACGGAGGGCCCCGCGTGAGGCTGCGGCGCGCCGCCGCCGCGCTGGCGCTGGCCCTGGGGGTCCTGGCCGGCTGCGCGGGCGAGGAGGATCCCGGCCTGCTCCCTGCCGCCGCCGGAGTCGAGGTCGACACCCCCCAGCTGCGCACGCTCAAGAAGGACGCCGGCATCGACCCCTGCCCGGCCACGGAGCCTTCCGACGAGCCCGACGCGCCCGCCGACGGGCTGCCCGCGGTCACCCTGCCCTGCCTCGGGGGTGGCGACGACGTCGACCTCGCGGCCCTGCGCGGCCCGCTCGTCATCAACGTCTGGGCCTCGTGGTGCGGCCCGTGCCGCGACGAGCTGCCGGTCTACCAGCGCTTCTCCGAGCAGTACGCCGACCGCGTCGGCGTCCTCGGCATCGACTTCAACGACACCCAGCCACGCGCGGCACTCGAGCTGGCCCGCGACACCGGCGTGACCTACCCCCTCGTGGCCGACCCCGACAGCGCGGTCGCCGGCCCCCCGCCCGGCCTGGTGCCGCGCGGCCTGCCGATGGTGGTGCTGGTCGACGCCGACGGGCGGGTCGTCCACCGCGAGGCCCGCGAGATCACCGACGTCGCCGAGCTGGAGGATCTCGTGCAGACCCACCTCGGGGTGCGCCCGTGATCCCCGACTGGCTCGAGCCGGTGCGCCTCGCCGCCACGGGCGTCACCGCGGCCGACCTGACCCGCCTGGTGCCGCCCGAGGACGCCAGCCCCCGCCGCGGCGCGGTGCTCATCCTCTTCGGAGAAGGGTCGCTCGGCCCGGAGCTCCTGCTCACCGAGCGAGCCCACCATCTGCGCCACCACCCCGGTCAGGTCTCTTTCCCGGGCGGCGCGCTGGAAGACGCCGAGGACGCCATGGCGGCGGCGCTGCGCGAGGCCGAGGAGGAGACCGGGCTCGACCCGGGCGGCGTCGAGGTCTTCGCCGAGCTGCCCGAGCTGTGGCTGCCGCCGAGCAACTTCGCCGTGACGCCCGTCCTGGGCTGGTGGGCGCGGCCCACCGAGGTCAGCGTGGTCGACCCCGGTGAGGTGCACGCGGTGCTCCGCGAGCCCGTGGCCGAGCTGACCGACCCCGACCACCGGTTCGTGACCCGCCATCCCCGCACCGGCTGGCTGGGGCCGGCGTTCTGGATCGGCGAGGGCAAGGAGACCCTGCTCTGGGGCTTCACCGCCGGGGTGATCTCGCGATTGTTCGACCACGCCGGCTGGACGCGGCCGTGGGACGAGACCCGGGTGCGTGACCTGCCCGACTCGATGCTGCAGGGTGGGGCCACGCGCGCCGTGCTCGATCCCCCGGCGCCGGCCGACCGCCCGGAGGAGCCACGGTGAACCTGCTCGACTGGGTGCTCATCGTGCTCGTCCTGGCCTATGCCCTCTCCGGCTACTGGCAGGGCTTCATCACCGGCGCCTTCGCGACCGCCGGCCTGCTGCTGGGTGGCCTGCTGGGCGTGTGGCTGGCGCCGAAGGCCCTGGGTGACGCCGCCCCGTCACTGTGGGTGTCGATGGGGGCGCTGTTCATCGTGATCCTGGCGGCCTCCCTGGGCCAGGCCGTCCTGCAGTACGCCGGCGCACACCTGCGCGACCGCATCACCTGGCAACCCGTGCGCGCCGTCGACGCGGTGGGCGGCGCGCTCCTCAGCGCCCTCGCCGTGCTCCTCGTCGCCTGGGCGCTGGGCGTCGCGATCTCCGGCTCCCGGCTGGGGGGCATCACCCCGCTGGTGCGCGAGTCCGCCATCCTGGCGAAGGTCGACCAGGCCCTGCCGCAGCGGGCCGGCCAGGTGCTGCGGGCCTTCGACAACGTCGTCGGAGCGAGCTTCTTCCCTCGCTACCTCGAGCCGTTCGCGCCCGAGCGGATCGTGGCGGTCCCGGCGGGCCCGCAGCGGCTGCTCCAGGACCCCGACGTGATCGACGCCGGCGACAGCGTGGTCAAGCTGCGCGGCGAGAACCGCTGCGGACAGGGCGTCGAGGGCTCCGGCTTCGTCTACAGCGACGGCCGGGTGATGACCAACGCCCACGTGGTCGCCGGCGTCACCGACGTCGAGGTCTCCGCCGGGGGCGAGGCGGTGTCCGGCCGGGTCGTCGTCTACGACCCCGACCTCGACATCGCCGTGGTGGCCGTCGACGGGCTCGACACACTCGACCCGCTGCGCTTCGACTTCGACATCAAGGAGCGCGCCGGGGTGGCGATCCTGGGCTACCCCGAGGACGGTCCGTTCGATGTGCAGACCGCCCGGATCCGGGCGGAGCAGCGGCTCCGCTCGCCCAACATCTACGGCAGCGACACGGTCGTCCGCGAGGTCTACTCCCTGCGCGGCAACGTCCGGCCCGGCAACAGCGGCGGCCCGATCGTGACGTCCAGGGGCGACGTGGCGGGGCTGGTGTTCGCCGCCTCCGTCACCGACCGGCAGACCGGCTACGCCCTCACCGCCGAGCAGGTCCGCGACACCGCTGCCGAGGGCGTGACGACCAGCGACACCGTGTCGACGGGCGCCTGCGCCACCTGAGCCCCTGACGCCGGGGGGCCCGTGCGTCGGGCCGGGGCTTGGGCCGGGGCTTGGGCCGGGCCGACGAGCGTCAGCCGGTCGGAGGCAGCGCGCTCGCGCCGGCGCCGGAGTCGCCGCGCTTGAGCGTGGCGGCGGTCTCCTGCGCCTGGTGGATCGCGCGCTCGGGCCCCTTGACCTTCTTGACCTTGCGGACGCCGATGAGCGCCAGGATCGCGGCGATCAGCAGGTAGCCGCCGAAGACGATCAGGAACGCCCAGTGCAGGTCGAGGCCCTGGCCGTTCCAGTGGATCAGGTAGGCGAACGCGACCGAGAGCATGATCAGGCTCATCACCCCGAAGAACGCCGCGCCGGCGAACAGCCCGAGGCCGGTCCCGCCGTTCTTGATGCTGACCCGGAGCTCCGACTTGGCCAGCGCGATCTCCTGGGAGACCAGCGTCGAGAGGTCGCGGCTGGCGTCGCTGACCAGCTTGCCGATCGTCGGGTCGGTGTCCTTGACGGGATAGCTCATGGTTCCCCTCGCTCGGTGCTCGCTGATCCGCTCCGACCCTACCGTCCCCCGGTCGTCGGCTCGGGGCGGGCATCGCGCCCCCGTTAGGATCGGCCACGGAGCGCCGGGAAGTCTGGTCGGCATGTCCACCGTTGCGCCCACCCGACGGGAGTCCTCCCTTGTCCGACACCTCGTTCGTCCGCCGGTTCTTCCCTGAGCCCGACCCCCAGGAGCGCCGGTTCCTCGGCGACTTCTTCCGTCTGGAGACGGTCGGCGGCGCCCTGGCCCTGCTGGCCGCCGCCGTCGCGGTGGTGTGGGCGAACGTCGCCGGGTCGTCGTACGACGCGCTGCGCGAGGTCGAGCTCGGGCCGCTCGACCTGGAGCACTGGGCGTCCGAGGGCGCGCTGACGCTCTTCTTCTTCGTGGCCGGGCTCGAGCTCAAGCGCGAGTTCGTGGTGGGCTCGCTGCGCCGGCCCGCCGATGCCGCCGTCCCGGTCGTGGCGGCCGTGTGCGGTGTGCTGGTGCCGGCCGCGGTCTACCTGCTGGTCAACCTGGGCGGCGAGACCGGCGGATGGGCGATCCCGGCGGCCACCGACATCGCCTTCGCGCTGGCCGTGCTCGCGGTGGTCGGCTCCAACCTGCCGACGTCGCTGCGGGCGTTCCTGCTGACGATGGCGGTCGTCGACGACCTCATCGTGATCCTCATCATCGCCACCTTCTACACCGAGGAGGTGTCGTGGGTCGCGCTCGGCATCGCCGCTCTGGCGCTGGCGGCCTATGCCCTGGGGCAGCAGCGGCGCTGGCGAACCCCGCTCTTCTTCGTGCCGGTGGCCCTGGTCGCGTGGTGGTTCACCCACGAGGCGGGGATCCACGCCACCATCGCCGGTGTGGCCCTCGGGCTGCTGACCAGGGTCCGTCGCGACGACGGTGAGGACCACAGCCCGGCCGAGCAGCTCGAGCACCGCCTACAGCCGATCTCGGCGGGCGTGGCGGTGCCGGTGTTCGCGCTGCTCACCGCCGGGGTGCCGCTCAGCGGCGGGGGCGACCTGGTGCGCGAGCCCGTGGTGATCGGCGTCGTGCTCGGCCTCCTCGTCGGCAAACCAGTCGGGGTGCTGCTGGGTGCCTGGTCGGTCACCCGGCTCACCCACGCCGAGCTCAACCCCGACCTGTCCTGGCGCGACGTCTTCGGCGTCGCGATCCTGGCCGGCATCGGGTTCACGGTCTCGCTGCTGGTCGCCGATCTTGCCTTCGAGGACACGCTGCTCGAGGCGGCCAAGGC
>JAUILS010000120.1 GCA_030432975.1 Actinomycetes bacterium
GTGGTCAAGATCCGTCAGGCGCTCACCATGGCCGACGCCATCGTCGAGGCGGCGCTCGACGACGCGATCGCCAAGGAGATCAAGGCCGCGGCCAAGGAGGCCAAGAAGGAGGCGAAGCGGGCCGCCAAGGAGGCCAAGCAGGTCCAAGGCGCCGACTGACGCGGTCGCGGCTGCCGGCGGGTCAGCTCGCACACCCCGACATCGCCAGCAGTGCGGCGACGTCGGCGGGGGAGAGCCCGTCTGCGGCGTCCTCGACGCGCAACGTCAGCCCGCTGTCCGCGCCGTCGGCCGACGGGTCGAGCCCCTCGCCGGAGGCGATGATCGCTCTGATCGACGCGCGCAGCAGCTTGGCGTCGCCGTCGATGGTGCGGAGGTAGACCTTCGCCGTGACCTTGCTCAGATGGTGGAACTCAGGGTCCTCCGCGGGCGTGGCCTTGGCCTTGACCTGGAAGGCCAGCGGCGCCCCGTTGGGCATCGTCGCGGGCTCACCGTCCTTGGCCTTCACCCGCACGACCACGGCGTCGTCGCCGGCCTTCGCGACCTTCTTGTCGACCTGCTTCGCCGTGGCGGCGGTGATGTCGAGCCCGGCCTTCCGCGCCTCGCGCACGACCTTCTTGGTCTGCTTGACCATCTCGGAGGGCGCCCCGTCGTCGAGCGCCACGACCACCGGCTGGCAGGGGCTGCCCCACGGCGCCCCCACGACGACGTACTTCTTCTCCTCGGCGTCGGGGAACCGCAGCCGCTGGTAGCCGTCCGGCAGCCCCGGGCTGGTCCCCGCCCGCCCCTGGAGGTTGTCGGGGTCGAGCCACTTGCCGAGGTCGAGCCCCCCGAACAGCGCCACCGCGACCACACCCGCCACGATGGCGGCGATGGCGATCTTGACCATGGTCACCGGGGGATGGTCACACGGATCTCACCGTTTCGCGGGGATTCGGGGCGAGTCGTACGGCGGGGCACGCGGCGCGCCGGGACCTCACTCGAGGACCGGATGGACCTAGCATCCGGGCCATGAGGTGGTGGAGTCGAAGGGCGGACCGGGCCGCACGGCCATCGATCGCGGAGCAGGAGGCGCTCGTTACGCTGCGCGAGACAGCTCGCCTCTGGATCGCCTCGGGCTTCCGAAGCCGCGACGGCCTCGCCGAGGAGCTGGTGGAGTATCACGACAACATCGACCTGCCGGCCGATCAGACCGATCGGCTGGCGGTCTCGGCGGTCGACATTGAGTGGGAGGTGCGGCTCGCCGAACAGGCGACGTGGACTCATCCCGGGGACCACGCACGCGTCCAGGCCGCCTTCGATGCGCTCGACGCCCAGGCGGTGGTGGGGAGGATGAACTTCACCTGCTGTCAGACGTGTGGGACCGCAGAGATCGCTGAGGAGCGGACGCCACTGCCTGCCGACGAGATGCGGCCAGGCGACGACGCGTTTCGTGAGTGGGGTTTCGTCTTCTTCCATGAGCAGGACGCGGAGCGACTGGCCGAGGAGCCGGCCGACCTCTTCCTCAACTTCGGGACTTTCCGATGGGCGCCCGACACCGATCCAATCCTGCTGGAGAGAGCCCAAGAAGGTCACGAGGACGCGCGGCGTCAGGTGGTCGAGCACTCCGACCGCGCCGTTGGCCGACTGGTGGCTGAGGCGCTTAGAGCACAGGGCCTGACCGTGGACTGGAACGACGAGCCCGCTCGTCGCCTGCATATCACCGGAGTGGAGTGGCGGAAGCCACTGCCTTCGTAGTCGGCAAACGAGGGCACGAACAGGTGTTGGAATAGTCGGCAACATGTGGTAGTGTCCGTGCTACGCATCGAGCGTGCCGGGCCAGACAACGATTCAGTCTGCGCCTTCCCGGGCGTGGTGGTGCGGAGTCGTGAGGGTTACGTGATAGTCCGCGGTGCGGGCCTCCAGGATCGACGACCAGCCGGTCAGGCATGTCGTCGAGAGGAGGCCACCGGATGTCCCACCCGATCTTGGAGGCCGCCGCCGACATCGATCAGGCGTTGAAGCAGGTCGCCGACGTCAACCCGACGTTCATGTCGACTGAGGAGAAGGCTGCGGCGCTGCGTGAGCTGGGTGCGCTGGAGGGTCGGCTGGTCGAGCTGCGGCTGCGGGTGCTGGCCGATGCCGGCGATGTCGCGGCGCTGACGGCCGCGCACGATGTGGACGAGTGGGTCGCGGTGGAGACCCGGGGCCGGTTCGAGGAGGCGCGGGCCGACCTGGTGCTGGCGCGGGCGCTGGACCGGCGCCATGCGGTGCTGGCGGCCGCGCTGCGGGACGGCGCGGTCAACCTGGCGCAGGCGCGGGTGATCGCGCGGGCGTTGGACGATCTGCCCGACGAGGTGCCTGTCGACGTCGCCGCGTTGGCGGAGGAGACACTGGTCGACCACGCCACCCGGTTCGGGCCCCGACAGCTGGCCCGGCTGGGCCGCAAGATCCTGGAGGTCGTGGCCCCGGAGATCGCCGACGCGGCCGAGGCCCGCCGGCTGACCGCGCTGGAGGCCGAGGCGCACCGCCGCACCCGCCTGTCCCTGCGGCGGGTCGGCGACGGCACCACCCGGCTGTCCGGGCTGATCCCCGACGCCGCCGCGACCCGGCTGGCGACCTACCTCCAGGCGTTCACCAACCCCCGTCAGCCCGACCCCGGCCTCGAGGAGACGTCTGCGACGGTCGAGCTGCCACCGCCCGCGGCGGGGGTGGATCCGGTGGCGCGGCTGGCCTACCCCCGCCGGCTCGGCGAGGCGTTCTGCCAGCTGCTGGAGGCCATCGACCCCGCCCGGCTGCCGGTGCACGGCGGCGATGCCACCACCGTGATCGTCACCCTGTCCCTGGCCGACCTGCAGGCCGAGCTGGCCACCGCCACCTGCTCGGCGGACTCGTCCCCGGGCCCGAGGGCGTCGGTGACCAGATCACCGCCGACCAGGCCCGCCGGCTGGCCTGCACCGCCGGCATCATCCCCGCCGTCCTCGGCGGCGAGTCGGAGATCCTCGACCTCGGCCGCAGCCGCCGGCTCCACTCCGCAGCCCAGCGCCGCGCGATGCGGCTGCGCGACCGCACCTGCCGCGCCGAGGGCTGCGACATCCCCGCCGCCTGGTGCGAAGCCCACCACCTCCACCCCTGGTCACGCGGCGGACACACCACCCTCGACGACAGCGCCCTGCTCTGCTCCCACCATCACCACGCCATCCACGACCCCGGCTACCGCACCGAACGCCTCGCCAACGGCGACATCCGCTACCACCGACGCAGATAGGCCGGCGGCCGAAGGCCCGAGGCCGACCCCCCGAACCGTCGGCGCGACGTGAGCGACAGCACACGCCAGGAGACGCTGGGCGACGCCACCCGGCGGCTACTCTTCCCGGGACCGCCCCCGGATGAAGATGTCAGCCCGCGGGGCGGTCAGCCATGTCAGCAGCAAGTCGTGCTGCGCGTCGACGCCGCCCGGATGTACGCCGACGGCCACGGCTTCGTCTGCTCCGCGCCCGGCGTCTGGCCGACCGACGACGTGCCGCCGGCGTACCTCACCGAGGCCTGACGGGCTGGCGCAGCACCGTCTGCAGCTTCGCCGGCTCGGTGCGCCGCGGGTCGGAGAGATAGATCTCGTGGTGGCGACCGGCGAACGTGAGCCCGTGCTCGGGCATCCACTCGTCGTGCAGCCGCGCCAGCACCGGCCCCTCGGCGTCGTAGGAGCCGACGTGCAGGACCTGCACGCACCGGCCCTCGGCATACGGCCCGAACCGCACCAGGTCGAGCGCCTCCAGCTTCTTCCGCCGGGACCGGACGAGAGCCTCCGCCACGATCGCGGGAGTGACCCAGGGCGGCTGGGAGATCATCATCGTCCAGTCCCAGGCGGCCTTGTCGCGGGTCACGAACGCCCGCGGGTCCGCCGCGCTCCACAGCCCCTCGAGCGGCCCGACCGTGTGCACGCGCCCCAGCTCGCTCTTGGCGATCGCGCGCACGGCGTAGGACACCGCGTAGAGCGCCTGCACCGCCTCGGCGTACGCCGCCGCCACGTTGGGGTCGCCGTGCCCGTCGACCGACAGGAACGCCATCTCCGGCACGTCGACCACGCGAAAGTCGCCCGGCCGCGGGGCGTAGAGAGCCGGATGCACCTTCTTGACGTCGTAGGTCTGCATGGGACCAGTCTCCCCACCTGACAGCGGGTGAGGGTCAAGCCGTCGAGGGCTAGCCTGGGAGACAACCGACACACGAGCTGGTGGACGTCATGACACGTCAGGGAGCAACCACCGAGAGCAGCAAGGGGCCGTTCGTCCCGCCCCGCTGGTTCGAGCGCCTCTTCTGGAGGGGGCACCGCGCGGCCTACCGCCTGAGCCGCGGCAGAGTCGGCCTCTGGCGGCCCAAGCCCGGGTCGTGGGGGACCATGCGGGTCACCACCGTCGGCCGGCGCAGCGGCCAGGAGCGCGCGGTCATCCTCGCCTACCTCGACGACGGCCCGCGCGTCTCCACCCTCGCGATGAACGGCTGGACCGGCCCCGACCCCGCCTGGTGGCTCAACCTGAAGGCGCACCCCGAGGCCCGCGTGCAGACCAAGGACGGCGAGCGCGCGATGGTCGCCCACGCCGCCGCCGGCGACGAGCGCGAACGGCTCTGGGCGCAGTGGTCGGTCGTCGACAAGAATCTCGACGAGTACGCCGCCCGGCGGGACGTCGAGACGGCCGTCGTGGTGTTCGAGCCGGCGACCTAGGTTCCCATCGCACAAGGCTCACCCCGGGCACGAGTGCCGCGCCCGGGGTGGAGACTGGACCCGGGCTACTTCACCTCCGACCGCCGGGCCAGCCACAGCCCGAGGGTCAGCGGCAGCAGCACCCAGCCGGTGGTGGTGACGGCCAGCTGTGCCCACTGCTCCGCGCTCTCGATCTCGTTGAACAGCTGGCCCTGCGCGAAGTTGAAGTCGACCCACGGCTGGGCGTCGGCGAACCACTGCTGGAAGGCCGCCAGCACGCCGGCCAGGGTCGGCAGCACGAATGCGTAGACGAGATAGCCGACCATCGCGCCGGGGGAGCTGCGCACGAGCAGGCCGAGCGCGAAGCCGAGGCTCATGCCGAGCACGTTGCCGAGCACGATCTGGAGCACGTGGGTCAGGGACATGTCCCAGACCAGGGGAGTGCCGGTGATCGTGGTGCCGAGCACGTTGCCCAGCGCCCCGACGCCGAACGCGACGGCCATCGAGACGACGCCGACCAGGACGACGGCCACACCTTTGGCGGCGAAGACGCGGCCGCGGTGCGGCACCAGCGTGAACGTCGTGAGGCCGCTGCGCTGGCTCCACTCGCTGGTGACCGACAGGATCGCGACCATCGGCAGGATCACCGTCATCGGGAAGCCGACGGCGGCCGCGAAGCTGTCGTAGGTCAGCGAGGCGTCGGGGGCGAACAGGATCACCGCGCCGGTGGCGAGCAGCGCGGTGATGCCGATGCTGGCGAGCAGCCAGAAGCCGCTGCGGGTGTCGAACATCTTGCGCAGCTCGACGCCCACCAGCCGGGTCATCGGGATGCCGGGCCTGGCGTGCCGGCGTACGCCGACCTCGGCGGTGGAAGTGTCGGTGACGGTGTCGGGGGTGCGGGCGGGTGGGGTGGCGACGGCGGTCATGCCACGGCTCCTTCTCGTGCGTCCCGGGTGGTCCGGGAGAGGTCTTCTCGTTGGGTGTCGGCGGTGAGCTCGAGGAACATCTCCTCCAGCCCGGCGCCGTCGGCGGCACGCAGCTCGGTCAGCGGGATGTCGGCGGTGTGCGCGACCCGGCCGACGTGGCCGGGCTCGGCGTCGACGCGCAGCGCGCGGTCGGCGTACGCCGTGGCGTGGATGCCGGCGGCGTGGAGCGCGTCGGCGAGCCGGATGACGCTGTCGGCGCGGACGACGGTCCCGGCGGCCTCGAGCAGCTCCTCCTTCGTCCCGTGCGCGACGATCCGGCCGCGGCCGATGACGACGAGGTCGTCGGCGATGACCTCGATCTCGTGGAGCAGGTGGGAGGAGAGCAGCACGGTGCCGCCGCGGTTGGCGTAGTCGCGCAGCAGGTCGCGCATCCAGCGGATGCCGGCCGGGTCGAGCCCGTTGGCCGGCTCGTCGAGGATCAGCACCCGCGGGTCGCCGATCAGCGCGGTGGCGATGCCGAGCCGCTGCCGCATGCCGAGGGAGTAGTGCCGGACCCGCCGGTTGGCCTCGGTCGGGGTCAGGCTCACCCGCTCGAGCATCTCGTCGACGCTGGTGGCGGGGAGGCCCATGGTGGCCGCCGCGACGCGCAGGATCTCGCGCCCGGTGCGGCCGGCGTGCTGCGCCGACGCGTCGAGCAGGACGCCCACGTCGCGGCCGGGGTTGGGCAGGTCGGCGTACCGATGCCCGTCGATGGTGGCCGACCCGGACGTCGGCGTGGTCAGGCCGACGAGCATCCGCAGGGTCGTCGACTTGCCGGCGCCGTTGGGCCCGAGGAACCCGGTCACCCGGCCCGGCTCAGCGGTGAAGCTGACGTCATCGACGGCGGTGAAGCCGGCGTAGGTCTTGGTCAAGGACTGGACGGTGATCATGCCGAGAATGCTTCCGGTCGCGCGCCCGCGCGCCCATCGGGGAAGCCGCCCACGTGACCCTGGGGTCACCCTCAGGGGTCCCGGTGGGCGTCAGTACGCCTCGACCTCCAGGCCGGGCAACGCGGGCACCTTCCGGTCGCAGGTGACCAGCGGTCGGCCGAGCGCCTGGGCGAGGGCGACGAACGTGGCGTCGTACGCCGTGAGCCGGTCGCGCAGCGCCCAGACCTGGGGAAGCAGCGGCTCCGCCGCGTAGCGCACGATCGGCAACCGCAGGTAGTCCGTGAGCGCGTCGGACGCCCGGTCGGCGGTGAGCCTGCCGCCGAGCACCAGTCCGCGCAGCGCCGCGGTCACCTCGACGTCGAGCAGGTGCGGGGCGTGGAGGCTGCCCGCATCGGCGAGTCGGTCGACCAGCCCGTCGGGGGCCGGCCGCGCGACCAGCGCGTTCACGACCGCCGAGGTGTCGACGACGATCATCGGTCGCGCAGCTCGGCCAGCACGGCCGCGACGTCCTCGCTGCTCGCGCCGCCCGTCCGGCCGGATGCCGCACGCAGCGTCTCGGCCACGGTGGGTCGCTCGGCGACCTCGGTGAGCGTGCGCAGGAGGTACTGCGACAGCGACAGCCCCGCCAACGCCGCTCGCGCCCGCAGCGCGGCGTGCACGTCGTCGGGGACGTCGCGCACCTGAAGCGTTCGAGCCATGGTCACCATGCTACCTCCGTGGGTGTGGTGCATGCATGGCGCATGCACATGGCCTTCGCCTGAAGGGTCTCGCGAAACGGTCGTCCGGACCACCCGCTCTCCACAGGCTCGCGGCTTGGCCGCAGGCCGACCTTGCCGATTCCGGACCGCGCGACGTCGCAGGCTTGGTTCAATCGCTCATGACCACCGTCCGGGCGGCGCTGTACCTCGACTTCGACAACGTCTTCGGCGGGCTGCTCAAGCTCGACCCCGAGGTGGCGATCCGGTTCGCCGAGAACCCGGGGGAATGGTTGGAGCGGCTCGCAAAGGAGCCCACCGTCGCGGGTCGCCGCCGGTGGCTGGTGCTGCGATGCTATCTGAACCCCGCCGGCGCGCCACCCCACCCGACGAAGCCGAAGGAGCGACTCGAGTACTCGCGATACCGCCAGCCCTTCGTGCGGGCCGGCTTCGAGGTCATCGACTGCCCGCGGCTCGCCAGCACCAAGAACGCCGCCGACATCCGCCTCGCGATGGACGCCCTCGACGGCATCGGCTCGCCGGCGGCCTATGAGGAGTTCGTGATCGCCTCCGGCGACTCCGACTTCACGCCGCTGCTCGTGCGGCTGCGCGCGGAAGGGCGGCGTACGACGGTCGTGACGGCGTCCGAGGCGGTCGAGGCCTTCATCTCTGTCCCCGACCTGGTGATCGGCGGCGACGACCTGGTGGCTCTGGTGCAGGGCGAGGAGGTCGAGCGGGACGACGACAGCCCCGTGCCCAGCTCCGCTGGCGAGGATGGCAGCGACGAGCCCGAGGCGCTCGCGGTGGCGACGATCCGCTCGCACTACGAGTCAGCCCGTGAGCCGATCAACCTGTCGGGTCTCGCGGCGGTTGTCCGCCGACGCCTGGCGGACGGGCCCTCAACAGGCCTTGAAGACTGGTTCGGACACACAGGATTCAAGCGCTTCCTGGGCAGCGTCGAGCTGTCGCACGCGGCCATCTCGCAGTACCACTTGTGGGACCAGTTGCGGCACGTGCCGCCGGCGGAGGCCATCGGGGACGGGGGGATCCCCGACGCGGTCGTCCGCCTCACCAAGCTGCTCAAGGTCCCACCCCTCGAGCCGGCGCGGTGGAATGCGATCCACCGCGCGCTCGCCGAATACGCCGGCAGGGGAGAGCCGTTCAACCTCAGCGAGTGCTCGCGCTGGGCGAGAGATCGTCTGTCGGCTGGCGACCTGAGGGTGTCCCGGGGTGCCGTCAGTCTGGTCATCAAGGGGGCGTCGTACGGCGACTGCCCGATCTACCGCGAGCCGTCTCCCGCCGCCCACGAGATCGGCGAGGCCTTCTCCGACAACCTGCTCAAGCGGGCCGCGGCCGCCGGCCTCGCGCTCAATTCAGCTGAAGCCGCGGAGATCCGGAGCTGGTTCGGCTCCGCGGGAGTCGTCGCCGAGAACCAGTTGGTCCACCAGACCTGATCGCCTACCGTTTCGCGCCATGTTCCCGCTCGGTGCGACCACACTCCTGACAGCCGCAGGGCTGTCGGGCGCTGCCGTCTGCGCCGACGCGTACGACGGCGTCCGAGGCTGACCCTCCTGCCGCCACGGCAGGACCCGCGGGGGAGGGTCGCCCGGCTTCTCACCTGACTGCCAGGTCCTGGTGCGCGCCCGCCGCGGCGAGCGGCGCGCGAGCCGTCGTCACGCCGTACCACCGGCCCCGCAGGGGCCATCTCACAGGGAGCAACATCGTCATGGCCAAGAGCCAGTTCGTGCGGACCAAGCCGCACCTCAACATCGGGACCATGGGTCACGTCGACCACGGCAAGACCACGCTGACCGCGGCGATCACCAAGGTGCTCGCCGAGGCCGACCCGACCAACCGCTTCGTCGCGTTCGACCGCATCGACAAGGCGCCGGAGGAGGTCGAGCGCGGGATCACCATCAACATCGCGCACGTGGAGTACGAGACCCCGACCCGGCACTACGCCCACGTCGACATGCCCGGCCACGCGGACTACGTCAAGAACATGATCACCGGCGCCGCCCAGGTGGACGCCGCGATCCTGGTCGTGTCCGCTGCCGAGGGCGCGATGCCGCAGACGCGGGAGCACCTGCTGCTCGCGCGCCGCGTCGGGGTGCCCTACCTCGTCGTCGCCGTCAACAAGGCCGACACCGTCGAGGACCCCGAGCTGCTCGACCTGGTCGAGCTCGAGCTGCGCGAGCTGCTCAGCGAGCACGGGTTCCCCGGCGAGGAGGTGCCGGTGGTGCCGGTCTCCGCGCTGCGGGCGCTGGAGGGCGACCCGGAGTGGACGGAGTCCGTACGCCGGCTGCTCGCGGCCGTCGACGACTACGTGCCGGTGCCGGAGCGGGAGCTGGACGAGCCGTTCCTGATGCCGATCGAGAACGTCCTCACCATCTCCGGGCGCGGCACTGTCGTGACCGGAGCGGTGGAGCGCGGGCGCCTCGCGGTCGGGGAGACCGTCGAGGCGGTCGGGCTCGCGCCCACGGTCACCGCGGTCGCGACCGGTCTCGAAACGTTCGGCAAGACGCTGGACGTCGTCGAGGCCGGTGACAACGCGGCGGTGCGGCTGCGCGGCGTACGCCGTGACGAGGTCCGCCGCGGACAGGTGCTCGTCGCCGCCGGCTCGATGGGCGTGCGCACGCGCTTCACCGCGCGGCTGCACGTGCTCACCGCAGCGGAGGGTGGCCGGTCCACGCCGTTCACGGCGGACTACCGGCCGCAGTTCTTCCTGCGGACCACCGACGTCTCCGGGGCGCTGGACCTGGGCGACCGGTCGGTGGCGGTGCCCGGTGACGACGTCGACATGACCGTCACGCTCGACAAGCCGGTCGCGCTCGAGGTCGGCCTCGGCGTGGCGCTGCGCGAGGGCAGCCGCACGGTCGCCGCCGGCGTGGTGACCGGCCTCTTCGGCTGAGGACGCCGGTGGCCCGGGTGTGAGCCCGGGC
>JAUILS010000344.1 GCA_030432975.1 Actinomycetes bacterium
GGCGCCTCCGAGGAGCGAACAACGCCTCAAATGGCCCCCGTGGGGCCGTTTTCGCTCCTCGGAGGAGTCCTCACCGCCGCGCCGCGGCCCGGGCGCAGGGCGATCTGGTGGGATGGGGTCATGACGTTCCCGCCCGAGGCCACCCTGGCCGACGTGGGGGAGTTCGCGCTGATCGACGAGCTCACCCCGGTGTTCGCCTCCGAGGACGCGCAGGTGCTGGTCGGGCCGGGCGACGACGCCGCGGTGCTGCGCGTGAAGACCGGCCATGTCGTGGTCTCCACCGACGTGATGGTCGAGGGGCGCCACTTCCGGCGCGACTGGTGCTCCGGCGAGGACGTCGGCCACCGGGCGGCCGCCCAGAACCTCTCCGACATCAACGCCATGGGCGGTCGCGCCCGCTGGCTCACCATCGGCCTCGCGGCACCGCCGACGCTGCCGGCCTCCTGGGCACTCGACTTCGCGCGGGGGTTCGCCGACGAGGCGCGGCTGGTCGGCGCGACCGTCGTGGGCGGAGACCTGACGGCCGCCGACCAGGTGATGGTCACGGTCACGGTCATCGGCACCTGCACCGTCGCACCGGTCCTCCGCTCGGGTGCCGAGCCCGGCGACCGGCTGGCCCTCTGCGGGCGCCAGGGCTGGGCCGCCGGCGGCCTGACGGTGCTGGGGCGGGGCTTCCGGTCACCCCGCGTGCTGGTGGAGGCCTACCGCCGCCCGGAGCCGCCGTACGACGCGGGGCCGGCCGCCGCCGACGCCGGCGCCACGGCGATGGTCGACGTCTCCGACGGGCTGGTGGCCGACGCCGGTCACCTGGCCGCGGCCTCGGGGGTCCGGATCGACCTGCACACCGCGGCGCTGGACATCCCCGAGCCGCTGCACGCGGTCGCCTCCGCCCTCGGCGCCGACCCGGTCACGCTCGTGCTCGGTGGCGGTGACGACCACGCCCTGCTGGCGACGTTCCCGGCCGACGCGACGCTCCCGCCGGGCTGGACCGTGGTGGGCGAGGTGCTCGCGGGGGAGGGCGTCACCGTCGACGGCGAGGCGTACGACGGCAGCCCGGGCTTCACGCACTTCTGAGCGGCCCCCGACGGCGCGGCCCCGGGGCGCCCGGACGCACCCGAGGCACCCCGACAACCCCCCAGACGCACGAAGGGCCCCGCCGAGACGGCGGAGCCCATCGAGGAGGATGTCAGCAGGTCAGCGGGTGACCTTGCCGGCCTTGAGGCAGCCGGTGCACACGTTGAGGCGCTTGGGCGTGCCGTTGACCGTCGCCCGGACGCGCTGGATGTTGGGGTCGAAACGACGCTTGGTGATCTTGCGCGACCAGGGTCGGTTGTTGCCGAAGCTGGGCTTCTTGGCGCAGATGTCGCAGACGGCAGCCACCGTGAACTCCTGAAACGATCGAGATGCTTGGTCGGACGCCCGGCGCGCTCCCGGATCGGGTCGCGCGGGCAACCGCACAAGAGTAGCCGACCCGCCCCCGGAGCCCGAAATCGTGCGGGACCTGCCACTAGCCTGTGGGCCGTGGACACCAGCGCGCGCCCCGGCCCGCAGGCGGCCGCGGGCTCGGAGAAGCCGGCGCGCCGCCCGATCGAGCTGTCCGCGATGCTGCGCTTCGCCGACCTCGCCACCGACGGCCTGGCGGCAGCGCGGGAGGAGATCGACGCGCTCAACGTCTATCCCGTGCCCGACGGCGACACCGGCACCAACATGTTCCTCACCATGTCGGCGGGGCGCGACGCGCTGCGCGAGGTGGCGGCGGCCGACCCGGACGCCGACCTGGCCCCCGCGATGTCGGCCCTCGCCCGCGGCACGCTGCTGGGCGCGCGCGGCAACTCGGGCGTGATCCTCAGCCAGATCCTGGGCGCGGTCGCCGGTCG
>JAUILS010000345.1 GCA_030432975.1 Actinomycetes bacterium
CCGCCATCGGCATCCGGGTCGCCCGGGGGGTCACGATGCACGGCTTCGCCATCAACTGCGACGTCGACCTCGGGTGGTACGACCGGTTCGTGCCGTGCGGCATCGACGACGCCGGCGTCACCTCGCTGTCGGCGGAGCTCGGCCGCGACGTCACCGTCGCCGAGGTGCTGCCGCTGGTGCGGGCCCAGCTGGCGACGTACCTCTCCTGGCAGCCCTACGCCGCGACGCCGGACTACGAGCCACGGCCCGAGCCCGGCCGCCGCGACGCCGTCCCCGCCGGGCCGCGCGTCCCACTGGTGACCCCGTAGACTCGGGCAGCGTGACCACCACGTCGAGCAGCCCCACCACCGGACCGGTCGGCGCCGACGGACGCCGTCTGCTGCGCCTGGAGGCGCGCAACGCCGAGACGCCGATCGAGCGCAAGCCCGACTGGATCAAGACGCGGGCCAAGATGGGCCCGGAGTACCAGTCGCTCCAGGCGCTGGTGAAGTCCGAGGGGCTGCACACGGTCTGCCAGGAGGCGGCCTGCCCCAACATCTTCGAGTGCTGGGAGGACCGCGAGGCGACGTTCCTCATCGGCGGCGACCAGTGCACCCGACGCTGCGACTTCTGCCAGATCGACACCGGCAAGCCGCAGCCCCTCGACCGTGACGAACCGCGCCGGGTCGCCGAGAGCGTCCAGACGATGGGGCTCCGCTACGCCACCATCACCGGCGTGGCCCGTGACGACCTCGAGGACGGCGGCGCCTGGCTCTACGCCGAGACGGTGCGCGCGATCCACGAGCTCAACCCGGACACCGGCGTCGAGAACCTCATCCCCGACTTCAACGGCAAGCCGGACCTGCTGGCCGAGGTCTTCGACTCCCGGCCGGAGGTGCTCGCCCACAACGTCGAGACCGTGCCGCGGATCTTCAAGCGGATCCGGCCCGCGTTCCGCTACGAGCGGTCGCTCGACGTGCTCACCCAGGCCCGGGCGGCCGGGCTGGTCACCAAGTCCAACCTGATCCTCGGCATGGGCGAGACCCGCGAGGAGGTCTCGCAGGCGCTGCGCGACCTGCACGCCGCCGGCTGCGAGCTGGTGACCGTCACGCAGTACCTCCGGCCCACGCTGCGGCACCACCCGGTCGAGCGGTGGGTCAAGCCCGAGGAGTTCGTCGAGCTCGCGGCCGAGGCCGAGGAGATCGGCTTCGCCGGGGTGCTGTCCGGCCCGCTGGTGCGTTCGTCGTACCGCGCCGGTCGGCTGTACCGTCAGGCCATGGAGGCGCGCGTCCAAGCGCCCTCCTGACCCGGCCACCGGGTCCGCAGCACTCAGCCGTCCACCCACCGCACCACGAAGGCACCCCACGCATGTCGACACCCGCGCCGCAGAAGACGGGCCGGATCCAGCAGTTCACCCAGGCCTACCGCTACGCCTCCCAGACCGACAAGTGGCTCGGGCTGTGGACGGCCGGGGCCTTCGTCGTGGGCGCGGCGCTGGGCGTGCTGGCCTTCTGGCTGCTGCCGCCGCGGGACCTCAACGTCTTCAAGATCATCGTCATCGTGCTCGGCGCCTTCGCCATCGGCGGCCTGGCCGCGATCGTGGTGTTCAGCCGCCGCGCCGAGAAGGCCGCCTTCCAGCAGATGGAGGGCAAGCCCGGGTCGGCGATCGCCGCGCTCAGCGTGCTCAAGCGCGGCTGGCGGACCGACCAGATGGTGGCGGTCAACAAGAACAGCGACCTCGTGCACCGGGTGATCGGCCCGCCCGGCATCGTGCTGATCGGCGAGGGCAACCCCCACCGGCTGCGGCCCCTGCTGACCCAGGAGCGGCGCAAGCACGAGCGGGTCGACTCCGAGGTGCCCGTGCACGAGATCGTCGTGGGCAACGACGAGGGTC
>JAUILS010000121.1 GCA_030432975.1 Actinomycetes bacterium
GAGGCCGAGGGGCGCGCCGGCGCCCGCCGTCTCGTGCAGCTGCTGTCGGACTCCCCGCGCTACCTCAACACCGCGCTGCTGCTCCGGCTGCTGTCCGAGGTCGCCGCGATCGTCCTGGTCACGCTCTTCGCCTACGAGGCGTGGTCGGGCCGGTGGTGGCCGGCCGTGCTCACCGCGGTGGGGTCGATGCTCGTCGTGTCGTTCGTGGCGATCGGCGTTGCGCCGCGCACCGTCGGCCGCCAGCATCCCGAGCCGGTGGCCCTGGCCACCGCCGGGCCGCTGACGGCGGTGACCGCCATCCTCGGCCCGCTGCCGCGCCTGCTGATCCTGGTCGGCAACGCGATCACCCCCGGCCGCGGCTTCCGCGAGGGCCCGTTCTCGACCGAGACCGAGCTGCGCGAGCTGGTCGACCTGGCCGAGGCGTCGCGCGTCATCGAGTCCGGCGAGCGCAAGATGATCCACAGCGTCTTCGAGCTGGGCGACACCGTGGTGCGCGAGGTGATGGTCCCGCGCAACGACGTGGTCTACATCGAGCGCCACAAGAACCTCCGCCAGACGATGTCGCTGTTCCTGCGCAGCGGCTTCTCGCGGGTCCCCGTGATCGGCGAGAACCTCGACGAGGTGCTCGGCTTCGCCTACCTCAAGGACCTCGTCCGCCGCGACTTCGAGGCGCCCGACGTCGAGACCACCCAGCGGGTCGAGGAGGTCATGCGGCCCGCCCACTTCGTGCCGGAGTCCAAGCCGGTCGACGCCCTGCTGTCCGAGATGCAGGCGATGCGCCAGCACGTCGCCATCGTCGTCGACGAGTACGGCGGCACGGCCGGGCTCGTCACCATCGAGGACGTCCTGGAGGAGATCGTCGGCGAGATCTCCGACGAGTACGACAGCGAGGAGGTCGAGGTGGAGCAGGTCGACCCCGAGTGCGTGCGGGTCTCCTCCCGGTTCTCCCTCGGCGACCTCGACGAGCTCTTCGGCGTCGACATCGACGACGAGGACGTCGACAGCGTCGGCGGCCTGCTCGCCAAGCACCTCGGCAAGGTGCCGATCCCCGGCTCCCACGTCGAGGTCGAAGGCCTGAGCTTCGTGGCCGAGGAGGCCACCGGCCGCCGCAACCGGGTCGGCACGGTGCTGATCCGGCGGGTGCCGGAGCCCGAGGCCGACGCCGCTGGCTACGCTGACGCGCATGACTGAGCCGGGTTCGGACGAGCTGTCCGCCGAGGACGCCAAGCTCGTCACCCTCGCGCGCGCCACCCGGGCCCGGGTCGGGGCGGCGGAGGGGGCGGCCGTGCGCGACGCCGACGGCCGCACCTACGCCGCCGCCACGGTCGACCTGCCGTCGCTGTCGCTGTCGGCGCTGCAGGTGTGCGTGGCGATGGCCGTCGCGTCGGGCTCCCGCGGGCTCGAGGCGGCCGTCGTCCTGACCGAGGCCGGCGCCCTGGCCGCCGGCGACCTGGCCGCGGTCACCGAGCTCGGCGGCGCCGGCGTGGTGGTCCGCCGCGGCGACCCGCGCGGCACCCTGCACGAGACGCGCGTCACCGGCTGAGCGCCGCCCTCCGGCGGCTCCCTTGGCGGCACCTCGCGATTGCGGCACAGTAGGCCGGGTGGTCGTGGTGGGGACAACCGAGCACGCGCGAGCCGTCGAGCGCCTCCGCGCGTCGTACGCCGCGCTGCCGCCGGGCGCCCCGGTCCGGCTGGCCAAGCAGACCTCCAACCTCTTCCGGCCCCGCCAGGCCATCGAGGCGCCCGGACTCGACGTGAGCGGGCTGAGCGGCGTCGTCTCGGTCGACCCGGTGGCGCGCACCGCCGACGTGCAGGGCATGTGCACCTACGAGCGGCTGGTCGACGCGACGCTGCCCTATGGCCTGATCCCGCTGGTGGTGCCCCAGCTGCGCACCATCACGCTGGGCGGGGCGGTGACCGGCCTCGGCATCGAGTCGACCAGCTTCCGCAACGGGCTGCCGCACGAGTCGGTGCTCGAGATGGACGTCTTCACCGGCGCGGGCGAGGTGGTCACGGCCACCCCCGACAACGACCACGCCGACCTGTTCGCGACGTTCCCCAACTCCTACGGCTCGCTGGGCTACGCCACCCGGCTCCGGATCGAGCTGGAGCCGATCGGTCGCTACGTCGCGCTGCGCCACCTGCGCTTCGACGACGCGGGGCAGCTGGCCAAGACGGTCGAGGAGATCACCGAGGCCCGGGTCTGGGACGGGCAGCCGGTCCACGGGCTCGACGGGGTGGCGTTCGCGCCCGACGAGCTCTACCTCACCCTCGCCCGCTGGGTCGGCGCCCCCGCCGAGGCGCCGGACACCCCGGGCGAGCCGAGCGACTACACCGGTCAGCAGGTGTTCTACCGCTCGCTCCAGGAGCGCGAGACCGACCTGCTCACGGCCCACGACTACCTCTGGCGCTGGGACACCGACTGGTTCTGGTGCTCGCGGGCCTTCGGCGCCCAGCACCCGGTCGGCCGCCGGCTGTGGCCGCGCCGGTGGCGGCGCTCCGACGTCTACTACCGGCTCGTCGGCCTCGACCAGCGGGTCGGCCTGATGCGCCGGCTCGACGAGCGGGCCGGCCGCCCCGAGCGGGAGCGGGTCATCCAGGACGTCGAGGTGCCGGTCGACCGGCTGACCGACTTCCTGACCTGGTTCGACGCCGAGGTCGGCATGCGGCCGGTCTGGCTGTGCCCGCTGCGGCTGCGCGAGCCCGCCGGGCCCGGCAGCGCGCGGGCCTGGCCGTCGTACCCGCTCGAGGCCGGCACGACCTACGTCAACGCCGGCTTCTGGGGCACCGTGCACGTCGGCCCGGACGCCTCCGAGGGGCCCCTCAACCGCGCCATCGAGGCGGAGGTGACCCGGCTCGGCGGCCACAAGTCGCTCTACTCCGAGGCGTTCTACGACCGCGAGACCTTCGACCGGCTCTACGACGGTGACAACCTGACCGCGGTCAAGGGACGCTACGACCCCGACGGGCGGCTGACGAACCTGTACGACAAGGTGGTGAGGAGACGATGACGACCCCCAGGACGACCCCCAAGATGACGATCGCCGAGGCGGTCGAGACGCTGATGGCGGCCGGGATGCCGGTCCGCTTCCGGGCCTACGACGGCAGCACGGCCGGCCC
The DNA here is from genome assembly GCA_030432975.1 of Actinomycetes bacterium. Lineage (GTDB taxonomy): Bacteria > Actinomycetota > Actinomycetes > Propionibacteriales > Nocardioidaceae > Nocardioides. The sequence continues at coordinate 3,121 of JAUILS010000121.1, forward strand.
GGCCGAGTCCGAGATCGGGCTCCACCTGCGCACCGAGCGCGGGCTGTCCTACCTGATGACCGCGCCGGGCGACCTGGGCATGGCCCGGGCCTACGTCTCGGGCGACCTCGACATCGAGGGCGTGCATCCCGGCGACCCCTACCCCGCGCTGCTGATGCTCCAGGACAACCTGCGCTTCCGGCGCCCCTCCGCGAGCGAGGCGGTGTCGGTGCTGCGGTCGCTCGGGGCGTCCCACCTGCGACCGCCGCCCCCGCCTGCGGAGGAACGGATCCCCCGGTGGCGCCGCACGCTGGAGGGTCTGCGGCACTCCATGGGTCGCGACGCGCACGCGATCTCCCACCACTACGACGTGTCCAACCGCTTCTACGAGCTGGTGCTGGGGCCGTCGATGACCTACACCTGCGCGGTCTACCCCGACGCCGACGCGACGCTGGAGGAGGCGCAGCGCGAGAAGTACGACCTGGTCTGCCGCAAGCTCGACCTGAAGCCCGGCCAGCGGCTGCTCGACGTGGGCTGCGGGTGGGGCGGCATGGTCCGCCACGCGGCCAAGGAGTACGGCGTCCGCGCCATCGGCGTCACGCTGTCGCTGCAGCAGGCGTCGTGGGCGAAGGAGGCGATCGACCGCGAGGGTCTGGGCGACCTGGCCGAGGTGCGCCACTCCGACTACCGCGACGTCGTCGAGTCCGACTTCGACGCGGTCAGCTCGATCGGCCTGACCGAGCACATCGGCGTGCGCCACTACCCGGCGTACTTCTCCTTCCTGCGCGAGCGGCTGCGCCCGCAGGGCCGGCTGCTCAACCACTGCATCACCCGGTCGCACAACCGCAAGCAGGAGACGGGGGAGTTCATCGACCGCTACGTCTTCCCCGACGGCGAGCTGACCGGCTCCGGCCGGATCATCACCGCGGCGCAGGACGCCGGCCTGGAGGTCATGCACGAGGAGAACTTCCGTCGCCACTACGCCAAGACGCTGGCGGGGTGGTGCCAGAACCTCGTGGACCACTGGGACGAGTGCGTGGAGGAGGTCGGCGAGGGCACCGCGCGGGTGTGGGGGCTCTACATGGCCGGCTCCCGGGTCGGCTTCGAGCGCAACCAGATCCAGCTCCACCACGTGCTGGCCACCAAGACCGACGAGCTGGGCGAGGACGGCTTCCCGCTGCGCCCCTCCTGGTGACCCGCGAGACGGCACTCCGGCGCCCCGAGACGGCGCCCCCGCACCCCGAACCGGCGCTGCGGCGCCCCGAACCGGCGCTGGTGTGGCGCCAGACGGCGTTTCGGACCGCGGCGGCCCGCTCGGTAGCCTGACCGGGTGAGCACCCGCGCCGAGACGTACGCCGCCCGGGTGCGCTCCCGGGAGCGGCTCTCCGAGCACCTGGTGCGCCTGGTGCTCGGCGGCGCGGGGCTGGCCGGCTGGGCGAGCACCGGCATCCCCGACGAGTGGGTCGGCCTGGTCGTCCCCGGCCAGTTCCAGAGCCGCTACTACACCGTCCGCGACTGGGCCGGCGGCGAGCTGACCCTGGACGTCGTGGTCCACGACGAGGGCCTGGTGACCGAGTGGGCGAGCGGCGACTGCGTGGGTGACGAGGTCACGGTCACCGAGCCCAAGGGCTCCTTCGCGCTGCCCGCCGGCGCCGGCTGGCTGCTGCTCGTCGGCGACCTCACGGCCCTCCCCGCGATGGCCCGCATCGCCGGGACCGTCACCGAGCTGCCGACCCGGATCTGGGCGGAGGTGCCCGACGACCTCTCGGGCTACCTGCCCGGCGACGCCGACGTCACCTGGCTGACACCGCCGGCTCCGGGGGCCAGCGACCTCGCGGCCGTCGTGGAGGGGCTCGACTGGCCGGAGGGCGACGGCTACTTCTGGATGGCGGGCGAGTCCGCGCAGATGCGGGCGATCCGCAAGCACCTGATGCGGGTCCGCCGCCTCCCGTCGACGGCGTACGACGTGATGGGCTACTGGCGCGGCGGGGCCACCCGGCAGCCGCGCGCGGTCGACCCGGCGCCCGTGTGGCGCGCCGGCAAGGCCGCGGGCAAGTCCGACGAGGAGATCTGGGCCGACTACGACGCCGCCCAGGCACGGCAGGAGAGCCGATGACCGACCACTCCGCCGAGGCCCCCGAGGCGCCGGCGTTCCGCAGCGGCTTCGCCTGCTTCGTGGGCCGGCCCAACGCCGGCAAGTCGACGCTGACCAACGCGCTGGTCGGCACCAAGGTGGTCATCACCAGCTCCCGGCCGCAGACCACCCGCACGGTGGTGCGGGGCATCGTGCACCGTCCCGACGCCCAGCTGATCCTGGTCGACACCCCCGGGCTGCACCGGCCCCGGACGCTGTTGGGCGAGCGGCTCAACGACCTGGTGATGGCCACCTGGTCGGAGGTCGACGTGGTCGCGGTGTGCTTCCCCGCCGACGAGAGGATCGGCCCGGGCGACCGATTCCTGGTCACCGAGCTGGCCAAGGTACGCCGGACCATCCGGGTCGCCGTCGCCACCAAGACCGACCTGGCGAGCCCCGACCGGATCGCCGAGCACCTCGCCGACATCGCCCGGCTGGGCGAGGAGACCGGCACCGAGTGGGCCGAGATCGTGCCGGTCTCCGCGGTGTCGGGCGACCAGGTGCAGCTGTTGGCGGACCTGCTCGTCGGACTGATGCCGGAGGGGCCGCAGCTCTATCCCGACGGCGACCTCACCGACGCACCGGAGGAGATCCTCGCGGCCGAGCTGATCCGGGAGGCGGCGCTGGAGGGCGTGCGCGACGAGCTGCCCCACTCCATCGCCGTCGTCGTGGAGGAGATGGGACTGCGCGAGGGGCGGCCAGACGACAAGCCCCTGCTCGACATCTACGCCGACCTCTACGTCGAGCGCGACTCCCAGAAGGGCATCGTGATCGGGCACCGTGGCGCGCGGCTCAAGGACGTCGGCACCCGCGCCCGCCAGCAGATCGAGGCGCTGCTGGGCACCCCGGTCCATCTCTCGCTGCACGTGCGGGTGGCCAAGGACTGGCAGCGCGACCCGCGGCAGCTCCGCAAGCTCGGCTTCTGACCGGCGCCCGCGCGAGGGCGGCTCAGTCGGGCACCCAGCAGAGGCCGTGCCGGGTGCCGGCCCGCCACTGCGCCCGCGTCGGGTAGTCGAACCCCCACCGGTAGGTCAGCGGGTCGTCGGCACGCTCCTTGCCGACCGCCTGGCAGCGCTCGTCGGCGATCCGGCGCACCGCCGCCCGGCCGGGGTAGGCGTCGCCGGACAGCTCGTAGGCCGTCACCGCCCGCCAGCGGTGGTCGCGGTCGCAGGGCACCCGCCGGAAGCCCGCCGTGCCGGGCTCGGCGGTGCCGCAGACGGCGTACGCCGTCCGGCCGGCGGGGGTGCCGAGCGCACCGCGGGGCGGGACCTTCAGCCGGTGCAGGCGCTCGTCGTCCGCGGGGCTGATCACGTCGCAGCGGAACCAGTCCTGCCCGTCGTCGGACTGCTCCAGCGTCGGTGAGAACCACACCGGCCGCAGCATGCTGAGCCGGAGGTCGCGCTCCGCGCCGCCGAGGTACGCCGGCAGGCGTCGCGGGCAGGTCTCGGCGGCCTGCGATCGGACCCGGTCGGCGTCGACGGCGAGGAGGTGCCCGTCGGCGACGAGGTCGAGGGTGCCGACGTAGTAGGTCACCGCGGTGTGGCCCCGCTTGCAGCGCACCGGCTCGACGTCGGTGGTGGGCGCCAGCGCCTGCTCGTAGGTCAGCCGGTAGCACGCGCCGACCTTCGGGCGCGGGGCCGCCTCGGCCCGCGGCGGCTTCGGGGCACGGGTCGGGCCGGCGGTGCTGGTCTCCGGTCCGGGGTCGGGTTCGTCGCCGCCCGAGCAGCCGGCGAGCACCAGCGCGGCGACGACCGCGGCCGCGACGACGCCCCCGCGCCGCCTCGTCCGTGGCGCCGGCGTCACTGGTCGGTCCTCGCCCAGCAGACCGAGCGCCGGTTGCCGGCCTCCCAGTCGGACTGCGGGAACCAGGTGTAGGCGTAGGAGTAGCGGGCGGGATAGCCCAGCCAGGCCGCCACGGAGTCGCCGCAGAAGCTGCGGGTGCGGTTGGCGACGACCTTGTCGCCGGGGAACGGGTCCTCCGCCTTGCCCAGCCGGATCGTGGTGACCGCGCGGTAGGTGTGCCGCTCGGTGCAGGGGACCCGCGGCGCCTTGGCGACCGACCTGCCCTTGACGCAGGCGAGCCACTTGTCGGCCGGCTTGCGGAGCAGCCCCTTGGCCTTGTCGGGGAGGGTGACCAGCGTCTTCGACCCGGGGCCGCCGCCGACGACGTCGCAGCGGTACCACCGGGCGCCGCGGTCCCACGCCGCCTCCGACGGGCGGAACATCGTCCAGCTCAGGATGCTCCGCATCGCCAGGCTCTCGTCGGCGCCGAGGAAGTCCATGAACTCCCGGCCGCAGATCTCGTAGGCGAACGGCCCGAGCCCCTGGTCGTCGTAGGCGGCGTCGTCGAAGTCGTCGGGCAATGACCCGGCCGCGAACGTCTCGGCGGTGTGGGGGTCGACGCACGGCACCGTGGCGCTGGCGTTGCTGGGTTTGCCGATGTCGGCGGTGGTGAGCATCCGGCACTCGCCGGCCTCGGGCGGCTCGAGGGCGTCGATCTGCGCGGGGTCGAGGTTGGAGCCCTGCGAGGTCGCGTCGGACTGGCAGCCGGTGAGCGCCGCCGCCGCGAGCAGCGCGGCGGTCGCCAGGGTCGCGGCCGTCGCGGCCGGCGTACGTCGGGACCGGCGGGCGCCGGTCGCGCGGAGCGGCACCTCGTCACTCCTGCCTCGGTCTGGGGCGCCGGCCCGGGACGGTCGGCCGGCGGTGGCGTCGATGCTACCGGCGCGCCCGAGCGGGCGCGGGCGATCGCGGGAGCCGGACCCGGTGGCTCCCGCTCGGCGCCCGCTCCCGGTCGGTTCAGTCGGCGATCGTGGCGGCCAGCGTGGCGCCCAGCTCGTACGCCGCCTCCTCGGCCGCCGCGTCGACGTCGCCGAGCACCTCCAGCACGGGGGTCGCCTGCCGCCAGGGGAGGCCGGCGGCGATGGCGAGCACCGACCGCACCGCGCCGGTGGTGTCGTAGCGCCCGTGCACCAGCAGGCCGAACGGCAGCCGCCCGCCCGACGCCGCCTGAGCGCCGCCGTCGGGGTCCAGCGCCCCGCCGATCTCCCTGAACGCGGCGTCGAAGAAGTGCTTGAGCGCGCCGCTCATGTAGCCGAAGTTGGCCGGGGTCACCAGCGCCACGGCGTCGGCGCCGAGGACATCCGCGGCCCGCGCCTCGAGCGCGGGGGCCGGCGAAACCTCGACCCCGGTGATCGCGGGGTCCCGGGCACCCGAGACCACCGCGTCGGTGAGCGTCCGCAGGACGGCCGTGGGGGAGTGGTGGACCACGAGCAGGGTGGGCATGGGACGAGTCTGCGCCATCGCCGGTGGTCGTTCCCGGACGTGGGGTAGGTTCGCTCCGCAGGTCCGCGCCACCCTGGCGGCGGCCGACCGGGGGAGGACCCGACATGAGGATGCGCACGCTGGGCATGCTGGCCGCGCTGGCGCTGGTGGCCGGCGGCTGCGCCGCCAGCGACGACGACCAGGCCAAGGAGGCCCTCGCCGCGTCGATCATGGAGGAGTCCGACAGCACCTTCAAGGTCAGCCAGAGCGAGGCCGACTGCATCGCCGCCGGCTTCGTCGACGACATCGGCGTCGACCGTCTCAAGGACTACGGCATCCTCACCGAGGGCGAGGGCAACTCCAAGACCCTGGACGACGTGACGATGGAGGAGGGCGACGCCGAGGCTGCCGCCGACGCCTTCGTCGACTGCGTCGACGTGCAGGAGCTGCTCACCGACGAGCTCCCGCTCGGCGGCATGGACGCCGAGGTGGTCGACTGCGTCAAGGGCGCCCTGAGCGAGGACGTCATCCACGACATCCTCGCCGCGACCTTCCGGGGCGACAGCCCCGACAACGCATCGCCCGGCGTGGCCGACGAGCTGGCCGCGTGCATCCAGTCGTGACGCTGCGCTAGGGTGGCTCCGTCATGACGCGACGCAGCCTCCTCCTTCGCTGCCGCAGCGAGGTCTGACAGCCGGACCCCCTCGCTGCGGAGTGCTCTGGTGCGCCGGCCCCGCCCCCAGCGAATCGACAGGATCATGACCCTCCAGCACTCCGGCTTCGTCAACGCCCAGCGTCCCAGCGGGATGCCCATCGAGCGCTACCGCGCCTTCCCGCCGATCGACCTCCCCGACCGCACCTGGCCCGACAACCCGGTGACCCGGGCGCCGCGGTGGCTCTCGACCGACCTCCGCGACGGCAACCAGGCGCTGATCGACCCGATGACGCCGACGCGCAAGATGGCGATGTTCGACCTGCTGGTGCGGATGGGCTACAAGGAGATCGAGGTCGGGTTCCCGAGCGCGAGCCAGACCGACTTCGACTTCGTCCGCCAGCTCATCGAGCAGGACCGGGTGCCCGAGGACGTCACGATCTCGGTGCTGACCCAGGCGCGCGAGGACCTGATCGAGCGCACCGTGCAGAGCCTGGTGGGCGTCCACCACGCCAACATCCACCTCTACAACGCGCTGGCGCCGCTGTTCCGCCGGGTGGTGTTCCACGCCAGCAAGGACGAGGTCAAGGACATCGCGGTCCGGGGGACCACGATGGTGATGAAGTACGCCGAGCAGAACCTCGGCCAGACCATCATCGGCTACGAGTACTCCCCGGAGATCTTCACCGGCACCGAGCTGCCGTTCTCCGTCGAGGTCTGCGAGGCCGTGTCCGACGTCTGGCAGCCCGACGACGGACGCGAGATCATCCTCAACCTGCCGGCGACCATCGAGATGGCCACCCCCAACGTCTACGCCGACCAGATCGAGTGGTTCTCCCGCC
>JAUILS010000346.1 GCA_030432975.1 Actinomycetes bacterium
ACGAGGACGGTGTCTGGCAGATCACCGGCGACCTGACCATCAAGGACGTCACCAGGTCCGTCACCATCCCGTTCGAGGAGACCGGCTCCGCCCGCGACCCGTTCGGCAACGTCCGCGTCGGCTTCGAGGGCGGCACCGCCATCAACCGCAAGGACTGGGGCCTCACCTGGAACGCCGCGCTCGAGACCGGCGGCGTGCTGGTCTCCGAGAAGGTCAAGCTGGAGTTCGACGTCTCCGCCGTCCAGTCCGCCTGACCCCTCTCCTCGCCGAGGCGTCGCAGATGACGCGCTGAGGCGTCGCAGAATCTCGTCGACCCGGCAGCCGCTCACTGAGCTTCTGCCGGGTCGACGTATTTCAGGTGCGGTGCGGGGGCCGGTGGCGCTTCACTGGCACCCGTGACCGGCACCGACCCCACCTCCGAGCCGACCCTCACCCCGGCCCCTGCCCTCTCCCCGGCGGGACAGCGGCTCGCCGGGGCCGTGCCGGACGGGCTGGTCGTCCGGATGCTGCGGCTCGACGACGCCCGGGCGGTCTACGACGTGATGGCCGCCCAGCAGCAGGCCGACCTCGGCCGCGTGGAGATCGAGGAGGCCGACATCGTCAGCGACTGGCAGCGACCGTCGTTCGACGTGACCCGGCGCAGCATCGGGGTCTTCGACGACCAGCGCCTCGTCGGCTACGCCGAGGTGGGCCGCGCCGGTCGGGGCGACGCCTCCGTCCACCCGGCGTACACCGGCCGAGGCATCGGCACCGCCCTGGCCCTGTGGATGCAGGGTCGCGCGGCCGAGGAGGGCGAAGCGATCATCGGGATGCCGGTGCCGGAGGGCTCCCCCGGAAACCGGCTGCTCGAGCAGCTCGGCTATCGCGTCCGCTGGACCAGCTGGGCGCTGCACCTGCCCGACGGCGCGGAGATCCCACCGCGCGAGCTCCCCGCCGGGTACGCCGTCCGCGCGGCCGCTCCGCACGAGTACCCCGCCGTCCACGACGTCGTCGAAGACGCGTTCCTCGAGTGGTCGGTGCGCGACCGGGAGCCCTTCGCGGACTTCGAGGCGGAGATCGTCCGCCGCCCCGGCGCGGAGCCGTGGAACATCCGGGTCGTGGTCGACGGCGACGACGCGGTGCTGGCGGCCGGCATCGTCCAGCTGGGGGCGGACTTCGACCCGCCCGAGGCCTACGTCAGCCGGCTGGCGACCCGCCGGGAGGAGCGTGGCCGCGGCCTGGCGCAAGCACTCCTGGTCGACTGCTTCGCGGAGGCCCGACGACACGGCGCCGGGCGATGCAGCCTGTCCACCGACTCGCGCACCGGCGCCCTCGGGCTCTACCAGAAGGTCGGCATGGTGGTCACCGACACCTGGCTGAACCGCGCCATCGACGTGCGGTGACGCCCGCGCCTAGCCTGGCGCGATGACGCACTTCCGGATCTCCTCGACCGTGCTGGGCACGCCCGACCCGCGGGCGCTCGCCGACTTCTACCGCGCGCTGCTGCCCGACTGGGAGACCCTCCTCGACCGCCCGGAGTGGGTGAAGATCAAGCCGCCCGGCGGCGGCCACGGGCTGGCCTTCCAGCTCGAGGAGCACCACCTCGAGCCCACCTGGCCGGCCGGCCCCGGCGACCAGCAGATGCAGGCCCACCTCGACATCGGCGCGGCCGACCTCGCCGCCGGCATCGAGTACGCCGAGGCCCACGGCGCCCGCCAGGCGGCGTACCAGCCCCAGGACGACGTCCGGGTGATGGTCGACCCGGCCGGGCACCCGTTCTGCCTGTTCCAGCTGCCCGCGTGAGCCGGGCCGGCGCGCTCAGACGGCCGGCTCGATGCCGAGCGAGCCGAGCAGCTCCTCGATGCGGCGCCGGATCTCGTCGCG
>JAUILS010000347.1 GCA_030432975.1 Actinomycetes bacterium
CCGGAGCGGGGTGTCGTCGTCGGTGGTGGGCGCCAGCTCCACCTCGGCCACCTCGCCCACGCGGGGGATCCGGCCCAGCACCTGGAGGACCAGCCCCGCGACGGTGTCGTAGTCGTCGTGCTCGGGAAGGTCGATGCCGGTCAGGTCCTCGACCTCGTCGGGGCGCAGCAGCCCGGAGAGCAGCCAGCCGCCGTCGCGACGCTGCCGCGCCTGCGCCCCTCGGGGGTCGTGCTCGTCGGCGATGTCGCCCACGATCTCCTCGACGACGTCCTCCAGCGTCACGATGCCCGCGTGGCCGCCGTACTCGTCGAGCACGACGGCCATCTGGAAGCCGTCCTTGCGCAGCAGCGCGAGCAGAGGATCCAGGCGGAGGGAGTCGGGGACCACGGTCGGCTTGGCCATGATGTGCCTGACGCGGGTCGTCGGGCGCTCCTGCGGCGGCAACGCCACGGCATGCTTGACGTGGACGGTGCCGACGACCGCCTCGTCGTCGTCCAGCACCGGGAAGCGGGAGTGGCCGCTGGCGCGGGCCAGCTCGATCACCGCCGCGGCGCGGTCGGTCTCGTCGAGGGTGTCGGTGCGCACCCGCGGCGTCATGATCTCCCCCGCCGTGCGGCTGCCGAACTCGACGGAGCGCTCCATCAGCTCGGCCGTGTCGGCGTCCAGGGTGCCGTGGTCGGCTGACCGCTGGATCAGGCTGGCCAGCTCGGTGGAGCTCCGGGCCGAGCGGAGCTCCTCCTGCGGCTCGATGCCCATCCGCCGGACCAGCGCGTTGGCCGACCCGTTGAGCGCCCGGATCGGCCAGCCGGCGACCAGGGTGAAGGCGCGCTGAGGTCTCTGGGTGGCCCGGGCGGTCTGCATCGGGCGGGCGATCGCGTAGTTCTTGGGCACGAGCTCGCCGAACACCAGGGTCAGCAGGGTGCTGACCGTCAGCCCGATGGCCAGGGCCACGGGATGGACCGCGCCGGCGGGGAGGCCGGCGCGGGCGAGGGGGCCGGCGATGAGGTCGGCGATGGCGGGCTCGGCGAGGAACCCGATCGCCAGGTTGGTGATGGTGATCCCCACCTGCGCACCGGACAGCTGCGTCGACAACGACCGCAGCGCCTCCTGCACGCCACGGGCGGTCGCGTCACCCGCGGCGGCGTCCCGCTCGACGGCCGCCCGGTCGACGGTGACGAGCGAGAACTCGGCCGCCACGAAGAGGCCGCACGCCGCGATCAGAGCCAGCGAGACCAGGACCAGCAGCGTCGCGGTCATCGGGCCACCTGCGCCGCCTCGGTGGGTCCGGACTCAGCCTGCTGGGCGGACCGGGAGGGCACGGACTCGGGACTTTGAGAGCCATCCATGGGCGGTGCGTGGGTCCTTCGGTGGGGAGATGTCGGAGGCGACCGGTGGCGGGCGCGAGCGAGGCACCACTGTAGCGAGACCCGGGCCCGGAGGCCTCTTCCGCGGCTGGTCTGGACCACTAGACGGCTTCTCCCGTTCCGCGAACAGGGACCCGGTGCGGCTCCTAGCCTCCCGAAGGTCCCGAGCACCGCCGACGCGGCCCGTGAGCGGCCCCAGGCGAGTCGGAATGCCCCCTTCCCCGACCCGGAGAGCCGATGACCGCGATCCCCACGCCGTCACCGTCGCGCCGCGCCCTGCTCGCGGGCGCCGCCGTCGCCGGAGCGTCCGCTCCGCTCGTCGTCGCCGCCCCCGCCGAGGCCGCGACGTACACCCCGCGTCGCTACCGCGGCGAGCCCTACCTGCCCCCCGCCCAGCGTCACCTCGTGAGCCGCTTCTCCTACGGTCTGAACCGGGCGCTGGTCAAGGAGGTACGCCGACAGGGCGGCGCCCGGAAGTGGTTCGAGC
>JAUILS010000122.1 GCA_030432975.1 Actinomycetes bacterium
ACCTGCGGTGACGAGGTCACGCTCCGTGTCCACCTGGCCGGCGAGACGGTCGAGGACGTGTCCTACGACGCCATCGGCTGCTCGATCTCGCAGGCCGCCGCCAGCGTGATGACCGACCTGGTCATCGGCAAGTCCGTGGCGCAGGCGGCCGAAGTGCACGAGACGTTCCTGACCCTGATGCAGGGCAAGGGCCAGGTCGAGCCCGACGAGGACGTCCTGGAGGACGGCGTCGCCTTCGCGGGCGTCGCGAAGTTCCCCGCCCGCGTCAAGTGCGCCCTGCTGCCCTGGATGGCCTGGAAGGACGCGACCGCCACCGCGCTCGAGACCGAAGGAGACCCCGCATGAGCACCGCTCACGACGACCTGCCCGAGGTCGACACCGCCGCCATCAACGGCGCCAAGGAGGGGGGTGCCACCTCCACCCTGACCGAGGACGACGTCACCGAGGCGATGAAGGACGTCGTCGACCCCGAGCTCGGCATCAACGTCGTCGACCTCGGTCTGCTCTACGGCGTGCACATCGAGGAGGACCACCACGTCGTCCTCGACATGACGCTGACCTCGGCGGCCTGCCCGCTCACCGACGTCATCCAGGACCAGACCCACTCCGCCCTGGAGGGCATGGTCAACGACGTCGTCATCAACTGGGTCTGGATGCCGCCGTGGGGCCCCGACAAGATCACCGAGGACGGCCGCGAGCAGCTGCGGGCCCTGGGCTTCAACGTCTGAGGTGCCTGACGTCCTCGTCCCCGCCCCGCGGTGGGAGCGGTGGCTGGCGAACTTCGCCGAGCGACACGGGCCGGCGACGCTCGAGGTCGTCGACGGCGCGCTGACCGGCCGGGCGGACGACGGCTCGACCTTCACCGCGCGGCTGCCCTTCTCCGCGTCGTACGCCGGCCCGGCCGCGGGCCTCGCCGACGCCGCCGTCGCCCCAGCCGACTGGGGGGTGCTGCTGGTCCGCAAGGGCGGCTTCGCCGTCGCCCGGATGGCGGGGGAGCGGATGACCGCCCACAAGATCGGCCAGCGTCACGTCCAGGGCCGCACCAAGGCGGGTGGCCAGAGCCAGCAGCGGTTCGCCCGGCGCCGGGCCAACCAGGCGCGGCAGGCCTACGAGGCGGCCGCCGACCACGCCGCACGGCTGCTCGGCGACGTCGCCGAGCTGCCCGTGGTCGCGGGCGGTGACCGCGAGGCGGTCGACCAGGTGCTGGCCGACCGGCGCCTCGGTGGGGTGGTCGTGGTGGGTCCCTGGCTGGCCGTCGCGGACCCGCGCCGAGCCGTGCTCGACGAGGCGGTGCGCGACGCGCGGGCGCTCCTGGTGGCGGCGCACAACGCCTGACCGGACGACGGGGCTAGGGTCGCAGATGTGAACCCCGTCGAGACTCGCGGACTGGTCAAGACCTTCGGCGCCACCCGCGCCCTCGACGGCCTCGACCTGACGGTCGCCGCCGGGGAGGTGCACGGCTTCCTCGGTCCCAACGGCGCCGGCAAGTCGACCACCATCCGCGCGCTGCTCGGTCTGCTGCGCACGCAGGGCGGGTCGGCGAGCGTCTTCGGGCTGGACCCGTGGCGCGACAGCGTGGAGATCCACCGGCGGGTGGCCTACGTGCCGGGTGACGTCAGCCTGTGGCCCAACCTCACCGGCGGGGAGACGATCGACCTGCTGCTGCGGATGCGGGAGGTGACGCCCGACCCGGGTGCGCGCGCCGACCTGCTCGACCGGTTCGAGCTCGACCCGACGAAGAAGGGTCGCGCCTACTCCAAGGGCAACCGGCAGAAGGTCGCGCTGGTGGCCGCCTTCGCCGCTCCCACCGACCTGCTGATCCTCGACGAACCGACCTCGGGGCTGGACCCGCTGATGGAGCAGGTGTTCAACCAGTGCCTCGCCGAGCACAAGGCCGAGGGCACCACCGTGCTGCTGTCCAGCCACATCCTCAGCGAGGTGGAGCAGCTGGCCGACCGGGTCACGATCATCCGCGAGGGGCGGACCGTCGAGACCGGCAGCCTGGCCGAGCTGCGCCACCTGCGCCGCAACCGGGTGCAGGCCGAGATCACCGGCCAGCCGCCCCGGCTCGACGGCGTACCCGGCCTCCACGACGTGGCCGTGGACGGCACCGTGCTGAGCTGCCTGGTCGATCCCGAGGGCCTCGTCCCGCTGCTGGAGGCGCTCACCGGCGCCGGCGTGCGGTCGCTGACCAGCACCCCGCCGACGCTGGAGGAGGTCTTCCTCGACCTCTACCGGGGAGCGTCGACATGAGCGACCTCCTCGCCGGCACCTGGGGGCTGACCCGGTTCGACCTGCGTCGCGACCGGATCCTGGCCACGGCCTGGACGTTCTTCCTGCTGCTCGTCGTCTACGCCTCGGCCACGGCCACCGACACGCTCTATCCGACCGAGCAGAGCCGGGTGGCCGCCGCCGAGCTGATCAACGCCAGCCCGGCCGCCGTCGCGCTCTATGGCCCGATCCTCGACGTCACCAGCCTCGGCGAGGTCGCGATGACCAAGACGACCGTGCTCTACGGCATGTTCGTGATGGGCTTCGGGGTGATCCTGGTCCGACGGCACACCCGCACCGAGGAGGAGACCGGACGCCAGGAGCTGCTGGCGGCCACGGTGGTCGGACGCGACGCACCGCTGGCGTCGGCGTTGGTCGAGGCGACGCTGGTGATGACCGCCGTCGGGGCGCTGGCCGCCGTCGCCGCCGCGGCGGGCGGACTGCCGGTCGCCGGGTCCGTCCTCTTCGGGCTCTCGTGGTGGGGGAGCGGGGTGGTCGGCATCGGCGTCGGCGCGGTGACCGCGCAGCTCAGCGCGAGCGCTCGCACCTGCGGGATCGCCGCGGCCGGCACCGTCGGCGTGTTCTACCTGATGCGCGCGGCCGGCGACGTCGGCCCGCAGTGGCTGAGCTGGCTCAGCCCCCTCGGCTGGAACACCCAGCTGCGCGCCTGGTCCGAGCCGCGGCTGTGGGTGCTGGCGCTCTATCCCGCGCTGGCCGCCGCCCTCGTGGGGACGGCCGCGGTGCTGCGCGGACGCAGAGACCTCGGGGGTGGACTCCTGGCCGAGCGCCCGGGCCCGGCCACGGGGAGCCCGCGCCTGCGCGACGTGCTCGCGCTGACCCTGCGGGTGCACTCGCACGCCCTGGTCGCCTGGACGGTCGGCGCGGCGGTCATGGGCGCCGTCTTCGGCTCGCTGGTGCCCAACCTCGGCTCGATCTTCGACTCGCCCACCGGTCAGGAGATGCTGGCCCGCCTGGGCGGCAGCGGCGCGGTCGAGGACGCCATGCTCGCCGCCATCCTGTCCGTGGTGGCCATGGTGCTCACCGGCTTCGGGATCGCGGTGGTGGTCCGCGGCGGGGTCGACGAGAACGACGGCCGGACCGAGCAGGTGCTGGCCACCGCGACGCCGCGCGGGCTGAGCTTCACCGCGGTCCTGGCGGTCGCGCTGCTCGGCACCACCTGGCTGCTGCTCGTCACCGGCGTCGCCACCGGCATCGGATACGGCGCCCAGGCAGGACTCAGCGGCCCGCTGTCGCGGTCTCTCGGGGCGGCGCTGGCGCCGTTGCCCGCCGCGTGGCTCGTCGGTGCGCTGGCGATGCTGTGCCTCAGCTTCGGCAGCCGGTGGGCTCCGGTCGGCTGGGCGCTGCTCGTGGGGTTCGTGACCGTCGGGCTGGTCGGCGAGCTGCTCGACCTCCCCGGCTGGGTGGTCGGCCTGTCGCCGTACTCCCACGTCGCGCCGGTGCCCAGCGAGCCGGTCGACTGGACGGTGGAGGCGGTGCTCACCGGGCTGGCGGTGCTGGTCGGCGCCGCCGCGTGGTTCGGCTACCGGCGGCGCGACATCGGCTAGGGTCCGTGGCGACCTCAGGAGGCCGCCCGATGTGGAGTCCGGAGCCGGGGTGGCAGCCGCTGCCCGGCGGCGCCGGCCCCTCGACGTACGGCGTGTGGCTGGCGACCGAGGGCGGCCGCGAGGTGGTGGTCAAACGGCTGGTGCCGCCGACCGACCACGAGCTCGCGCAGCACGACCTGGCCGGGCTGCAGGACCCGCGGCACTTCGCCTACTGGCGGCGCGAGGCCGATGTCGCCCTGAGCGGCGTGGTGGCGGGCACGCCCGGGGTCCGCGCGCCCGCAGGGGTGCGGGTGGAGGAGGACGCCGACGGGGTCACGGTCGTGTCGCCGCGGGTGGCCGACGCGCGCTCGCCGGGGCTGTTCCTGGCCCGGGCGCTGGGGCGCTTCGCGGGGGCCGGGGTCGACGACCGCCCCTGGCTGGCTCGCGGGCAGCTGCGGGCGCGGCTGGGGCGGGTGGCGGCGCGTGGCGGCTGGCCGACGCTGGCGCGGACGACGGTGGCCGACGTCGCCGACCACCTGTGGACCCACCGGGAGCAGCACCTGCGTGAGGTCGAGGCGCTGCCCGAGGTGCTGCAGCACGGCGACCCGGTGCCGGGCAACCTGCTGGGCCGCGACGGCGACGACGTCGTGGCCGTCGACTGGTCCACGCTCGGCTGGGGGCCGGTGGGGGCGGACGTCGGCTATCTCGCGCTGTCGACCCGCGAGGAGCCGGAGCACCTCGTCGACGCCTACCTCACCGCGCTCCCGGTGGGCCCGGCGTCGCGGGAGGACGTGCTGCTCGGGGCGCGCGTGACGATCGTCTACACCGCGCTCAGCCGGGCCGAGTGGGCGCTCGCCCGGGCGGCCGAGGGGGAGGGCGCGCTCGCCGGGAAGTTCCGGCATCCCTCCGTGGCGCCGTACCTGCTCTCGCTGCAGCGGCAGTTCCCCCAGATCGAGGCCCTGCTCGGCTGACGTCGCCCCAGCAACGAAGCCTCACCCGAGAACAAGCGACGCCTCGGCCTCAGGGGGTGTCGACGGCCCAGGTGTCGCAGGCGCGCAGGTCGTCGCCGGCCTGCATGCCGGTCTGGAACCACTTCATCCGCGACGCGGAGGAGCCGTGGGTCCAGCTCTCCTCGGTCACCTGACCCTGCGTCTTCTGCTGGATCCGGTCGTCGCCGACGGCGGCCGCGGCGTCGATGGCGTTGCGGATGTCCTCGTCGGACAGCTCCACGAACAGCGCCTGGCCGCCCTGGTCCTCGGTCCGCAGCGCGGCGGCGGTCCACACGCCGGCGTAGCAGTCGGCCTGCAGCTCGAGGCGGACCGCGTCGCTGCGCGGGCCCTGCTGGGTGCGCACCCGGTTCATCGTGCCGACGAGGTTCTGGATGTGGTGGCCGTACTCGTGGGCCAGCACGTAGGGCTCGACGAAGGCGCCGCTGGGCCCGGCGAGGGCCCCCTGGAGGACCTGCTGGAAGAAGGTCGTGTCGAGGTAGATGCCCTGGTCGACGGGGCAGTAGAACGGCCCCACCTGGGAGGACGCCTGCCCGCAGCCGGTCTGGGTGGCACCGCTGAAGGTCTGCATGGTGGCCGGCGCGAACTGCACGTCGTAGCGGGGGAGGCTGGCGCTCCAGTAGTCGTAGAGCGAGTTCTCCACGGCGATCCGCGCACAGTCCTCGGAGCTGTTGGCGTCCTCACCGCTGGTGCAGGCGGCGTAGCGGTCCGTGTCGGCGGGCGCCACCCGGGTGGTGTCGGGCGCCCCGCCGGCGGTGGGCCCGCCACCTCCGGTCAGGTCGAGGTTGGTGCACATGGACAGCACCAGCACGAGAATGACGACGACCACGGCTCCCACGCCGCCGCCGGCCATGTTGCCGCCGGGGATGGGCATCCGCATGCCCCCGCCGCCCATGCCGCCGCCACCACCACGGCCGGTGTCACGCACCCGGCTGGTGTCGAGCTTGGCCTTCGGGTTGAAGCGCATCTGGTCGCCCTTTCCGGTGTCCGTCGCATGGTTCTCACGGCACCCTGCCCGGGCACCTCGGTGGGCCCGGTCCGCAGGTAGAGTAATCGCCGCGATGATCACCGCCCAACACCTGGAGGTTCGGGCCGGGGCGCGACTGCTGATGAGCGACGTCAGCTTCCGGGTGGGGGCGGGAGACCGCGTCGGCCTGGTCGGGCGCAACGGTGCCGGCAAGACCACGCTCACCCGCATCCTGGCCGGTGAGGGGCTGCCGGCTGCCGGAACGGTCCACACCTCGGGCTCGGTGGGCTACCTCCCGCAGGACCCGCGGTCGGGCGACCCGGAGCAGCTCGCCCGGGAGCGCATCCTGTCCGCGCGCGGCCTCGACGACGTCGTACGCCGGCTCCGGCAGGCCGAGGAGCAGATGGGCAGCGACGACCCCGACGAGCGGGAGCGGGCGATGCGTCGCTACTCCCGCGCCGACGCCGAGCTGCACGCCGGCGGGGGCTATGCCGCCGAGTCGGAGGCGGCGCGGATCGCGGCCTCCCTCGGGATCGAGGACCGGGTGCTGCACCAGCCGCTGCGCACGCT
Organism: Actinomycetes bacterium; assembly: GCA_030432975.1. Classification (GTDB taxonomy): domain Bacteria; phylum Actinomycetota; class Actinomycetes; order Propionibacteriales; family Nocardioidaceae; genus Nocardioides. Next base: position 6,360 of record JAUILS010000122.1, read on the forward strand.
GTCGGGCGGCCAGCGGCGCCGGGTCGAGCTGGCCCGCATCCTCTTCTCGGGCGCCGAGACCCTGCTGCTCGACGAGCCGACCAACCACCTCGACGCCGACTCGATCGTGTGGCTCCGCGACTTCCTCAAGGCGCACCAGGGCGGTCTCGTGGTGATCAGCCACGACACGGGGCTCCTCGACGAGACGGTCAACCGGGTGTTCCACCTCGACGCCAACCGCGCCGAGGTCGACGTCTACAACATGGGCTGGACGGCCTACCTCGCGCAGCGCGAGGCCGACGAGCGTCGGCGCAAGCGGGAGCGCTCCAACGCCGAGCGGAAGGCGTCGGCGCTGCTCGAGCAGGCCGGCAAGATGCGGGCCAAGGCCACCAAGGCGTCGGCGGCCCAGTCGATGATGAAGCGCGCCGAGCGGCTGCTGGAGGGCGTCGAGAGCGAGCGGCAGGCCGACCGCGTCGCGCGGATCGCCTTCCCCGCTCCTGCCAAGTGCGGCAAGACCCCCCTCACCGCCGCCGAGCTCTCCAAGAGCTACGGCTCCCTCGAGGTCTTCACCGACGTCGACCTGGCCGTCGACCGCGGCTCGCGGGTCGTCGTGCTCGGCCTCAACGGCGCCGGCAAGACGACGCTGCTGCGCATCCTCGCCGGCCTCGACCGGCCGGACACCGGGGAGGTGCAGCCCGGTCACGGGCTCAAGCTCGGCTACTACGCGCAGGAGCACGAGACGCTGGACACCTCGCGCAGCGTCCTGCAGAACCTCCACGCCAACGCACCCCAGCTCACCGACACCGAGGCCCGCTCCGTGCTCGGCTCGTTCCTCTTCTCCGGCGACGACGCCGACAAGCCCGCCGGGGTGCTCTCCGGCGGGGAGAAGACCCGGCTGGCCCTGGCGATCCTGGTCGTGTCGTCGGCCAACGTGCTGCTGCTCGACGAGCCGACCAACAACCTCGATCCGGCGTCTCGCGAGGAGGTGCTGGCCGCGATCCGGTCCTACGAGGGCGCGATCGTGCTCGTCACCCACGACGAGGGCGCCGTGCACGCCCTCCAGCCCGACCGCGTGCTGATCCTCCCCGACGGCGTCGAGGACCTCTGGACCGAGGACTACGCCGAGCTGGTGGCGCTCGCCTGAGGCGAGGCGCCGCGCCCGCCCTCCTAGCCGGCTCGCCGCTCGTCCGGCGCGTCGAGCCGCCCGGCCGCCCAGTCCTGGAAGAGCCGGCCCGGCCCCCAGCCGCGGCCCCCGCAGGTGAACCCCTCGAGCGTGCCCGGCGTCAGGTCGTCGTCGACCGTGAACCCCTGTCTGGTCGAGATGTCGAAGGACCAGCCGAAGATCCCCACGCCCGGCTGGACGTCGCGCAGCCAGCGGAGCAGGTCGGCGGCCGCGTCGGGGGTGGCCACCCCGTCGTCCTCGTCGGTGGTGCAGTAGCGGGCCGCGGAGTCGGCCGACCACTCCGTGATGGCGGTGGGGTAGATCGCCATCAGCCGGGCGCCGTCCGGCCTGATCACCGGGTTCCAGCGCGGCCGCCACTCGGCGGGGGTGTCCTGCGAGCGGTTGGGGTAGGCATGCATGGCGAAGGCGAGGCGGGGGTCCTTCAGCCACCCGTCGCGGTAGCCGTCCCAGCGCTGGGCGAAGGCGAGCCCGTCGACGATCACGACGTTGCGCGTGGCGCCCGCCTTGTCCCGGACGACGGTGAGCAGGTGCTGGTGGGTGGTCCGCCACGCGGCCCACCGCTGGGTCGTCGGCTTGCCCTGCGGCTCGTTGTAGAGCTCGAAGGCGACGCTCCGGTCGTCGGCGTACTTCGTCGCGAGCCGGCGCCAGGCCTGGTTGGTCGTCTTGCTCGGCAGCCGCCACCGGTGGCGGTGACCGCCGCCCGCCAGGCGTTGGTACTGCATCGAGAGGATGACGACGAGCCCGGCCTCCTTGGCACCCGTGACGGCACGCGACACCCGCTTCAGGTAGGCCTTGCGGCAGGGCCGGTCACACACGGGGTCGCCGGCGACCCGCCGGGGGGCGAGGCCGAACTGGCTGACCTGGAGCCGCACCACGTTGGTGCCCTCGGCCCAGCCGCGCACCTGCTCGAAGAACGCCCGCGGGCTGCCCGCGTCGCGGTAGAGCGCCTTGGCGTCCGCCACGCTGCGCGGGTAGTGGATGCGCTTGCCGCCGGAGGTGAGCCCGGCGGGCGTCAGCACGACGATGAGGGACTGCCCGACCAGCCGGGTGGGCGTGCCGTCGATGCGGAAGGCGTTGCCGGCGACCGAGAGGCGCGGCGGGGCCACCGCGGCCGACGTGACGATGGCCGGCACCTGCGGCGACGAGGCCGTGGGGCTGCCGGAGGCGTGGGAGGTGTCCAGCTGCCGGCCGCCCAGCCAGCCGGTGGTGAGCAGGCAGCCGGCGAGGATGCCGGCCACCAGGACCCTGTGTCGACGACGGATGACCATGGGACCCCCTGCGCCCGAGCGGGATGCCGTCTGCGGCCCTGCCCCGATCCGCTCCTGGGACGTCTGCTCACCCTCACCCCGCGCTCGGTGGCGCGTCAACCATCCCGGGGCGGTGTCGCCGAAACTTGACCATCGGCCGGTGGGCGGTCACCGCCCCGGGGAACAAAGGAGGCGCCGCTCGGGTTGGGGGCGCGAGGTGGCCGCGCCGTACGCTGCGGGCGGCGGAGGGGAGTCTGCGTGTCGATGATGGGGATGGGGCCGACCTGGCGGCACCTGCGGTCGGACCGCAGCGCCGTCGCGACCCGGCTCGACCGCGGCACGCTGCGGCGCGTCGTCCGCTTCGCGGGACCCCACCGCCGGCTGATCACGGTCTTCCTGCTGCTGACCGTGGTCGACGCGGGGTTGGTGGTGGTCACCCCGCTGCTGGTGCAGCGCATCGTCGACGACGGCATCCTGCAGGGCGACACGCTGCTGGTCACCTACCTGGCCCTCGCGATGGCCGTCACCGCGGTGCTCAGCGCCCTGCTCAGCGTCGCGACCGGCTATCTCTCGTCGCGGATCGGCGAGGGCCTGATCTTCGACCTCCGCACCCGCGTCTTCGGCCACGTGCAGCGGCAGTCGCTCGCCTTCTTCACCCGCACCCAGACCGGCGCCCTCGTCTCGCGTCTCAACAACGACGTGATCGGCGCCCAGCGCGCGTTCACCTCGACGCTGTCGAGCACGGTGTCCAACGCCATCTCGGTCGGCGTCGTCGGCGTGACCATGCTGGCCCTGAGCTGGCGGGTCACCCTGCTGTGCCTCGCGCTGTTCCCGATCGCCTTCGGCATGTCCCGGTGGGTGAGCAACCGCCTGGCCGGGCTGACGCGCGAGCAGATGGACGGCAACGCCGACATGGGCAACGTGATGACCGAGCGGTTCAACGTCGGCGGCGCGATGCTGCTGAAGCTGTTCGGCCGACGCGAGGAGGAGGACGCGCTCTTCGCCGACAAGGCCGGGCGGGTGCGCGACCTCGGCGTGCGGATCTCGCTGATCACCC
>JAUILS010000348.1 GCA_030432975.1 Actinomycetes bacterium
GCTGGGGCGGTCGCTCAACGACGACGTGCTGACCTGCTTCATGACGAACCCGGCGATGACCATCGCCGAGATCGCGTCGCCGAGCTACAGCGGCGGCGCCGTGCTGGACCCGGAGATCTACAACTCGCCCCGGTTCTGCTACGTGCCGGTGATCTCGGTCGACCCGAGCACGGGAGGCAGCAGCCACTACTCCATCACCGACATCCGGCCGTGCTTCATCACCTCCGAGGCCAACGAGTCGTCGTACAACAGCCAGCTGTTCACCGACGGCACGCCGGACACGACCATGAACGGCACCGACATCCAGAGCAACAAGGTGGTGTCGATGCACGTGGTGTTCTTCAACAAGAAGGCGCTGCCCGCCGCCGGGGCCGCCCAGGCCGGCGTGATCCTCGACCCCAACGGCCCGCTGGTCCCGGTGCTCAGCGACTGACCCCTAGGATCAGCCTCCATGAGGCAGGCGGCGAAGCGACCCCCGAGGCTGAAGAAGCGGGGGCTCTACATCGGGGTCGACGTGGGCGGCACCAAGGTGCTGGCCGGCGTCGTCACCAGCAACGGCCACGTGGTGGCGACCGCCCGGCGCTCGACGCCCGGGCGGCTGGTCGAGCCTGCCGTGGTCGAGGACGCCCTGGTCGAGGCGGTGCTCGACGTCGCCGACGGAGCCCCGATCGCGGCGGTCGGCGTGGCCGCCGCCGGCTTCGTCGACCAGGCCGGCGAGCGGGTGATGTTCGCCCCGCACCTCCCGTGGCGCGGTGAGCCCGTGCGGGCCCACCTGCAGCAACGGTGGGGCGCCCCGGTGGTCCTCGACAACGACGCCAACTGCGCCGCCGTCGGCGAGTGGACGTACGGCGCCGCGCGCGGCACCCACTCCGCGCTGATGATCACCCTCGGCACCGGCATCGGCAGCGCGATCCTGCTCGACGGCGCGGTGCACCGCGGCCGCAACGGGATGGCGGGGGAGTTCGGGCACATGCAGGTCGTGCCGGACGGGCTGCCGTGCGAGTGCGGCGGCACCGGCTGCTGGGAGCAGTACTCCTCCGGCAACGCCCTGGTGCGCTTCGTGCGGGCCCGGATCGACCAGGAGGAGACCGTCCTCCGGGAGGCCTCCGGGGGCGACCCCGAGCAGATCACCGGCCCGATGGTGACCGACGCGGCCGTGGCCGGCGACGCCCTGGCGCGCGCGGCCTTCGACGAGGTCGGCCGGTGGCTCGGCGTCGGCATCGCCAACCTGGTCGCGGCGTTCGACCCCGACTGCGTCGTGGTCGGCGGTGGCGTCTCCGACGCCGGCGACCTGCTGCTGGGGCCCGCGCGCGAGGAGATGTCCTCCTCGCTGGTGGGGGCGTCGCACCGCGTCGTCCCGCCGGTGCACCAGGCGCAGCTCGGCCCGGAGGCCGGCCTGGTCGGGGCCGCGGCGCTGGCCCGCGCCACGCTGCGTCCCGGCCGGTGGGCGATCGCCAACGGCCCGCTCGGCACCGCTCCCCGCCTGCAGGGCTAGGAGCAACGCCCGGGGCGAGCCGCTAGACGACCGCCCCGTCGTCGCCGGGGTCGCGCGGCCCGCGCGGCATCGTCGCGACGAGGTAGGCGAAGCCGCCCACGACCCACGCCACCACGGCCAGCCCCACGACCGGCGGGAGGGTGACCCGGGTCAGCGCGGCCAGCAGCATCAGCAGGGGGCCCAGCAGGACCCCGCCCCAGGCGGCCAGCCGCGGCCCACGGGGCAGCGGCACGGGCGGCGGCTGCGGGGGCACGAACGCCTCCGCCTCGTCGGTCTCGGCATCGCCGTCGTCGGCCGACGTCCGGTCGCTCTCGGGT
>JAUILS010000349.1 GCA_030432975.1 Actinomycetes bacterium
CGTCCGACTTCGAGCGATGTCGCCAGGCTCGCCGGCGTCTCCCGCGCCACGGTGAGCTACGTCCTCAACGACACCCAGGGCCAGACCATCCCCGAGGCCACCCGGGAGCGCGTGCGAGCCGCCGCATCGGAGCTGGGCTACCGCCCGTCCGCCGCCGCGCGCACCCTGCGGCGCGGCACGTCCGACCTCGTGCTCGCCCTGATGCCCGACTGGCCCGGCTCCGAGACGCTCACCGCCAGCACCGACGCCCTCGCCCGCGAGCTGCAGCGCTACGGCCTCACCCTGCTCGTGCACCCCGGCGGCGCCGATCTGGAGACCTCGTCCCTGTGGTCGGCCGTCACGCCGGCCGCCGTGCTTGCCGACCATGAGATCCCCGCCGCCGAGGCGGCTTCGCTGGCCGATGCCGGGGTCGCCCTGCTGCCGATGTCCGGTGCCGGCGACGGCCCCCGCGCGTACGGGGCCGAGGTGCAGCGGCTGAGCGGTCGCGTCCAGGCCGAGCATCTCGTCGCCCTGGGCCACGTCAAGATCGCCGTCGCGACTCCCGATGACGACAGGCTCGCGTTCTTCTCCGAGCCCCGCAGGGCAGGGGCGGCCGAGGTGTGCGAGGAGCACGGGCTCGAGGCTCCGGCGACGGTCGCCGTGCCCGCCTCCCGTGCCGACGCCGCGGCGACCGTCACGCGGCTCGCCGCTGTCGCGACCGGCGTCTGCGCGTACAACGACGAGGTCGCGGCGATGCTGATCGCGGGCGCCGCCGATGCCGGGGTCGCGGTTCCCGCCGACCTCTCGATCGTGGGCGTCGACGACGTCCGGGTGTCCGCGCTGCTGGTACCGGGCCTCACCACCGTGCGCCAGCCGGTCGACGCATCCGCGCGCAGCGCCGCGGCGCGCGTGGCCGCCGCGCTGGGCCGCACGCTCGGCGACGGAACGGCCGCCGACCTGCTCGTCTCCGGCAGCGCGCTGCCCGTCCCCGAGCTCGTCACGCGAGGGTCGACGGCACCGCCTCGATAGACTCGGAGGCGTGAAGATCCTCCTCCTCGGCAGCGGCGCGCGAGAGCACGCCCTCGCCCGCTCCCTGTGCCTCGACCCGCTCGTGACCGAGCTCGACGTCGCCCCTGGCAACCCGGGCATGGCCGAGCTCACGACCGTGGACGGCAACCCCGTCACCCTGCACTCGGCCGACATCGCGGACCCCGCTAGCGTCGCCGACCTCGCCGAGGACCTGGGGGCCGAGCTCCTGGTCGTCGGCCCCGAGGTCCCGCTCGTCGCCGGCGTCGCCGACGAGGTGCGCGAGCGCGGCATCCCGGTGTTCGGCCCGTCGGCCGCAGCCGCCAGGCTCGAGGGCTCGAAGTCGTTCGCGAAGGAGGTCATGGCGGCGGCAGGCGTCCCGACCGCCAGGGCCGCGACCTGCACCACCGTCGAGGAGCTGACGGCCGCGCTCGCGGAGTTCGGCGCCCCCCACGTCGTCAAGGACGACGGCCTCGCGGCCGGCAAGGGAGTCGTCGTCACCGATTCGTTCGACGAGGCGCTCGACCACGGCACCTCGGTCTTCGCCGACGGCAACCCCGTGGTCGTCGAGGAGTTCCTCGACGGGCCCGAGGTCAGCCTCTTCTGCATCTGTGACGGCACCACGGTCGTGCCACTGCAGCCCGCCCAGGACTTCAAGCGCGCCTACGACCGCGACGAGGGACCCAACACCGGCGGCATGGGCGCCTACAGCCCGCTGCCGTGGGCGCCCGAGGGCCTCGTGGACGAGGTGGTGCGCACCGTCGCCCAGCCCACCATCGACGAAATGGCCAGGCGCGG
>JAUILS010000350.1 GCA_030432975.1 Actinomycetes bacterium
GGAGTGGGCCGGCACGCTGCGCGAGGTGTTCGGCGAGTACCGCGCCCCCACCGGGGTCAGCGGCGCCGTGGGCGTCGCCGAAGCCGGCGCCGAGCTGGCGCGGGTGCGCGACCGGGTGCGGACCACCGGCGAGGAGCTGGGCGGTCGGCTGCGGCTGCTGGTCGGCAAGCCGGGGCTCGACGGCCACTCCAACGGCGCCGAGCAGGTCGCCGTGCGGGCCCGCGACGCCGGCTTCGAGGTGGTCTACCAGGGCATCCGGCTCACTCCCGAGCAGATCGTCGCGGCCGCCGTGGCCGAGGACGTGCACTGCGTCGGGCTGTCCATCCTGTCCGGCTCCCACATGGAGCTGGTGCCGGCGGTCCTCGACGGGCTCCGGGCGGCCGGCCTGGACGACGTACCGGTGGTGGTCGGGGGGATCATCCCCGACGCCGACGCCCGGTTGCTGCGCGAGCGCGGCGTGGCCGCTGTCTACACGCCCAAGGACTTCGGCCTCACCGAGATCATGGACGGCATCGTCGACGTGATCCGCGCGGCGCACGACCTGGGCTGAGCGCCGTTCCGCCCTGCGGGACCAAGGTTAGGCACACCTAAGTCTTGCCTGCTACCCTCCTCGGCGTGGGCAAGCAGCGGAAGCCGAAGTCGAAGTGCTGCAACGACCGCCCGCGCTGCGGTCGGTGCCCGATCCGGATGCTGAAGGAAGGCACGCTGCCCGAGGGGTATACGGTCAAGAGGCGCAAGCTCGTCAAGACCAAGAAGCTCGCGGCCTGAGCCGCGAGCCGTCCCGGCAGGAGGCCCGGTGCCCGCGTCCCGCTTCGTCGACCAGCTCAACGTGCAGATCGGCAACGAGCTGGCCGCCCACAACCAGTACCTCGCCTGTGCGATCCACTACGACGCGCTGACGATGCCGCAGATGGCGGCGTTCTTCTACGGCCAGGCGCTCGAGGAGCGCGACCACGCGATGATGATGGTTCAGTACCTCCTCGACAGCGACGCCGACGTGTCGATCCCGGCGATCGAGGCTCCCGAGGGGTCGTTCGCCGACGTGGTCGCGCCGGTCGCCCTGGCCCTGGAGCAGGAGAAGCGGGTCACCGAGCAGATCAACGGGCTGCTCCGGATCGCGCGCGAGGAGTCCGACTTCGCCTCCGAGCAGTTCATGCAGTGGTTCATCAAGGAGCAGGTCGAGGAGGTCGCCACGATGAGCGACCTGCTGGCCGTCGTGAGCCGCAACACCGACGACCTCGAGGACATCGAGGAGTACGTCGCCCGCGAGCAGGCCGGCGAGGGCGAGGACCCCACGGCGCCGCGGGTCGCCGGCGCCTGACCGCACGCCATGGCCCGGGTCACCGTCGTCGGCGCGGGTGTCGTCGGGCTGTCCTGCGCGGTGCGCCTGCTCGAGGCCGGCCACCGGGTCGACGTGCTGGCGCGCGAGCGGCCGCTGGAGACGACCTCGGCCGCCGCGGCCGCGATCTGGTACCCCTACCTCGCCGAGCCGCGGGAGCGGGTGCTGGGCTGGGGCGCGACGTCGTACGCCGTCTTCGCCGAGCTTGCCCGCGACCAGCCGGCGGCCGGGATCGTGCTGCGACGGGGCACCGAGGCGTTCCGGGAGCCGGCGCCGCGCCCGTGGTGGGCCGATGCCGTGCCCGACCTGACGTCGAGCGACCGGATGCCGGCCGGTTTCCCGGCCGGCTGGTCGTTCACGGCTCCGGTGATCGAGATGCCGATCTATCTCCGCTGGCTCACCGGCCGCGTCGAGGAGCTGGGCGGCACCGTCACCCGGCTCACCCTGACCGCGCTGCC
>JAUILS010000123.1 GCA_030432975.1 Actinomycetes bacterium
TGGCGGTGCTGGCGACGTCGGTCGTGGTGACCGAGGTGTCGGAGACGGTGACCACCGCGGTGGTCTTGCCGACCCCGAAGGGACCGACGAAGGTCACCTGACGCGGTCGCGCCGGTGCTCGCAGTGAAGTCACGGATCCTCCCCCATGGCGTGGCTCTGCAAGGGTCCCGGTCAGCGTAGGTGGGCGCGGGCCGCCCCGTGGCGGAATCGGCAGATCGCTTGCGGCGGTCCCGCTCCCCCTGCCGGGTGTCTAGTCCGCTGCCGACGCGTCCGCGAGGTGCCAGGATGACGGGGTGACCCCCGGCTCACCCGACTGGCGCGCCAGCCAGCGCGCCTCCCTGCTGCGCTTCCTGACCGGCGCCCGGCACCCCCTGGGCTTCGGCTACCTCCGCGAGGACGGCGGCCTCGACGAGGCCAGGCCGGTCGAGCTGTGGATCAGCTGCCGGATGACCCACGTGGCGGCGCTCGGCGCGATCGCGGCCGAGCCCGGCGGTCCGGGTGTGGATCGGCTGGGAGACCTCGCCGCCCACGGCGTCCGGTCCCTGCTCGGGCCGCTCCGCGACCAGGAGTACGACGGGTGGTTCGCCGCGGTCGACCCCCGCGGGCCGCTCGAGGCCGCGAAACAGGCCTACGGCCACGCCTTCGTCGTGCTGGCCGCCTGCTCGGCGGCGGCGGCCGGCGTACCGGACGCTTCCGAGCTGCTGGCCGATGCCCTGGCGGTGTCGCGGGACCGCTTCTGGGACGACGACGCCGGGCTGTCGCTGGAGGAGTGGGACCGCCGCTGGGCGACGCTCGACGACTACCGCGGCGTCAACGCCAACATGCACACGGTCGAGGCCTACCTCGCGGCCGGCGACGTCACCGGCGAGGCGGCGTGGCACACGCGGGCCGCCCGGATCGCGGAGCGCGTCGCCGGCTGGGCGGCCGCCAACGAATGGCGGATCCCCGAGCACTTCACGCCCGCGTGGGAGCCGATGCTCGAGCACCACCGCGACCAGCCGGCGCATCCGTTCCGGCCCTACGGCGCGACCGTCGGTCACGGCCTGGAATGGGCGCGGCTGCTGCTGGCCGTCGAGAGGTCCCTTCCCGACGCGGCTCCGGCGGGCCTGCGCGAGGCGGCCGTCGCGCTCTACGACCGGGCGGTCGACGACGGCTGGGCGGCGGACGGCGCCGACGGCTTCGTCTACACCACCGACTGGGCCGGGCACGCCGTCGTACGCCAGCGGATGCACTGGGTGCTCTGCGAGGCGGTCGGCGCGGCCGAGGCGCTGCGCAAGGTCACCGGCGAGGCCCGCTACGCCGACGATGTCGCGCGGTGGTGGGCCTACGCCGACGCCCACCTGGTCGACCACGACCTCGGCTCGTGGCACCACGAGCTCGACACCGACAACCGGCCGGCCGCCACGGTGTGGCCCGGCAAGCCCGACGTCTACCACGCCTATCAGGCGCTGCTGGTCGAGGACCTCCCGCTGGTGCCGTCGTTCGCCTCGGCGCTGGCGGGGGGCTGATGCTTCACCATGCTGGGTAGGTCAGTGCACACATGGCACGACCCACCGAGCGTGCTCCGTGCAGCTTCGACCACTCAGCATGGTGAAGCATCAACCCCCCTCACACGGCGTACGACGCCAGCTCGCCCGCGAGGTCGGGGTGGGCGCGGCCGCGGACCATCGTGCCGTCGGCCGTGTGCTCGAGGGCGTCGATCTCGGCCCGCTGGTGGAGTCGGTTGATCAGGTCGCCCCGGTCGTAGGGCACCAGCGCCGAGAACTCCACGCCCGGGCGGGGCAGCTCGCCCTCGACCATCGCGAGCGCCTCGTCGATGCCCTCACCGGTCTTGGCGGACACCACCACCGAGTGGGGCTCGCGCTGCCGCACCCGGGCGACCGCGAGCGGGTCGGCGAGGTCGGCCTTGTTGATCACGATGATCTCGGGCACCTCGGACGCGCCGATCTCGGCGAACACCTCGCGCACCGCGGCGATCTGGCTCTCGGGGTCGGGGTGGGAGCCGTCGACGACGTGGAGCACCAGGTCTGCGTCGGCGACCTCCTCCAGCGTCGAGCGGAACGCCTCGACCAGCTGGTGCGGCAGGTGGCGCACGAAGCCGACGGTGTCGCTCATGGTGTAGACCCGGCCGTCGGCGGTCGTGGTGCGCCGCGTCGTCGGGTCGAGCGTCGCGAACAGCGCGTCCTCGACGAGCACGCCGGCGCCGGTCAGCCGGTTGAGGAGCGACGACTTGCCGGCGTTGGTGTAGCCGGCGATCGCCACGCTCGGCACGTGGTGGCGACGCCGCTCCTGACGCTTGACGTCGCGGGTGCCCTTCATGGCGGCGAGCTGGCGGCGCAGCTTGGCGATCTTGGTGTTGATCCGCCGGCGGTCGGTCTCGATCTTGGTCTCACCGGGGCCGCGACCGCCGATGCCGGCGCCGCCGGCGACCCGGCCGCCGACCTGACGGGACAGGTTGCCGCCCCAGCCGCGGAGACGCTGCTTCATGTAGGTCAGCTGCGCGAGCTCGACCTGCGCCTGACCCTCCTTGGACTTCGCGTGCTGGGCGAAGATGTCGAGGATCAGCGCGGTCCGGTCGACCACCTTGACCTTGAGCCGGTCCTCCAGGTTGCGCAGCTGGCTCGGCGCCAGCTCGCCGTCGCAGATCACGGTGTCGGCGCCGGTCGCCTGCACGATCTCGCGGATCCCCTCGACCTTGCCGCGGCCGACGTACGTCGCCGGGTCGGGCGAGCTGCGCCGCTGGTAGATCGCGTCGAGCACCTCGGAACCGGCCGTCTCGGCGAGCAGCGCCAGCTCGGCGAGGTGGTTCTCGGCATCAGTGACCGTGCCCTCGGTCCAGACGCCGACCAGGACGACCCGCTCGAGGCGGAGCTGGCGGTACTCGACCTCGGTGATGTCGTGGAGCTCGGTGGACAGCCCGGCCACCCGGCGCAGCGCGTAGCGCTCGGCCAGGTCCTGGTCGCCGGTGGTGACCTCGGGGTCCTCGCCGAGGTCGGACTCCTCGGCGTAGCCGCTCTCGAAGCCGTCGTCGAGGTCGATGTCGGAGTCGCCCGAGTCGTCCCAGCCGCGGGTCGCGTCGAGCTCGGCGGAGAGGTCGAAGTCGGGGGTGGATGCGTTCGTCATACGACGTCCAGGGTAGGCGGCCCGCGGTGATCGGCGCGAACGCTTAACCCGACACCGGCCGGGGCTCGGCGGCGTACTCCCCCGGGGTGAGGCCGGTGACGGCCCGGAAGTCGCGGGCGAAGTGGGCGTGGTCGGCGTAGCCGAGGGTCGCCGCCAGCTCGGTCAGGCCGGGCCGCTCGGGGTCGGCCAGGCGGCCGGCCGCCTCGTGCAGCCGACGCCGTTGGATCAGCCACTTCGGCGAGAGCCCGACCCGGCGCGCACAGAGCCGCTGCAGCGACCGCTCGGACATCGCGAACCGGTCGCACAGCTCTCCCACGCGGGCGACCTCGGGCCGCTCCTCGACCCAGGAGACGAGCGCGTTGACCAGCAGCCCCTCCTCGTCGACGGGCAGCAGCGCGCTCAGCGCATCCTCGACCAGCCCGGCCGCCGCCCGCTGGGCAGTGGTGTCCGCCGGGTCGTCGCCGAGCAGCCGCCGGCAGTCGTCGGCGAGGGCGGCGCCGTCGAGGGCGACCACGTCGACCAGGTCGACGTCGCGGTCGACGAGCGTGCGCATGGGCGCGCCCAGGAGCAGCGCCCCGGCGGCCGGCTGCAGCATCGCCCCGAGCGCCCAGCCGCTGCCGGCCAGCTCGCGGGTGGACATGCCGACCCGCGGACCGACGAGCCGCGCGTAGTCGGGGGCCACGACCAGCTGGCAGACGGGGTACTGCAGCACCCGCTGCACCGAGGTCTCCCCCGGCGGGAGCGACCACACTGGCACCCAGAAGCGGCGCGCCAGGTCGGCCACCGCCGGCGACGCGGCGAACCGGTCGATCGGCGGCGAGAACCCCGCGGCGTCGCGGAGATGCCCGGGCTCGACCCGGTCGTCGCTGGCCATGTGTCGGATTCTTTCAAGCCACGCCGACAGTCGGCCCGGCACGATCGGCCGCATGGACCAGCGCATCGCCGACCACCTCGCCAACGCCGACACCTTCACCGCCCTCGTCGCCGCCGTCCCCGCGGACCGCTGGGACGACCCGAGTCCCTGCGACGACTGGACCGCCGCCGACGTCGTCCAGCACGTCATCGACACCCAGCGGCACTTCCTCGCCGAGCGCGGGGCGGCGCTTCCCGACCCGCCCGAGGGCTCCCCCGCGGAGCGCTGGGCGGCCCACGACGCCGCCGTCCGCGACGTGCTGGCCGACGAGGCGTTCGCCACGACGCCGTACGACGGCTACTTCGGGCCGACCACGCTGGCCGACACGCTGCGCGACTTCTACGGCTGGGACCTGGTCGTGCACCGATGGGACCTCGGCCGGGCGGTGGGCCAGGAGGTGGCCTGGAGCGACGCCGAGCGGTCCTTCGTCGAGGGGGCGCTCGCCGGCTTCGGCGACCAGCTCTATGCCGAGGGCATCTGCAAGCCGGCCCTCGACGCCCCCGCCGGCGCCGACGAGCAGACCCGCGTGCTGGCGCTGTTGGGGCGCTCGGGCTGAGGACTTCGCGCCTCCGAGGAGCCAAAACCGGGTTTCCGGGCCGAAAAGGCCGGGATTGGCTCCTCGGAGGCACTCACCACCCGACACCCCGGCGGCGCTAGCGTGTCGCCGTGAACCCCGGTGACCTCCCCGCCCGTGCCAGTGTCGTCGTCATCGGGGGCGGCGTCATCGGCGCCTCGATCGCCTACCACCTCGCCCACGAGGGCTGGACTGACGTGGTGCTGCTCGAGCGCGACCGGCTGACCTCGGGCACCACCTGGCACGCCGCCGGGCTGATGACCTGCTTCGGCTCCACCTCGGAGACCAACACCGGCATCCGCCTCTACTCCCGCGACCTCTACGCGCGCCTGGAGGAGGAGACCGGCCAGGCGACCGGGTTCAAGCCCGTGGGGCTGATCGAGGCGGCGGCGGACGCCGACCGGCTGGAGGAGTACCGCCGGGTCGCCGCCTTCCAGCGTCACCTGGGGCTGGAGGTCCACGAGATCTCCCCGCGCGAGATGAGCGAGCTGTTCCCCTGGGCGGTCACCGACGACCTGCTCGCCGGCTTCCACGTGCCCGGCGACGGCCGGGTCAACCCGGTCGACCTCACCGCGGCGCTCGCCAAGGGCGCCCGGCAGCGCGGCGTACGGATCGTCGAGGGCGTCGCGGTCGAGGAGGTGACGACCCGCCAGGCCGGACAGGTGAGCGAGGTGACCGGCGTCCGCACGACGGCCGGCGACATCGAGTGCGAGTACGTCGTCAACGCCACCGGCATGTGGGCTCGCGAGCTCGCGGCGGCGAGCGGCCTGGTGGTGCCCAACCAGGCGGCCGAGCACTACTACCTGATCACCGACACCATCGACGGGATGGACCCCGACGCGCCGATCTTCGAGGACCCGGCGTCGCACGGCTACTACCGCGAGGAGGGCGGCGGGATGATGGTCGGGCTGTTCGAGCCGCGCGCCGCCGCGTGGCGGGTCGAGGGCATCCCGGGCGACTTCTCCTTCGGCACGCTGCCGCCCGACTGGGACCGGATGGCGCCGTTCCTGGAGACCGCGATGGCGCGGGTGCCGGTGACGCTGGAGGTCGGCCTCCGCACCTTCTTCTGCGGTCCGGAGTCGTTCACGCCCGACCTCGCGCCGGCGGTCGGCGAGGCCCCCGGCATCCGCGGCTACTTCGTGGCTGCGGGCATGAACTCCGTCGGTGTGCTGTCCGCCGGCGGGCTCGGCCGGGTCGTCGCGCACTGGATCGTCGGCGGGCGGCCCGACGTCGACGTCACCGGGTTCGACGTGCGCCGCTTCGCGGCGTACCAGGCCGACGACGACTACCGCGCCGCCCGCACCACCGAGATCCTCGGGACCGTGTACGCCGCCCACACGCCGGGCAAGCAGCTGCACACCGCGCGCGACGCGTTGCTCTCGCCCGTGCACGAGCGGCTCGTCGCCGCCGGCGGGCTGATGCGCGAGGTGTCGGGCTGGGAGGGCGCCGACTGGTTCGCCGGTCCCGGCGTCGCGCCCGAGGCGACCCCCACCTGGGGCGTCGCACCGTGGTTCGAGCGGTGGCGCGAGGAGCACCGGGTCGTGCGCGAGGGCGTCGGGCTGATGGACATGTCGTTCATGGCGAAGTACGCCGTGGAGGGCCCCGACGCCGGCCGGGTGCTCGACCACCTGTCGGCCGGCGCCGTCGACGGTCCGGCCGAGACGATCACCTACACCCAGTGGCTCGACGACGACGGCCGGATCACCGCCGACCTGACCGTGACCAAGCTGGCCGCCGAGCGGTTCCTCGTCGTCGCCTCGGACACCGCGGCCGGGGCGGTCCTCGACCAGCTGCGCCGCGGCATCGGCGCGGCCGAGGCGACGGTGCGCGACGTGACCGCCGAGCTGGCGCAGCTCAACGTCCAGGGCCCGCGGTCTCGCGAGCTGCTGGGCGAGCTGACGCCCGCCGACCTGTCGACGGAGGCGTGGCCGTTCCGCACCGCACGACGGATCGAGGTCGCGGGCGTCGAGGTCCTGTGCGCACGGATCACCTATCTCGGCGAGCTGGGCTACGAGCTGTACGTCGCCGCGGAGGACGCGCTCGCCGTCTACGACGCCGTGCTGGCCGCCGGCTCGGCGGCGGGCGTCGCGCCGGTGGGGCTGAAGGCGCTGGCGTCGCTGCGGATGGAGAAGGGCTACCGCGACTTCGGCCACGACATCGACAACACCGACTGCCCGCTGGAGGTCGGGCTGGGCTTCGCCGTCGCCTGGGACACCGAGTTCCGCGGGAAGGCCGCGCTGTCGGCTCGGCGAGAGGCCAACGCCGCGCGCGGCGGGATGACCCAGCGGCTGGTGCAGCTCCGCCTGGTCGACCCCGAGCCGCTGCTCTACCACGCGGAGGTCGTCTATCGCTCCGGCGAGCCGGTCGGCTACGTGCGCGCGGCGTCGTACGGCTGGGCGGTCGGGTCGTCGGTGGCGCTGGCGTTCGTGTCGGCGGGGTCCGGCCTCGTCACCGCCGACTGGCTGGCCGACGGCTCATGGGAGGTCGACGTGGCCGGGGTCCGGCACGCCGCCGAGGTGTCGCTGCGGCCGTTCTACGACCCCACCTCGGCGCGGGTCCGCGCCTAGCCCGGCCCGGTGGCTCGGGTGGCCACTGCCGCGGGGCTGGGGGCACTGCCGCGGTCGTGGGGGCACTGCCGCGGGGCTGGGGGCACTGCCGCGGGGCTGGGGGCACTGCCGCGGTCGTGGGGGCACTGCCGCGGGGCTCGACCGCCGCAGGAGTCCCCACAACCCCGCGGAAGTGTGCCTCGGGGCTACGCGGAGCCGCCCGGGCGGAACGGCGCCGGCGTCGCGAGCAGCCCGTCGAGCTTGTGGAACGACTGCCCCCACCCGGCCGAGGCGTGGTCGACGATGGCCTCGGAGAAGGGGCCCTGCCGCAGCTCCAGCCGGGTGCCGTCGCCCTCCGAGCGCAGCTCGACGGTCATGGTGACCTTGCTGCCGTCGGGCAGCCCGGGGAAGCCGGTGACGATCTCGTAGCCGACGAGCAGCTGGTCCTCGACGACCTCGACGAAGGTGGTGTCGAGAGGGCTCCGCTGGTCGTGGTCGTGGTTGGCGACCATCGTGAGCCGCCAGTGCCCGCCCGGGCGGGCGTCGATGTCGATGTCGCCCACCGGGCAGTGGTAGGCCAGCGGGCCGAACCACTGCGCCAGCTGCTCGGGGTCGACGAAGGCCTGGTAGACCTCGGCGGGCGGGGCGTCGAAGTAGCGGCTGATGTGGATCTCGGGCAGGTCGCTCATCGGGACTTCCTTCGGGTGGAGGGTGCGGGTGCGGTGGCCGGGGCGGCCGCCGAGCCGGCCGGCGTACGTCGGGACTCGAGGTGGGCGGCCAGCCGGTCGAGCCGGTGGTCCC
The DNA here is from genome assembly GCA_030432975.1 of Actinomycetes bacterium. Classification (GTDB taxonomy): domain Bacteria; phylum Actinomycetota; class Actinomycetes; order Propionibacteriales; family Nocardioidaceae; genus Nocardioides. The sequence continues at coordinate 7,958 of JAUILS010000123.1, forward strand.
AGCGGCCGAGCAGGGTGTCCATCCAGGCGCGGGCCTCGGCGAGGGACTCCCCGCGCAGGGAGCTCGGCCGCCACTGCGCCCGGCGGTCTCGGCTGACGAGCCCCGCCTCCTCGAGGACCTTGAGGTGACGCGACACCGCCGGGAGGCTGATCGGGAACGGCTCGGCCAGCTCGGACACCGTCAGCGTGCCCTGCCCGAGGCGCTCGAGCATCTGCCGGCGGGTGGGGTCCGCCAACGCCGCGAAGACCCTGGACAGCTGGTCGTCGTCGGCCACTGTTTGCGCTCCTTGTTAATTAACTCTCTCGTTAAATTAGCCCACGCCGGACCCGTCGTCAAGGCCCGTCCGGAGTCACCGCCGTCTGCCCACTCCCGCGCCCTGGCGGTGACCTCCGCGCGTCCCGGGCACGGCAGGAGACACCATCCGCCCGCGGAAGTGGGCCCCGACGGCAACCCCCGCGGTGGTCGCGCGGACTGGCAGGATGCGGCGCATGGACGTCGTACGCGTGTCGCCCGACGGGCGAGAGCTCCGCACGCTGCTGGCCGACGCGCTTCCGCCCCCGACGGGCGGGCAGCACCGGCGGCTGCTCGGCATCGTCGGCGCGCCCGGCGCCGGCAAGTCCACGCTCGCCACCGCGGTCGCGTCGATGGCGCGGGCGGTGGTGGTGCCGATGGACGGCTTCCACCTGGCCGACGTCGAGCTGCGGCGGCGCGGGGTCCTGGACCGCAAGGGGGCGCCGGAGACGTTCGACGGGTGGGGGTACGCCGCCCTGCTGGCCCGGCTGCGGCGGCCACCCGCCGCCGGCGAGACCGTGATGGCGCCCGGCTTCGAACGCGACCTCGAGCAGCCGTTGGCCGGCGCGATCCCGGTGCCGCCGGAGGCCACGACGATCGTCACCGAGGGCAACTACCTGCTCCTCGACACTGCCGAGTGGCGGGCGGCCCGGGCGGCGCTCGACGCCGTGTGGTTCGTGACGGCCGAGGAGGGGCTGCGGGTGGAGCGGCTGGTCGCGCGGCACGTGGAGTTCGGCAAGTCACCCGACGCGGCGCGGGCCTGGGTCGAGCAGGTCGACCAACCCAACGCGCGGCTGGTGGAGGCCGGAGCCGGGCGCGCCGACTGCCGCCTGGACCTCACCGACTGGCGGCCCTGAGCGAGGAGGCCGCGTCCCCGTCGTTCGAGGGGGGTTGTGTGCCTGGCCCCCGCGGGGACCACGACGGCTCAGGCACACGACCCGCGCCGGACGACGTCAGCGGCTCACTTGGGAGGCATCCGGATCCCGCCGTCGACCCGGACGACCTCGCCGTTCATGTAGGTGTTGGTCAGGCACTCGACGACCATCGACGCGAGCTCGTCGGGCCGACCCAGCCGCCGCGGGAACAGCACGCTCTCGCCGAGCGTGGCCTTGAACTCCTCGGCGTCCTCGGCGAAGTCGTAGATCGGGGTGTCGATCAGCCCGGGCGCGACCGTGGTGAGCCGGATCGCCGCCGCGGCCAGGTCGCGTGCCACGGGCAGCGTCAGCCCGACCAGGCCGCCCTTCGACGCGGCGTACGCCGCCTGGCCGATCTGGCCGTCGAACGCCGCCAC
>JAUILS010000124.1 GCA_030432975.1 Actinomycetes bacterium
CCAGCCCTGGGTCACGCCGTAGGTGCGGGCGACTTCGGATTGGGATTGACCGGCCAGGACAGCGGTGATCACGAGGCGACGTTTCGACACCTCGCAGCCTCGAACCCGGCAGCCGGGACGATGGGGATGCCATGCCGATGACCTGAGACAGACCTATTCCGATGTCGTGAGACACCCCATTCCAATGTCCTGAACCAGCACACTGCCGGAGGCGCCCCATCCTCATGCCCGGCCACCTTCAGGCCGGCCACCTCGGTGCCCGGCCGGATGGCCGTCTCAGCCGAGCGCCGCCGCCTTCGCGGCCGCGAACTCCGCATCCGTCAGCGCGCCCGAGGCGTGCAGGGCCGCCAGCCGCTCCAGCGTCGCCACGACGTCGTTGCCGCCGCCGGCTGCCGGGGCCGCGGCTGCCGGCGGGGGTGCCGCGGCGGCCGGTGGCGGTGCCGCGGCCGGGGGCGGCGGGGCCGCCTCCTGCGGGGGCGCCTGCTGGGCGGCGTACCGCTGCTGCTGGCGGCGCGCCACGTTGCCGGAGACCGCCTGGGCGGTGCCGGCGATGACGGCGGTGCGGGCAGCGGTCCCGATCAGTCCGGGTCGTCCGACTCGTCTCATGTCGTCTCGTCCTCTCGCGCCGAAGCGCTCAGTCGGCGGCGGCGTCCTCGACCTCGTCGAGGACGGCCGCCGGGATCCGGTGGGCGGCCAGGAGCTCGCCGCCCTCGGTGCGGACCGCGGCGGTCAGCTCGCGGGCCCAGACGTGCTCGAGGAGCACGACCAGGGCCGTCTGGCCCGGGTCGAGGTCCTCGGCGGCGTCCATGACGTCGTCCTCCCCGACCAGCCCCTGCTCGGGGACGTCGAGGTCGCCGAAGCGGGGGTCGAGCTCCTCGCGCTCGACCAGCCGCACCGCGCCGTCGGCGTCGCGGGTCACCGCGAGCAGGTCGAGCAGGCGCACCACACCCGACTGCAGCGCAGCGTCGAGGTGGTCGCGCACCGACTGGGGCACGGTCTCCCCGGCGAAGCCGATCACCAGCAGGTCGCTCGGGGCGTGTCTGACATCCACGACCGTCTCCTGCCCGGCCGTCAGGCGAGCGCCTTGGCCTTCAGCGTGTCGAACTCCTCCTGGGTGATGGCGCCGGAGGAGAGCAGCTGGTGGGCCTGGGCGATCTGGTCGGACGGCGAGGAGCCGGCGACGTCACGGATGTAGGCGTCGGTGTCGGCCTTCGCGGCCGCCATCTGCGCCATCGAACGCTCCGCCATGCCGTTGCCCCGCACGATGAGGTAGACCAGCGCGGTCAGCGCCGGCAGGAAGATCAGGAAGAACACCCAGACCGCCTTGATGCCGCCGGACACCGACTTGTCCCGGAACAGGTCGATGAGCACGTTGAAGAGGACCATCAGGTAGGCCACCATCAGGAACAGGGTGAAGGTGAACCAGAAGAAGTCCCAGAAGCCGTCCATGCGTTGCTCGCTTTCGCGTCGAAGGGAGTCCCGCGTCCCCTGAATCGTGGCACAGCCGTCCGTCGGGGGACACCCTCGGGGGTTGGCCGAGGCCGGGGGGCTCAGTCGCAGGACTCCAGCGTGGCGTCGTCCCGCGCCCGGTCGCCGAGCCGCTGGGCCATGGCGGTGTCGGGGAACACCACGCTCGCTGCCCCGACGGAGCCGATCCCGCCCTGCACGACGCAGTGGGTGATCCGGCCGGGCTTGACCGCAGCGGCGGCCGCGGCGAGCCGGAAGAGCTCACCCGGGGGCAGGTCGGTCGCCAGGTGTCGCATCACCGACATGACGCCCGCCTCGAGGAACCCCGGCCGGTCGGCATGGGCGTGGATCTCGCGCGCGATCCCGACCATGGTGAGCTGCTGGTTGGCGGAGCGACCGAAGTCACCGTTGGGCAGGGTCTTGCGGATCCGGGAGAACGCCATCGCGTTGTAGCCGTTGAGCCGCACCTTGCCGGCGGGGAAGCCGGCCGGCTTCAGGTTGCTGTCGCTGAAGGGGAAGGGGTTGTCGACGGTGATCCCGCCGATGTCGTCGACCAGCTGCTCGAAGAACGGGAAGCGGGTCACGAAGACGTAGTCGGGCTGGATGCCGATCAGGTTGCCGACGGCCTGACCCATCAGCTCGGGGCCACCGTAGTAGAGGCCCTCGTTGACGCGGTGGGAGCCGTAGCCCGGGATGTCGACCCACGAGTCCCGGGGGACGCCGATCGCGGCTGCCGCGCCGGTGCGGGTGTCGACGCCGACCAGCTGGATCGCGTCGCCACGGGTGCGGGTCATGTCCTCGCCCGGGCGGGCGTCGGAGCCGACCATGAGGATCCACACCACGTCGGGGTTGACGTCGACGCCGGCGGCGCCCCGGACCTTGACGAGCGTCACCTGGGTCGGGGCGGGGCTGCTGTCGGGCAGCGCCACCGCCAGCAGCCCGAGCACCAGCGCCAGCGACAGCAGCCGCAGGCCCCGTCGTAGTCGCCGCGCGCTCATCCGGCCGCCCCCGTCGCGCCACGACCGGCCGGGACGTCGGCCTTGGTGATGTCGTAGCCGAACACCCGCCAGACCCGGTGCTGGCGGACCAGGCGCAGGCGCCCGGCGACGGTCACCCGCCGCTCCACGCCCCCCTCGGTCACGAACACCAGCCGGACCCGGGCGGTGGCGGCCTGCGCGACCCCGCGGACGCCCAGCAGGTCGATGGTGACCCGCCGGATCTTCGGCACCACGCCCTCGATCTGCTGGCCGAGGTCGGCGTTGGTCATCAGCATCACGTCGCGTCCGGCCTCGTCGGCAGCACCCTTGGTGAAGCGCGGGAACGCGTCGGCGAAGGTCTCGCGCGGGTAGCCGCCGCCGACGTACGCCGCGTCGAGCCAGCCGTCGACGGCGCGGGTGACGTTGCTCACAGCGCGCTTCTTCTCGTCCCCGCCCACGCGACCGGTGACGACGCCGACCTTGACGGTCGTGGGCAGCGGCGGCGCGGCCGGTGCGGAGCTGGTCTCGACGGGCCCGGCGGGCTCCGAATCGCCTGTGCTGGTGCAGGCACCGAGGCCCAGCACCAGGCCGGCGGCGAGGGTCACCGCGGCGCTCGCGGTCGGCCGTGGGCCGCGCCTGGCGAGGCGCCCGTGGCGCGCGCTCGTCGTCATCGCGTCGTACTCCGTTTCGTGTGGTGCTCGCTACACCTTGCCCGATCCCAGGAACGGGCCCTGCATTTGGCGCGCGGTGCGACTAGCCTTGAGCACCGAATCTAGTCCCCCCGCCACATCGGAAGAGGCGAAGCAGGTCGTGCCGTCAGCAGAACAGCCCGAATCATCTCCCACGGCCGAGCTTCCGGCCGAGTTCGGCGCCAACGAGTGGCTGGTCGAGGAGATGTACGAGCAGTACTCCGCCGACCCGTCCAGCGTCCCGGCCGAGTGGGGTGAGTGGTTCCGCTCCCACGGCGCCCCCGGCGGGGGCTCCAACGGCAGCGCCCCGCGGGCCGCCGCTGCGCCGGCGTCGTCCGCCCGGCCGGCCGAGGCCACGCAGACCGGCAAGGCCGCCGAGAAGCCGGCGCAGAAGAAGGCCGCCCCCGAGAAGCCCGCCGCGCAGCAGGCTCCGGCCGAGAAGAGCGAGCCCCAGGACAGCAAGCCGGCGACGCCGGCCGAGAAGCCGGCGCCGAGCACCAAGGCCACCGCGAAGCCGCGGCCGGCGGCGACGGCCGCCGAGCCCGCCCGCGGCACCTCCTCCCCCGTCGCGAAGGACCCGAAGCCGGCCGCGCCCGCGGCGGCGAGCGACGAGCCGACCTACACCGTGCTGCGCGGCGCCCCCGCCCGCACCGCCCAGAACATGGACGTCTCGCTGTCCGTGCCGACGGCGACGTCGGTGCGGTCGGTGCCGGTCAAGCTGCTGTGGGACAACCGGATCGTCATCAACAACCACCTCGCCCGGGCGCGCGGCGGCAAGGTGTCGTTCACCCACATCATCGGCTACGCCCTGGTCAAGGCGCTGCGCTCGATGCCGGAGATGAACGTCGGCTTCGACGTCGTCGACGGCAAGCCCAACCTGATCCAGCCGGCCCACATCAACCTCGGCCTCGCCATCGACCTGCCCAAGCCCGACGGCACCCGCCAGCTGCTGGTGCCGTCGATCAAGGCCGCCGAGACGATGGACTTCGCTGCGTTCTGGACGGCCTACGAGACGCTGGTGCGCAAGGCCCGCGACGGCAAGCTGGCCGTCGAGGACTTCCAGGGCACCACCATCTCGCTGACCAACCCCGGCACCATCGGCACCAACCACTCCGTCCCCCGGCTGATGAAGGGCCAGGGTGCGATCATCGGTGTGGGCGCGATGGAGTACCCCCCGGAGTGGCAGGGCGCGTCGGAGGACAGCCTCACCCGCAACGCGATCAGCCGGGTGATGACGCTGACCTCGACCTACGACCACCGGGTGATCCAGGGCGCGCAGAGCGGCGAGTTCCTGCGCCGGGTCCACCAGCTGCTGCTCGGCGGCGACGAGTTCTACGACTCGATCTTCCGCGCGCTGCGCATCCCCTACGAGCCGATCCGCTGGTCCAACGACATCGCGACGTCGCACGACGACGAGATCGGCAAGCAGGCCCGCATCCTCGAGCTCATCCACGCCTACCGCGTGCGCGGCCACATGATGGCCGACACCGACCCGCTGGAGTACCGCCAGCGCTCCCACCCCGACCTCGAGGTGGAGTCCCACGGGCTCACGCTGTGGGACCTCGACCGCGAGTTCGCGACCGGGGAGTTCGGCGGCGAGCGGCGCTTCATGAAGATGCGCAACATCCTCGGCATCCTGCGCGACTCCTACTGCCGCACGGTCGGCATCGAGTACATGCACATCATGGATCCCGACCAGCGCAAGTGGATCCAGCAGCGCGTGGAGCAGCCCCACCAGAAGCCGCCGCGCGAGGAGCAGCTGCGGATCCTGCTCAAGCTCAACCAGGCCGAGGCCTTCGAGACGTTCCTGCAGACCAAGTTCGTCGGCCAGAAGCGGTTCTCGCTGGAGGGCGGCGAGACCACGATCCCGCTGATCGACGAGATCTGCGAGGCGGCGGCCGAGGCCACGCTCGACGAGGTCACCATCGGCATGGCCCACCGTGGCCGCCTCAACGTGCTGGCCAACATCGTCGGCAAGAAGTACTCCCAGATCTTCCGCGAGTTCGAGGGCAACATCGACCCGCGCACCGTCCAGGGCTCCGGCGACGTGAAGTACCACCTGGGGGCCGAGGGCGCGTTCACCGCCGGGTCCGGCTCGCGGATCAAGGTGTCCGTGGCCGCCAACCCCTCACACCTGGAGGCCGTCGACCCGGTGCTCGAGGGCATCGCCCGCGCCAAGCAGGACGTGCTCGACCGAGGCGCGGAGTACCCCGTGCTGCCGCTGCTCATCCACGGCGACGCCGCGTTCGCGGGTCAGGGCGTGGTGGCCGAGACGCTCAACCTGTCGCAGCTGCGCGGCTACCGCACCGGCGGCACCATCCACGTGGTGGTCAACAACCAGGTCGGCTTCACCACCTCCCCCGGCTCGTCGCGCTCCTCGCTCTACTGCACCGACGTCGCGCGGATGGTGCAGGCGCCGATCTTCCACGTCAACGGCGACGACCCGGAGGCCTGCATCCGCGTGGCCCGGCTGGCGTTCGAGTACCGCCAGGCGTTCAACAAGGACGTCGTCATCGACCTGGTGTGCTACCGCCGGCGCGGGCACAACGAGGGCGACGACCCGTCGTACACCCAGCCGCTCATGTACGACCTGATCGAGCAGAAGCGCTCGGTGCGCAAGCTCTACACCGAGTCGCTGATCGGCCGCGGCGACATCACGCTGGAGGAGGCCGAGCAGGTCCTCAAGGACTACCAGCAGCAGCTGGAGCGGGTGTTCACCGAGGTCCGCGAGGCGGACTCGCAGCCGTCGGAGTGGACGACCGTGCCCCACTACCCCGACAAGCCGGTCGGGGAGACGAAGACGTCCGTGACCCGCGAGGTGCTCAAGCAGATCGCCGACGCCTACGTCACCCCGCCCGACGGCTTCACGGTGCACCCGAAGGTGATGCCGCAGCTGCAACGCCGGGCCGCCGCGATCGTCGACGGCCCGATCGACTGGGGCACCGGCGAGATCCTGGCGTTCGGCTCGCTGCTGATGGACGGGCGGCCGGTGCGGCTCGCCGGACAGGACTCGCGTCGCGGCACGTTCGTGCAGCGGTTCGCGGCCATCATCGACCGCACCAACGCCGACGAGTGGGTCCCGCTGTCCAACCTCACCGACGACCAGGCGAAGTTCTTCATCTACGACTCGCTGCTGTCGGAGTACGCCGCCCTCGGCTTCGAGTACGGCTACTCCGTCGCGCGGCCCGAGGCGCTGGTCCTCTGGGAGGCGCAGTTCGGCGACTTCGTCAACGGCGCCCAGACGGTGATCGACGAGTTCATCACCTCGAGCGACACCAAGTGGGGCCAGCAGTCCGGCGTCGTCCTGCTGCTCCCCCACGGCTACGAGGGGCAGGGTCCCGACCACTCCTCGGCCCGGATCGAGCGGTTCATGACGATGTGCGCGGAGGACGCGTTCGTCGTCGCCCAGCCCTCGACCCCCGCGTCGTACTTCCACCTGCTGCGGCGTCACTCGCTCGGCGAGGAGCACAAGCCGCTCATCGTCTTCACCCCCAAGTCGATGCTCAAGCGCAAGGACGCCGCCTCGCAGCCGGGCGACTTCACCGAGGGGTCGTTCCGGCCGTTCGTCACCGACGACGACGCCGACCCCGAGGCGGTCGAGACGCTGCTGATGTGCTCGGGCCGGATCACCTGGGACGTGATGGCCGAGCGCGCCAAGCAGGAGCACCCCGAGAAGTGGGCCGTGGCCCGCGTCGAGCAGCTCTACCCCACGCCGAGCCGTGAGATCGCGGCCGAGATCGCCCGATTCCCGAACCTCAAGGCGGTCCGCTGGGTGCAGGACGAGCCCGCCAACATGGGCCCGTGGCCGCACTACCAGCTCAACGTGTGGCCGCACGTCGGCCGCGAGGTGCAGCGGGTCAGCCGCCCGGCGTCCGCCTCACCGTCGGTCGGCACGCTCAAGCGGCACAGCGAGGAGCAGGCCACCCTGCTCGGCGAGGCCTTCGCTCCGCCGCAGGGCTGATCTCGGAGGACCTGGACGTGTACTACACCGACCGAGGCATCGAGGAGCTCGAACGCCGCCGGGGCGACGAGGAGGTCACCCTGGCCTGGGTGGCCGAGCGGCTCCAGGAGTTCACCGACGTGCACCCGGAGTTCGAGACCGCCGTCGAGCGCTTCGCCACCTGGCTGGCGCGGCTGGACGACCCCGAGGACTGAGCCCCGGGTCGGTCGCCTCGACGGGGCCGCGGGACCGGCGGCTCAGCCCCGGCCGGGGCGCAGCACCATCTCGGGGACGGTGGAGTCCTCGGGCAGGTCGAGGACGTGCAGGATCGCGTCGGCCACGCTGGCGGCGGCGATCCAGCGCCCCGCGTCGTAGGCCCGGCCCTCCTGCTCGTGCACCTGCTCCTGCATCGGCGTGGCGGTGCGGCCCGGGAAGATCGTGCTGACCCGGACGCCGTGCGGGTGCTCCTCGGCCCGCAGGGAGTCGGCGAGCGCCCGCAGGCCGGCCTTCGAGGCTGCGTACGCCGACCAGCGCGGGCCGGGCGTCAGCGCCGCGGTGGAGCTCACCATCACCACCGAGCCGCGGCCGGCGCGCAGCGCGGGCAGCAGCGCGCGCGAGACCAGCGCGGGCGAGACCAGGTTGACGTCGAGATGGCGGTGCCAGGAGGCGGCGTCGAGCTCCGCGACCGCACCGAGCTCGACGAGCCCGGCCACGTGGACCAGCGAGTCGACCCGGTCGGGCACGGCGCCGGCCAGGCCGGCCAGCGACTCCGGGCGGGCCAGGTCGGCCTCCACCATGAGGGCGTCGGGGAAGTCGGGCCGGAGCTCCTCGGCCCGCGCGGCGTCACGCACCAGCAGCACCAGACCGTCGCCGCGGTCGCGGAGCCGCTCGGCGACGACCCGGCCGATCCCCGAGCCCGCCCCCGTGACGACGTGCAGCCGGGTCATCGGGTGAAGACGACCTTGCCGAACAGGTCGCCGGCGGCCATCGCCGCGAAGCCGTCGCGGGCCTGGTCCATGGGCAGCGTGCGGTCGATGAGCGGCGCGGTCCCGGTGGCGTCGAGGAAGGACACCAGCTGCGCGAGCTCGCCGCGGGTGCCCATCGTGGAGCCGATCACGGCCAGCTGGAGGAAGAAGATGCGGGTCAGCTCGGCGTTGTCGACGTCGGGGCCGGAGGTGGTGCCCGAGATGATGATCCGGCCGCCGGGCCGCAGGCTCTTCACGGAGTGGGACCAGGTGGCGCGGCCCACGCTCTCCATCACCGCGTCGACCCGCACCGGCAGCCGGGCGCCCGACTCGAACGCCTCGTGGGCGCCGATCTCGAGCGCGCGAGCGCGCTTGTCCTCGTCGCGCGAGGTGACCAGGACGCGCAGCCCCCCGGCCCGGGCCAGCGTGATCAGCGCGGTCGACAGGCCGCCGCCGGCCCCTTGGACCAGCACCGTCTCGCCGGGCTTGAGGTCGCCCTGCACGAACAGCATGCGGTAGGCCGTGAGCCAGGCCGTCGGCAGGCAGGCCGCCTCCTCGAACGACAGCGACGCCGGCTTGGGGATCACGTTGCCCACCGGCACCGCCACCTTCTCGGCGAAGGTGCCCTGATAGCGCTCCGAGAGCAGGGAGCGACCGGGGTCGAGCGTCTCGTCACCGCTCCAGCCGGGCGAGCTGACCACGCCGTGCACCAGCACCTCGTTGCCGTCCTCGTCGACCCCGGCGGCGTCGCAGCCCAGGATCATCGGCAGCGCCTCCTGCCGGAGACCCACCCCGCGCAGCGACCACAGGTCGTGGTGGTTGAGCGAGGCGGCCTTGACGGTGACCGTGGTCCAACCGTCGGGGACGTCGGGGTCGGGGCGCTCGCCCACCACGAGTCCGGACAGCGGGTCGTCGGCCGAGAACGAGTCGGCGTACACAGCGAACATGCGCCCCACGCTAGCGAGCCGCGGGGCACGGGGGTCACCCGGCCGCCGCAGCGGCCGCCGCGGCCCGCTCCACCCACCTCGGCACGTCGCCGTAGCGCTGCGGGGGCACCAGCTCGCCCGCCGCGCAGCACTCGACCAGCTGGCTCATCCGGCGGTCACGGGTGGCCTCCTGCTTGGCCGAGGTCACCCAGGCGGTGCAGACCTTGCGGTAGGTCGCCGTCGACGCCTCCCAGAAGGCCGTGGCCGCGGGGCTGGCGGCCAGCAGGGCGGCGTAGTCG
>JAUILS010000125.1 GCA_030432975.1 Actinomycetes bacterium
CGTCGAGGATCAGCGCGCTCCACTGCCGGGACCGGAACTCCTCGTCGTCGAGGCGCAGCAGCGCGAACGACGTCACCACGACGTCCGCTCCGGCGATCGCGTCGCCGAGCGACGTGCCGGCCTTGCGCCGGGTGGCCTCCAGCGCCCGCACCTCCAGACCGGGACAGAACCGTTCCGCCTCGTGGACCCAGGTGCCGATGACGGTCGTGGGGCACACGATCAGGACCGGGTCGACCAGGCCGCCCACCTCCTTGGCCCGCTGGACGACGGCCAGCACCTGGAGGGTCTTGCCCAGCCCCATGTCGTCGGCGAGCACGCCGCCGAGGCCGGCGTCCCACAGCGTGGACAGCCAGCGGAAGCCGTCGACCTGGTAGTCGCGCAGGGTCGCGTCGAGGCCACCGGGCGGCTCGATGGACTCGCGCAGTGACAGGTCGGTCAGGGCCGCGACCCGAGACTGCCACGCGGCGCTCTGCTCGCCGACGACACCGAGCGCCACGAGCTGCTCCCAGAGTCCGGCGTGCAGCGGGGTCAGCCGCAACGGGTCGCCGGGCCGGTCCTGCAGCATGCGAGCCTCCGCCAGGGCCGACGCCAGCTGCACGAACTCGGGGCGGTCGAGGTCGATCCAGTTGCCGCTCTCGAGCATGAGCCGCGACTCGCCTACCGCCAGGGCCGCGATCAGGTCGGGCAGCGGCACGCTCTCTCCGGCCACCGAGACGGTCACGTCGAGGTCGAACCAGTCGCTCTCCCCGTCGCCCCGGGCCGAGACCGTGATCGACGGCGCGTCGGTCAGCTCGGCGTACGTCGCAGCCTCACCGCTCTCGCGCACCAGCACGTCGGGGTCCTCGGCGATGTCACCGAGGACACGCACCAGCTCCGCGGCTCCGAGGCCGACGAAGCTGGCAGACGGCGCCAGCTCGCCCGGCCGACGCCATAGGGCGGGGAGATCGAGCCGGGATGCCAGCCTCACCACGAGCGCCTCCTCGGCGTCGGGGTCACGCATCGCCTCGGGCCCGTGGCGGACGGGAACGACGACGGGCTCGCCGCCCGCGTAGGAGTAGGCGAAGCCGACGTGGACGTCGCTGCGATGGCGTGGATGATGCGTGACATCGAGGGCGAGCCGAGGCGGCTGGACGGCCAGGTCGTCGTCGCCGTCGAGCGGCACCAGCCGGCGCACGCTGGGCAGCCGGGTCAGCACGAACCGCGGCCAGTCGTCGGCCGGGATCTGGACCGCCCCCAGCCCCAGCAGCCTGCGGCGCGGCAGGTCGAGCGGCCGCTCGGCACGCACCAGCACGAGCCCCTCGGGCGTCTCGGCAGCCCAGCCGATCGTCTCGTGACCGTCGTCCGCCAGCTCGTGCCAGCAGGCGCCCGGCAGGTCGGGACGCTCGAGGGTCACGGCGAGGGTGCCGAAGGCGCCGCCGTCGGGTGGGGACACCGCCCCCCTCACCCGCCCCGACTCCTCGTGGACTCGGACCGGCCGCCCGTGGCGCTGGGCGTCGATGAGCTGCACTCCCGCCTGCTCCGCCGCGCGAAGGAGGTCGAGCCAGGCAGGGCCGAGGTCGCCGACCGTGACGAGCTGGGCGGCGCGGTAGTAGTGGTGGCCGCTGCCCTGCCCGGCCCGCCCGATCGCCCGGACCGCCTCCAGCTGTCGGGAGTCGAGTGCCTGCGAGAACGACGGGACGTAGCGCAGGTCAGACCAGCCGACGCCGGTCTTCACCCAGCCGCCCTTGGCACCCTCGGCGACCGGTTGCAGGGTGACGGAGGCCGGCCCCTGGTAGCGCGAGCTGCTGAGCTGCACCACGAGCGCCATCCCCCGCCGGCGTCCGGGGAGGGTCGCCGGCAGGGCGTCGTCGAGCAGACGCTCCCACCCCGCGGCGGGGGCCGACGCCGACGCCGACGCCGACACCGAGGTTGCCGTCCGCATGGCCGGCGCCTGCTGGTGGCGCGCCATCAGCACGAGCGCGACCACGTGCTTGCAGCCTCCGCCGAGCGGGCAGGTGCAGTCGTCGCGGACCTGGCCGTCGGCGGCGATCGAGATCGAGGTGGAGTAGATGTGGCCGCTGCCGAGGACTCTCCCGGTCACGGCCGTCCGGTGGTCGTCGAGGGTGAGGACACGGTTGCGGCGGTAGTAGTCCTGCCCCCGCTCCAAGGAGCGCCGGTCGCTGAGCCCGAGGAGCTGCTGGTCGGTGAGGTCGCTCACCGGCTGCCTGGGACTCACCTGCATGGCCCCGACCGTACTCATCGCTGCCGACTCCGCGCCGGATCATCCACAGTGGCCCGGCCGGCCATCCGCTGCACACGGGTGGGTCAGCCGAAGATCTGGTCGATCGCGTCGACGCGCCATCCCCCGCTGCCGTCCGGCACCAGGTTCTGGGCGAGCGGGATCTGGTGGGAGGCGCTCTCGAGAATGTGCATCTGGTAGCCCGCGGTGTTGACGAACACGACGAGGTCGCCCACCGCGACGCCGGCGGGGAAGGACAGCCTCCGCCAGGTCAGCAGCTCGGCCTCGATGCAGTAGGCGCCGACCAGGAACCCCTCGCCGGCGGGGGTGCGGGGGGCGCCGGGCGCGGGCACGAGCAGCGGATCCACCAGGAAGTCGTCGGCGGCCGACCGGCACTGGGTGCGGTTCATGGCGAGCGAGACCAGCCAGCTGCCGTCGGCTCGCTGTTTGCGGGCCTCGACCCGGGCGACGGTGAGGCCACCGCCGTCGAGCAGGGCGCGGCCGGGCTCGAGGTGGAGCCTCAGCCCCCGGTCGGCGAGCGCGGTCGCGAGGGTGTCGTCCGCGCCGTCGCTGCTCGAGGCCGTGAGGACCTCGTGCAGCCACGCGCCCCGGACGGGCTCCTGCCAGGCGGGATAGACGGCGGGCGTCCCGAAGACCTCGCCCTCGTGCACCTGGAGCCCGAGCCCCCGGCCCTCCCAGGTGAGCGGGCTGCCGTCGCGCAGGCCGGCGCGGTGCGCGGCCCAGAACCGCTCCCACGACTCCGGCCCTTCGAGGTAGCGCATGGGTACGCCGCCTCCGGCGTCCACCCACGCCACCGGGATGCCGCGCCCGCGCAGGTCGTCCACCAGCCCGATGGCCTCGCGGAGTGCGTGCACCCGGTCGCTCGCGGCGTAGCCGTGCAGGTGCACGTGAAGTCCGACGACGTCCACGTCCGCCACGGCGCCGGCGGCCACCAACCGGCGCCAGCCATCCGCGCTCTCCCCGAACCGGCTGGTCGTCCTCGGCTCGCCCGACAGGCGCAGCGCGACGGGAGGCCGCCGTCCGGCGGCACGCGCCACCTCGCTGAGGAGAGCCAGCTCGTCCGCGCCGTCTACGGAGATGGGCACGCCCGCCCGCACCGCCGACTCGAGCAGGGACCGCGGCTTGACCGCGGCCGTGAGGATCACGCGCTCGGGCTCCGCCCCGGCAGCCAGCACCTGCGCCAGCTCCCGCTCCGAGGACACGTCGACGCCGTGGTCGGCCGCGAGGGCGGTGTCGACCAGGGCGAGCGTCTTGTTGGCCTTGCGGGCGAAGAACACCCGCACCTCGACCCCCAGCCGTTCGCCCACGGCCACCAGCTCGTCGGCGTGGGTCGGCAGCAACGACGGGTCGACCAGGTTGACCGGTGACCCGTGGCGCGCGAGCAGCTCCGCGGCCGCGGCGTGGTCGGAGGCCACCTGCCGCTGCCAGGCGCGCAGCACGCCCGGGAGCGCCACGACCGCGCCCCGGCAGAAGGCGCGGGGGTCCCCCGTCTCCCCCGTGGGCGGGGGAGCGCCGCGGTCAGACATGCGACACCTCGCGGAGCTCGGGGCTGGACAGCCCCAGGACCGATCGGGCCCACCGACCGAGATCCGGGTGCAGGGTGCGGACGAGGGTGTCGTTGCCCAGGACCACGTCCTCGGTGACCCGGCCCACGGCGGCCAGCCCCTCGGCAGGAGAGCCGTCCCTCCGCACGCATCGGGCATCGCGGGTCACGACCACTCCGCGCCGCCCGGCCGCGGCCGACACCCATCCCTGTTGCCGGAGCGAGTCGAGCAGCGGGTCGCACACGTCGACCAGCCCGGGCGGGGGCAGCACCGCGTCGACGACGGCAGTCGCGCCCAGGTCGGCGGCGTACCGCGCGAGCACGTCGGCCTCCCCCGGCAGCCGCTCCACCCGCACCAGTCCCTGCTCCATGAGGTCGAGAAGCGCCCGGGCGTTGACCGGAGGCGGGCCGAAGGCGAGGCGCTCCAGCTCGGGCGCCCAGCGTCGGTAGCCGCGCCACCCGAGGGGCGAGGCGGCGCGGTCACGACCGCGGTCCTGGCGGGCCACCAGCGACGGGTAGAGCGCGCGCCAGGCCTGGCCCAGCGCCCACGCGCCGTCGGGATCGTCGCGCCCCTCGGCGATCGCCAGGTGGCGGCGCAGCCACCGGCAGGGCTCGGGCGGGGGGCCGTCGCCGAGCAGCTCGTCCGCGGCGGTCCGCACGGCCTCGGCGGCTCGCCCGCGCTGGAGGGGGGTGAGGATTCTGACGGCGGTGGACAGCAGGACCTCCTCGACGTCGACGTCGTCCTGGGAGAGCTGCTCGCACCCCAGGCTGGCGGCCTCCGCCAGGTCATGCGCCCGCAGCACGTCGGGCTCGGTCTTGGGCATCATCAGCCGCCCGCTGCGCGACGTCAGCACCACCCGCGCGGGATACCGCCTGTCCTGGGTGAACGACAGCGCGGCGTCGAGCCCCGTCAGGGCTGCCCCGCGGACCACGACCACGTGTCCGGCGCGGTCGGGCACGGCGCGGCGCAGCGAGTCGACCGGGAAGACCTGCGGCACCAGCGTGACCGCTTCTCGCGGCCAGGCGCGGTGCAGCGCTCCGGCCCAGTCGGTCGCGTGACCCACCGCGAGCAGCACCTCGTCGTACGGCTCCCGGTCGGCGTCCACGCACCAGCGGCCGGACCGCCGGGACAGCGTCGTGACCCGGCGAGGGACGACGTCGCCGGGCACCGCGGAGCGCACCCGGTCCGCGAACTCCGCCAGGTAGCGACCGGCGAGCGCCCGCGGGGGGAACTGGTCGACCGTGCTCCCGGAGCTGCGGCGTTCTCGCCACTCGTCGAACGACGGTCCCGCAGGTCGACCTTGACCGTCGTCCCAGGCGTGGACCGCGGCCGAGGCGACGTTGAGCCGCAGCCAGGAGGGTTGGGAGGGCTCGTAGACCGACCCCGGCCCGAACCTCCCACCGCCCGTGAAGACGTCGGTCTGCGGCGGCGCGACGCCGTGCCCGGCGGCCAGCCGGGCGACGAGCTCGACGGCGTACGCCGCCCGCGGCCCGCCGCCGACGACCGCCAGCCGCTCCGGGCGCGGGCTCATGCCACCAGCTGCGCGTCGGCAGCCTCGAGCAGCGCCGTCAGCAGAGCGGGGGTGAGCCCGAGATGGGTCTCGACCCAGGCGTCGTCGAAGACGGTGTCGAGATAGCGCTCGCCGCCGTCGTGGAACAGCAGGACGACGGTGTCCCCGGCGCGGAAGTCGTCGCGCACGGACAGGAAGGCCTCGACGACGCCCCCCGCCGACGCCCCGACCAGCAGCGAGGCCCCGCGGGCGACGCGGCGACAGCCGACGACACAGGCGATGTCGTCCACCCGGACGACGTCCTCCGGCGCCGCCTGACCCGCGAGAGGCGGCACGACCCCGGCGCCGAATCCGGGAAGGAGGCGGGTGCCGCGGCTGCCCCCGAACAGCACGCTGCCCGCCGCGTCCACGGCCACCACCTCGGTGGGATGGCCGTGGTCCCGCAGATAGCGCTGGCTCCCGACCAGCGTGCCGGTGCTGCTCGTGGCGATGAACAGCGCACGCGGAGCGCCGCCCAGGGCGTCGACGACCTCCTTCATGGCCCCGGTCCGGTGCGCGGCGGGGTTGTCGGCGTTGGCGTACTGGTTGGGCCACCACGCCCCCGGCGTCGCCTCGACGATCCGCCGGACCGTGTCGAGCCGGGCCTGCAGCCAGTCGCCCGTGACCGGGTCGGGACGGTCGACCTGCACCACCTCGCCGCCGTACGCCTCGATCAGACGCCGGGTGGTGGGGCTGGTGCGCGGGTCGATCACGCAGACCAGCCGCAGCCCGAGCAGCCGGCAGTGCTGCGCGAGCGCCACGCCCAGGTTGCCCGACGACGACTCGACCACGACTCCGCCCGGGTGCACCCGGCCGTCCGCCAGTGCCTGCTGGAGCATGGCGAGCGCGGGACGGTCCTTCGCGCTGCCCGCGGGGTTGCACATCTCGAGCTTCGCGAGCACCCGGAGCCGGCCACCGCCGAGCAGCCCGGACAGGTCGAGCAGCGGGGTCTGCCCGACCAGCTCCGCCACGCTGGAGCAGACCCCGGTCCGCCTCGACCCGCCACCCATGTCGACCTCCCGAGTCACGCCATCAGCGGGTGGACCGCCCACCCGCTGTTGCGACGTACCCAGTTCGCGGTCAGATATCGCGCGCGAGGCCCTGCAGCAGCAGCGCCTCGGCGAGGACGACCCGCTCCCACTCGGGCAGGTGGAGGCCCTCGTTGGCGCCGTGGGCGCGGGTGTCGGGGTCCTCGACACCGGTGACGAGCACCGAGGCCTGCGGGTAGGCCTCGAGGAACTCGGCGATGAACGGGATCGAGCCGCCGACGCCCATGTCGACCGGTGCGACGCCGTCCCACGCCTCGGTGAACGCCGCGCGCGCGACGTCGTACGCCGGCCCGGTCGCGTCGATCGCGGTGGGCTCGCCGGTGTCGACCAGGGTGACGTCGAGCTGGGCGCCCCACGGGACGTGCGCCTCGAGGTGGTCGCGCAGGCGGGCCAGGGCGTTGTTGCAGGAGTCGCCGGGCGCCACCCGCATCGAGAGCTTCGCCCGCGCAGCAGGGACGAGGGTGTTGGAGGCGCCGTCGACCTTCGGTGCGTCGATGCCGGTGACGGAGAGGGCGGGCTTGGTCCAGAGTCGCTCCACGGCGCTGCCCTGGCCGATCCACTCGACGCCGGGGGCGATGCCGCTCTCGGAGCGCAGCCGCTCCTCCGGGTAGTCCACGTCGGCGGCCGGCCCACCCACCAGGCCGGCGACCGCGACGTTGCCGGCGTCGTCGTGCAGGGTGGCGATGAGCCGCGACAGCGTCATCAGCGCGTCGGGCACCAGCCCGCCCCACATGCCGGAGTGGACCGCGTGGGTGAGCGTGCGGACCTCGACGTCGACGCGCACCAGCCCTCGCAGCGACGTGGTCAGCGCCGGCACGCCGATGTCCCAGTTGCCGGAGTCGGCGATGACGATGACGTCGGCGGCGAGCCGCTCGTGATGGGCCTTCAGGAAGGCGGGCAGGCTGTCCGACCCGACCTCCTCCTCCCCCTCGACGAACACGGTGACGCTCACCGGCAGGTCGTCGGCCAGCATCCGCAGCGCCGCGAGGTGCGTGACGATGCCGGCCTTGTCGTCGGCCGCGCCGCGGGCATAGAGCCGGTCGCCGCGCTCGGTGGGCTCGAAGGGCGGGGAGTCCCAGGTGGCGTGGTCGCCCTCGGGCTGGACGTCGTGGTGGGCATAGAGCAGCACCCTCGGCGCGCCCTCCGGGCCGGCCTTGTGACCGACGACTGCCGGCGCGCCGTCGTCGACGGACAGGATGTCGACCTCGAACCCCTCCGCCGCGAACAGGTCGCGCACCGCCTCCGCGCTCCGCTGCACCTCCCCCGCCCGCGCCGGGTCGGCGCTGACCGACTCGATCCGGACCAGGTCCTCGAGGTCACGTCGGGCGCCGGGGAGTACGTCGGCCAAGCGGGCACGCAGGTCGGTCATGCCGGCCACCCTAGTGAGGCCCGCCTGCGGGGTGGCGTCGGGTGGGCGTGGCGGCTCGGGTGGGCGTGGCGGCTCAGGTGCGCGTGCTCGCTCCTCCGAGGAGCGTTCCGCACCCGAAACGGCCTCACGGGGTGCGGAGCGCTCCTCGGAGGCACCCCTACCAGCGCCACCCACGAGACACGCCCCCCAAGATTGTCCGACAATAATTGGACTCCCACGGCCCCCGGGTGAGACCATCGCGGCATGCCCCACGAGACCCACACCGAGACCCACATCGACAGCTTCACCGACGGTGAGACGCGCACCCACATCGAGCTCACCGAGGACTTCGCGGCCCACAACTACCACCCCCTCCGGGTGGTGCTGTCGCACGGCGAGGGCGCCTGGGTCACCGACGTGGAGGGCCGGCGCTACCTCGACTGCCTGGCGGGCTACTCCGCGCTCAACTTCGGCCACGGCCACCCGCGGCTGCTGGCCCGCGCCCACGAGCAGCTCGACCGGCTCACGCTGACGAGCCGCGCGTTCTACAACGACCAGCTCGGGCCGTTCTCGCGCGACCTGGCCGAGCTCACCGGCAAGGAGATGATCCTGCCGATGAACACCGGCGCGGAGGCCGTCGAGACCGCGATCAAGGTGAGCCGCAAGTGGGGCTACCTCGTCAAGGGCGTCCCGGAGAACCAGGCGACCATCGTCGCCATGGAGGGCAACTTCCACGGCCGCACCACGACGATCGTCAGCTTCTCGACCGACACGGTCGCCACGACCGGCTACGCGCCGTACACCCCCGGCTTCCGTCTCGTGCCCTACGGCGACGTCGAGGCGCTGGAGGCGGCGATCGACGACACCACCGTGGCGGTGCTGCTGGAGCCGATCCAGGGCGAGGGCGGCGTGGTGATCCCGCCGGAGGGCTACCTCCAGGAGGTCCGCGCTCTCTGCAACCGGACCGAGGTGCTGATGGTCGCCGACGAGATCCAGTCCGGACTCGCCCGCACGGGCCGCACCTTCGCGTGCGACCACGAGGACGTCGTCCCCGACATCTACGTGCTGGGCAAGGCGCTCGGCGGCGGGCTCTACCCCGTCTCGGCGATCGCGGCCGACGGCGACGTGCTGTCGGTCATCACGCCGGGCACCCACGGCTCGACGTTCGGCGGCAACCCGCTCGCGGCCGCCATCGGCCGCGAGGTGGTGGCGATGCTGAGCGAGGGCGAGTTCCAGAAGCGCGCCGAGACCCTTGGCAGCTACCTCGCCGACGGGCTCGGTGCGCTGGTCGGGCAGGGCGTCGACGAGGTGCGGGTGCGCGGCCTGTGGGCCGGCGTCGACATCTCGGCCGACCTCACGACGGGCCGGCACGTCTGCGAGCAGCTGCTCGACCACGGCATCCTCGCCAAGGAGGCGCACGGCCAGACCGTCCGGCTGGCGCCGCCGCTGGTGGCGACCGAGGAGGACCTCGACCTGCTGCTCGGCGCGTTCCG
>JAUILS010000126.1 GCA_030432975.1 Actinomycetes bacterium
ATGTGTGCGCGCTCGTCGCTGGCCGCCTCGAGCATCGACTCCTCGAGGTCGAGCGCGGCCAGCACCTCCGCCACCACGTCGGAGGCGACCGTGCCGCCGCTCCGGATCTCCAGCACCCGGGCCCGCTCGGCCGCGATCATCGTGCGGCGGGCCCGCGCGTAGAGGTCGCTCGGCGCCTCCGCGTCGACGTTGGTCGACAACCGCTCCCACGCGGCGAAGTTGCGCTGCTCGACCCGCTGCCGGATCAGCGCGAACACCTGGTGCGGGTCGTCGTCCTCGAGCTCGTCGAGAGCCTCCAGGCCGGCCGTGGTCGCCTGCTGGAGCAGGGTCGCGCGCGCCAGCGCGTCGGCCGCCGGGTCGGGAGCGGGCACGTCGAGGACCCGCGCCAGCCAGGGCAGGGTGAGCCCCTGCAGGAAGAGCGTGCCCGCCACGACGGTGAAGGCCGCGAGCAGCAGGATCTCGCGGTCGGGGGTGTCGGCCGGGATGACGAACGCCGCCGCCAGGGTGACCACTCCACGCATCCCCGCCCAGCCGATCAGGAAGGTGTTGCGGGCCGGGGGGATCCGCCTCGCGCCGTCGGGGCCCGGCTTGACCAGCAGATAGCGAGCGGGGAACACCCAGACCAGGCGGAGCCCGATGACGGCGACCAGGGTGCCGGCGCAGACGGCGGCGATCCGGCCGGGGCCGAGGTCGCTGGCGCCCACGTCGGCGAGGATCCAGCTGGCCTGCAGGCCGATCAGCAGGAACACGGTGTTCTCGAGGATGAACGCGACGGTCCGCCAGTTGACCCGCTCGGCGATCCGCGACGGCGCGGTCTGCAGGATCGGTGCCTGGTGGCCCAGCAGCAGTCCGGCGATGACCACGGCGATGACGCCGGAGGCGTGGATCTCCTCGGCGACGAGGTACGCCGCGAACGGGACGACCAGGGAGACGCCGGTGTCGATCAGCGGGTCCTGGACCCGCCGGCGTACCCACGCGCAGAGGGCGAACGCCACGAGCCCCACGGCCACCCCGCCGCCCGCGGCGATGACGAAGTCCCCCGCCAGGCCAGCCAGCGACCAGCCGCCGGCGATGGCGGCCACGGCGGTGCGGAGCGAGACCAGCGCGGTGGCGTCGTTGAGCAGCGACTCGCCCTCGAGGACGGTGACGATCCGCCGCGGCAGTCCGATCCGCTTGGCGACCGCGGTGGCGGCGACCGCGTCGGGCGGGGCGACGACGGCGCCGAGCGCGAGGGCCACCGGCCAGGAGACGCCGGGGAGCAGCTCGTGGACGACCGCGCCCACGCCGACGGTGGTGAACGCCACCAGCCCGACGGACAGGAGCAGGATCGCCCGCTGGTTGGCGCGGAAGTCGACCAGGCTGGTCTGGATGGCGGCGGCGTAGAGCAGGGGCGGCAGCAGCCCGATCAGCACCACCTCGGGGTCCAGACGCAGCTCGGGGAGCCCGGGGAGGTACGACGCCGCGACGCCGACGGCGAGCAGCAGCAGCGGCGGCGGCAGCCCGATCCGTTCGGCCACGGTCGCACCGGCGAGGACGACGACGGCGAGCCCCACGACGATGGCGGCGATCTCCACCCGGCCATTGTGAGGGGTCGGCGACGCTGCTTGCCGGGGTCGCCGTCAGGCGGGCAGCGATCCGCCCCGGGTGTCAGGTGAGGGGTGTCAGGTGAGGGGTGTCACGGCAGGGCGCCGGGGAGGGCGTCGGGGAGGGCGTCGGGCAGGGCCCGGATCCGGGCGTCGAGGTCGCGCCGGCCGGCGCGGTCGACGACGGCCTCGACCACCTCGATGCCGCCGTTCGGGCTGGCGAGGGCGTGCTCGAGCTCGGCGAGGGAGTCGACCCGCCAGTGCGGGGTGCGGGTGGCCGCGCAGAGGGCGGCGAGGTCGACGTGGTGGGGCGTGCCGAAAAGCCGCTCGTAGCGGTCGGCGTACTCCGGCGCACCCTGCTCCAGCATGCTGAAGATCGAGCCGCCGTCGTCGTTCACGACCACGATGGTGAGGTCGGGCCGCGGCTCGTCGGGGCCGAGGACCAGGCCGTTGCTGTCGTGGAGGAACGTCACGTCGCCGACCAGGGCGAGGGCGCGGGAGCTGCGCGGGCGGCCCAGCGTCGCGCCGATGGCCGTCGACACGACTCCGTCGATGCCGGAGAGGCCGCGGTTGGCGATCACTTTGCGGCGGTCGCCGACGGCGTACGGCGCCACCATCAGGTCCAGGTCGCGGATCGGGCTGGAGGCGCCGACGACCAGCAGACCCTCCGGTGGGACCGCCCGGCTGACCGCCCCCGCGACCTCGTGGGGGGTGAGGCCCGGCTCGGCGGCGAGCAGACGGTCGAGCCGGCTCGCGACCTCGGCGTCGGCCGCCCGCCACGCGTCGAGCCAGGCGCCGCCGTCTCGCGGCGGGCCGTCGGCCAGGTCGGGCAGCGGTCCGGTGAGGTCGAGCTCGTGGTCGACCTCGAACGGACGGGCGTGCCACACGCCCCGAGGTGCGGCGGACCACACCTCGACGTCGTCGCGACCGAGCAGCCGGGTGACCGGCCGGGACAGCGTCGGGTGCCCGGCCACGACGACCCGCTCGATGCTCCGGCCGAGGTCGGTGTCGAGCAGCAGCCGGTAGGTGCGGATCGCGTGGTCGCCGGTGCGGCACCCCGCCGTCGGCTCGGCGAACAGCGGCCAGCCTCTCGCCTGTGCCAGCACCCGCGCCGGCGGGCCCGCGTCGTCTCCCGCGACGACGACGGTGCGGGGGCCCGGACTCATGCTGTTTGGACCCAAACGTGCAGATTCCGGGCCCGCGAGCTGTCGTTTCCGCCCACTAGCGGGGTCAGCGGCGGCGCTCCGATCAGGGGAAGTGGCCACTCCTGGCCCCCCGCCGTAGCCCGACGCGACACCCCCACCACTCCCCGACGCCACCTCGACGTCCCACCGGTCCTCCGGCACGAGCGGCTCGTCGAGAGGCACGTTGAGGTGCAGCGGCCCGGGGCCCAGCCGGAGGACGCCGACCTCCTCACCCACGTCGAGCGTCGCCACGAGCGGCCCGAAGATGCCGACCTGGGCGGTGGTCTGGTTGGCGCCGGTGCCGTGCAGCCGGGCGGGGCGGTCGGCGGTGACGGCGACCAGCGCGACCCCGGCGTGCGCCGCCTCGAGCACGGCCGGGTGCAGGTTGGCGACCGCCGTCCCCGACGTGCACACCACGGCCGCCGGTGGCCCCACCTTGGCCAGCCCCAAGGCCAGGAACCCCGCCGACCGCTCGTCCACCCGCGTGTGGAGCCGCACCAGGCCGGCCTCGGCGGCGTCGTACGCCGCGAACGACAGCGGCGCGTTGCGCGACCCGGGGCACACCACGATCTCCCGCACCCCGGCCCCTACGAGCCGGGCCACGACGGACCGGGCGGTGCGCGTCGAGGGGCTCACGACCGCCGATCCTGCCGTACGCCGTGCGCCGCGGCCAGCCGCTCCCGCCACGCCGCCTCCCGGTCGGGCGCCGCCGCCAGCCGGGCCAGCGCCGCCTCGTCCACGACAGGTCGACCGACCGGCAGCGCGCCGTCGACCGGCAGCAACGCGGCGACCGCGACGTCGGCGGTCAGCAGCGACACCGTGGCCAGCCCGCAGGCGTAGGGCAGGTCCGGCAGCGCCGCCGCCAGCGCGACCCCGGCCGCGATCCCCACCGAGGTCTCCAGCGCCGACGACACCACCACCGGCAGCCCGATCTCCTCGGCGATCCGCAGGCACGCCCGCACCCCGCCCAGCGGCTGCACCTTGAGCACCGCCACGTCGGCCGCCTCCAGGTCGCGCACCCGATAGGGGTCCTCCGCCCGCCGGATCGACTCGTCCGCCGCGATCGGCACCGACACCCGCCTCCGGAGCGCGGCCAGCTCCTCCACCGTCGCGCACGGCTGCTCGGCGTACTCCAGCCCGCCCGCGGCTCGATCGAGCAAACCCAGCGCCCGCACGGCCTCGTCCACCGACCACGCCCCGTTGGCGTCGACCCGCACCCGGCCGCCCGGCCCCAGCGCGTCGCGCACCGCCTCCAGCCGCGCCTCGTCGTCGGCGAGCGACTGCCCCGGCTCCGCCACCTTGACCTTGGCCGTCGCGCAGCCGCCGGCGCGCACGGTCGCGTGCGCCTGCTCCGGCCCGACCGCGGGCACCGTCACGTTGACCGGTACGGCGTCGCGCACCGGCGCGGGCCAGTCCCCGGCGGCCGCCTCCTCGGCGCAGCGCAGCCACGGCTCGGCGACGTCCGGGGGGTACTCCAGGAACGGGCTCCACTCCCCCCAGCCGCCCTCCCCGCGCAGCAGCAACCCCTCGCGCACGGTGATGCCGCGGAAGCGGGTCCGCATCGGGATCGAGAAGACGTTCATGCCAGCTCCCGGAGCGCCAGCCGGTCGAGCTTGCCCTGCGGGAGCATCGGCAGCTCCTCGACCACGACCAGCTGGCGCGGCGCCCAGGCGCGAGGCAGCGTGGCGCCCACCCAGTCGCGGGCCTCGTCCAGCCCGAGCGCCGGCACCCCGGCCTCGCCGACCACGAACGCCACCACCCGCCGGCCCCACTCGGCGTCGTCCACGCCGAGCACCTCGGCCTCGCGCACCGCCAGGTGCTCGCGGAGCCGCGCGGCCACCGCCGGGCCGGGCACGTTGACCCCGCCGGAGACCACCACGTCGTCCAGCCGTCCCAGCACCTGGAGCCGGCCGTCGTCGTCGAGACGGCCCGCGTCGGAGGTGAGGAACCAGCCGTCGACCAGCGACGCGGCGGTCAGCTCTGGGTCGTCGAGATAGCCGTCGAAGAGCATCGGGCCGGCCAGCCGGACCCGCGCGTCGGCCCCGATGGCGAGCCCGACGCCGTCGAGGGGCACGCCGTCGTACACGCAGCCGCCGGAGGTCTCGGCCGACCCGTAGGTCGCCACCACCCGCACCCCCGCCTCGGCCGCGCGCTCCCGCAGCCCGGCCGGGATCGGGCCGCCGCCGAGCAGCACCGTGTGCAGCCGCGCCAGCGCGGCCGCCTCCGCGGGGTCCTCCAGCAGCCGTGCGAGCTGGGTCGGCACCAGCGAGCAGAGCTGCGGCTCCTCCGCGCCGGCCGCCAGCGCCCTCGCCACCGAGCCGTCCCCCACCAGCACCGGGTCGCGGCCGGCCACCAGCGACCGCACCAGCACCATCAGGCCGGCGACGTACGTCGGCGGGAGCAGCAGCAACCAGCGCCCCTCGGCTCCCAGCCGGGCCGTCGTGGCACGGGCGGAGGCGAGCACCGCCCGCCGTGACAGCAGCACCCGCTTGGGGGCACCGGTCGAGCCCGAGGTCTCGACGACCAGGGGCGCCGGCTCCGGCTCCGCGGCCAGCCACGACCGCAGCGCCGCGACGATCTCGTCGGGGGCGCCGGCGACGGGCCGCAGGGAGCTCACCCGGGGAACGCTAGCCTCCCGGACTGCGCCGCCGGTCCGGCCCCGGGGCCCGCGGCGGCCCCGGCCGCCCGGCCTGCTTGAATCCGGTGCCATGGCAACCCCCGCCGAGTGGCTCCACGGCGCCCGCCCCCGCACCCTGCCGGCCGCCGTGTCCCCGGTGGTGGCGGGCACCGCCGTGGCGGCGTACGCCGGCGGCGCGGTGTGGTGGAAGGCCGCACTGGCCCTGGTCGTCGCGCTGGCGCTGCAGGTCGCGGTCAACTACGCCAACGACTACTCCGACGGCGTCCGCGGCACCGACGCCGGGCGGGTCGGCCCGATGCGGCTGGTCGGCTCCGGCGCCGCGACACCCGCCGCGGTCAAACGCGCCGCGTTCTTCGCCTTCGGGCTGGCGGCGGTGGCGGGGCTGGTCCTCGCCGCGAGCACCGCCTGGTGGCTGGTGGCGGTCGGGCTGGTCTCGATGGTCGCGGCGTGGTTCTACACCGGCGGCAAGCGCCCCTACGGCTACCTCGCCCTCGGCGAGGTGATGGTCTTCGTCTTCTTCGGGCTGGTGGCGGTGATCGGGACGACGTACGTCCAGACCGAGACCTGGGAGTGGCCCGCGCTGTACGCCGCCGTCGGGGTCGGCGCGCTGGCCTGCGCGATCCTCGTGGTCAACAACCTGCGCGACATCCCCACCGACACCGAGGCCGGCAAGCGCACGCTCGCCGTCGTCCTCGGCGACGAGCGCACCCGCTCGCTCTACCTCCTGCTGGCGCTCGCGGCGGCCGCCGCCGTCGTCGCCGTGGCCGTCGCGACCACCTGGTGGGCGCTGCTCGGTCTCGGCTTCCTGATCCCGCTGGCGCCCGCGCTGCGCACCGTCCGGAGCGGCGCCACCGGCCTGGCCCTGGTGCCGGTGCTGCAGCAGACCGGGATCGCCGAGCTGGCGTGGGCGGTGCTGGTGGCCGCCCCCCTGCTGGCCCTACGCTGACCCGCACCCCCGGCATCCAGAGAGAGGCGCCCCGTGTCCGAGCAGCAGCACAAGTTCGTCCTCGACGAGTCGGAGATGCCGACGCACTGGTACAACGTCGTCCCCGACCTGCCGGCGCCGCCCCCGCCGCCGCTGCACCCCGGCACCCGGGAGCCGGTCGGCCCCGACGACCTGGCCCCGCTGTTCCCGATCGAGCTGATCCTGCAGGAGGTCAGCCAGGAGCAGTACGTCGAGATCCCCGAGGCCGTCCGTGACGTCTACAAGCAGTGGCGCCCCTCGCCGCTGTTCCGGGCCCACCGGCTGGAGCAGAAGCTCGGCACACCGGCACGCATCTACTACAAGTACGAAGGCGTCTCCCCGGTCGGCTCCCACAAGCTCAACACGGCCGCGCCGCAGGTCTACTACAACTCCCTGCACGGCATCCGCCGGCTGACCACCGAGACCGGCGCCGGCCAGTGGGGCACGGCGCTTTCCTACGCCTGTGCGCTGTTCGGCATCGAGTGCGAGGTGTGGCAGGTCGGCACGTCCTACGACACCAAGCCGCAGCGGCGCACCCTGATCGAGGTGTTCGGCGGCCAGGTCCACCGCTCGCCGTCGCGGATGACGCAGTCGGGCCAGGCGTTCCCGGAGGACCACCCCGGCACGCTCGGCATCGCGATCTCCGAGGCCGTCGAGGTGGCCGCCCAGGCCGACGACACGAAGTACTCCCTCGGCTCGGTGCTCAACCACGTGCTGATGCACCAGACGATCATCGGCGAGGAGGCGCTGCGCCAGCTGGCGAAGGCCGGCGAGAGCTCGGTCGACCTGGTGGTCGGCTGCGCCGGTGGCGGCTCCAACTTCGCCGGGCTGGCGTTCCCGTTCCTGCGCGAGAAGCTCGCGGGCACCCAGGACCCGACGATCCTGGCCGTCGAGCCGACGTCGTGCCCGACGATCACCCGCGGGCAGTACCGCTACGACTTCGGAGACACCGCCGGCCTGACGCCGCTGATGAAGATGTACACCCTCGGCCACCAGTTCGTGCCGTCGACGATCCACGCCGGCGGGCTGCGCTACCACGGCATGGCGCCGCTGGTCTCGCACGCCGTCGACCTCGGCCTGATCGAGGGGCGCGCGCTGCACCAGCGCGAGTGCTTCGAGGCGGCCGTGGAGTTCGCCCGCACCGAGGGCGTCGTCGCGGCCCCCGAGTCGTCACATGCGGTCGCACAGGTGCGCCGCGAGGCGCTGGCCTGCAAGGAGACCGGCGAGGAGAAGGTCATCGTGCTGGGCCTGTCCGGCCACGGCCTCCTCGAGCTGGGCGCCTACGCCGACTTCCTCGAGGACCACCTCGCCGACGACCCGCTCTCGGAGGACTCGCTCCAGGCCGCCCTGGCCCACGTGCCGACCGTCTGAACGTCGTACGTCGGGATAGTTGACTGCAGAACTGTCGTGCCCACGGCGTGTCGCCGACACATTCGCAGTCAACTATCGGCGACCGGCGGCGTGCGAGTCACCGGGACGGAGGGTCAGTCCTCCGCGCTGCGGCGCTCCTCGAAGCGGGAGGCGGCGCGCTGGGCGCGGGACTCCACCTTGCGGGCGAACGCCTCCCGGGGCCGGTTGAGCAGCGAGACCGACAGCACGCCCGAGAGGACGAAGGACACCACCAGCGGCCACAGCAGCGAGGACTCCTCCCCGAAGACGAGGATCCACAGGCCGAGGACGACGGCGAGCACCGCCACGAACAGCAGCAGGCGCATCAGGGTGTAGACGGCGAACTCCTTCACGACACCCACGATAGGCGGCTACCACAGCCCGTCTACGCTGGAGGCGTGCTCAAGCTCCTGATCGTCGTCCTCATCCTGGGCGCGGTCATCTATGCCCTGGTGCGGCTGGTCCAGGGCAAGGGCCCCGGCGGCTCCGGGCGCTCGCCGGCCAAGCCGATCCGTCCGGTGGCTCCCGACGACGACGCCGACTTCCTGCGTGACCTCGACCGCAAGCGCCGGCAACGCGACGATTCCGACTCCTGAGGCGGGATCCTCCGACTACCGTGAGCGCATGCGCCGCTCGCTGACGCCGTCCTCGACCCTGCTCGTCGCCGGGGTCGCGCTCGCCTCCCTGCTCTCGGGCTGCGGCGCCGCCGACGCCCCGACGCCGGCCGGCGACACCCTGCCGGCGTGCGACGACATCTGGGTCGCCGGCGGCACCATCCCCGAGGACTACGCCGGCTGCAAGGACGCCGACGACGTGCTGCAGGTGTCCGAGGTCCAGGAGTGCACCAAGAACGACCAGCGGTTCACGACGTTCGGCGACCAGTACTACGGCGTGCTCGGCGGTGCCGTCTACGACGACGGGCTCGACTCGCCGTCCTACGACGAGCTGTACGCCGGCTGCTTCGGCGCCGACTGGTAGCCCGCCGCACCTGCGAGCCCATCCCGCACCGGAGTCGCGCGATCAGAGCCGCAACCGCTCGGCCGATTGGCCGGTGACCTCGGCGATGAGGTCGAAATCCTTGTCGAGATGCAGCACGATCAAGTCGGCGAGCTCTGCACTCGCGGCGATAAGCAGGTCAGGAATCGAGGGTGCTCGATGTTGACCTTTGCCAGCGAGCAACAGCTGGACCTCGAGCGCCCGGTCCTCGATGGTGGGAGTCAGGTACTCCACGGGCATCGCGGACAGCGGTGGTGTGCTGAATGCGGCGCTGGCCTGGCCGGCGTTGCGCGCGGAAAGCCCGATCTCCAAGCGCGTCACGGCGGCGATCCTGACCAATCCGCGTCCAATCCGAGTCGCCCACTGCTCCGCGTCGGGACTGGAGCCCAGGCGGACCAGAGCGGACTTGTCGACCAGCCAGCCGGTCAGCGCCACGCCGC
>JAUILS010000351.1 GCA_030432975.1 Actinomycetes bacterium
CGCAGGGCTACAGCGTCGACCCCTACGCCGGGACCCTGCACCCGGAGCCGGCCACCGACACCCGCGCCATGGCTCCCGCCGGGCAGATGTGGTCGACCGTCGGCGACCTGGCGACCTACGCGGCGTTCCTGCTGCACGGGGACCCCCAGGTGCTCCCGCTCGAGGCGCTGCTCCGCGCGAGCCACCCCCTGGCCGGCGCCCGTCAGGACCGGCTGGAGGCGGCCCACGGGCTCGGCTTCCAGCTGGCCCGCGGCGGCTCGGGACTGCTCGTCGGTCACACCGGCTCGATGCCGGGCTTCCTCGCGGGGCTCTTCGTCGACCGCGACCGCGACACCGCGGCGCTGATGCTCGCCAACGCGACGACCGGCGTGCGGCCGGCGGCCATGGTCCGGGAGCTGCTCGAGACGCTCGAGGAGCACGAGCCGACGCTGCCGGGGCCCTGGCGTCCCGAGGCCGGAGCGCCGGCCGGGCTCGCCGAGCTGCTCGGGGTGTGGCACTGGGGGAACACGCCCTTCGTGTTCGCGCTCGAGGGCGGCCTCGTGGTCGCCCGCAGGAACGGCGAGCCGGCGTACTCCTTCGCGCTGGAGGGCGGACGCGTCGTCGGGCAGTCGGGCTACCACACCGGCGAGACCCTGCACGTGGGTCGGCACCCGGACGGCACCGTGAGCCACCTCGAGGTGGCGACCTTCGTCTACACCCGGGAGCCCGGCCCGCACCCGTCCGGCCGGTAGGGTCTGGGGCCATGACGTCACCGGCCTGGTTGGGCATCGGAGCACAGCGCTCGGGCACCACGTGGTTCACCGACCTGCTGTGCCAGCACCCCCAGGTCGGGCTCGGCACCAACGGCAAGAAGGAGCAGCACCTGCTCCACAAGGTCGGCGACGGCGCACGTGAGGCGTCGGAGTACCTCGACCTCTTCCCGGCCGACGACATCCGCCGCGGCGAGTGGACCCCGCAGTACCTCCGGCACTCCTCGGCGCCGCCCACGACCGTCCGGCTGCTGGCCCCCGACCTGCCGGTGCTGGTGCTGCTGCGCGACCCGGTCGAGCGGTTCCTGTCGGCGATGCGGCTCAACGCCACCCGCGGCACGTCACCGTGGCCCTACCCCGTGCCGATCACGGTCCAGACGTGGAGCGGCTTCTATGCCGACCAGCTGGCCATGTGGGCCCACTTCGTCGGCCGGGAGCGGATCACGGTGATGGTCTACGAGCAGGTACGCCGCGACCCGCAGTCCGCGGTCGACCGGGTGTGGCGCCGGCTGGGCCTGGAGCCGGTCGCGCTCCAGGAGACCGACCGGCCCTCGAAGTCGAGCAGCACGGTGTCGTGGGACCCGCCGGAGGGCCTGGAGGAGTCGCTGCGCGTGCTCTACCGGCCGCAGCTGCAGCGTCTGGTCGACGACTGGGGGCTGGACCTCTCCGACTGGCGGTCGGTCGCCGGCTGAGCGGGGCGTCCGGCCGTGGCCCGCGGGTCAGCCCCGGGCCAGCGCCAGCGTCGACCCGTGGCGGCCCTTGCGGACGTCGAGGTGGGTGGGGATGCGCTCCCGCATCTGCGGGACGTGGCTGACCACGCCCACCACGCGGCCGCCGTCACGGAGCGTGTCGAGGGTGTCGAGGACGTCGTCGAGCGTGTCGGCGTCGAGCGCGCCGAAGCCCTCGTCGACGAACAGCGTGTCGAGGTCGGCGCCGCCGGCCTCGCGGGTGACGACGTCGGCGAG
>JAUILS010000352.1 GCA_030432975.1 Actinomycetes bacterium
GTCGTTGTCCTTCGGCGGGCGGTTGTGGGCGACCGCCGAGGCGTCGACCCGGGCGGCCGCGCGCAGGTCGGCGAGCTCCTCCTGCTGACGCTCGTAGGTCTCCTCCCAGCGGCGCCGGGCGGCCTCGCGGCGCTCACGATAGGCGCTCCAGCCGCCCCCGAACCTGCGCCCGCCCTCCCCGTCGGTGCCGAACGCGCTCGGGTCGAGGTCCACCAGGTCGGTCGCGACCTCGTCGAGCAGCACCCGGTCGTGGCTGGCCAGCAGCACCACCCCGGGGAGCCCCCGGAGGAACGCCGACAACAGCTCGACCGCGTCGTCGTCCAGGTGGTTCGTCGGCTCGTCGAGCAGCAGGCAGGCCGGACGCGTGGTCATCACCGCCGCCAGGGCCAGCCGGGTGCGCTCGCCCCCGGAGAGGGTCCCGACGGCGCGCTCCGGGTCGAGCGCGCCGAGGCCCAGCTGCTCCGCGGCGAGCGCGGCCCGCCGGTCGGCGTCCCAGGCGTCGTGCGCCACGGCGTACTCCAGCGCCGCGGTGTACGCCGCCTCCGCGGCCGGCTCGTCCAGCCGGGTGGCCAGCCGCTCGACGTCGGCGACCGCCTCGCGCAGCGGGCGCAGGGTGGCGTCGAGGACCCGGCCGATCGTGTGGTGGTCGGCGAACGGCGGCTCCTGGCCGAGCAGGACGCTGTCGGCGGGCCGCTCGACCCCGCCGTGGACCCGGGCCCGCGCGGGCAGGGTGCCGGCGACGGCGCGGAGCAGCGTCGACTTGCCGACGCCGTTCTCGCCGACCAGCGCGACCCGGCGGCCCGGTGGGGCGACCAGGTCGACGCCGCCGAGCACCTCGCGGTCGGGGAACGAGACCCCGACGTCGCGGAGGACGACGGGCGCCAGCGCCGACGTCGGCGCGGGTGAGGAGAAGGTGGATGACATGAGGACCCCGGCTGGCCAGAAAGGGACGGCTCGCCGGGCCTGCCCTCCCCCGAGGGGCGCCACGTGCGAACCGGTGGTCAGCGCGAGGTCCACATGCCGACGACCGTAGCCGGGCCGGGGCGCGGCGCGCCACGGGTTTTCCTCCTCCGAGCTCACAGACCCCGGCGCATGACCACCCTGGGGAACCCGCCGGAGACGGCGTCGGTGTCGGCGACCTTGGTGAACCCGGCCCGCTCGAAGACCGACCGGAGGCCCACGAACGCCATCGTCAGGTCGACCTTCTCCCCCCGGTTGTCCACCGGGTAGCCCTCGACGGCGGGCGCACCCTGCTCGGCGGCGGCCAGCACCCCCGGCGCCACGTCGCGCGCGCACAGCGAGCGGACGAACTCGCCCCGCTCGGGGCCCGCCATCGACCGGTTGGTCCTGGCGTCGACCCGGTGGGAGAGGCACCAGCACACCGACGCCGCGGGGTTCTTGGGGCCCACCATGGTGGCCACGTCGTCGAAGCGCGCGAGTGTCGCCGGCCGCACCACGAGGTCAGCCACGGGCCTCCCCTCCCGGTGCCCCTGCCTCCAGCGCGTCGAGGTCGCGCTCGGCGAACCGCCGGTGCTCCCACTCCTCACGGAGGATGGTGAGCAGGCACTCGCGCACGGGGAAGGACTCGGGCTCGGGCCACCCCGGCTCGGTGACGGGCGTGGTCATGCCCGCCAGCTCCTCGTCGGTGAGCGCCGCGAGATAGTCACGCACCCGGCCGGCCCGCTCCAGCCGCAGCGCGAGCGCGGTGTCGAGG
>JAUILS010000127.1 GCA_030432975.1 Actinomycetes bacterium
TGCGACGCCTCGGGGGCGGACCCGAAGCGGGCGGCCACCCGACGACCGGCGAGGTAGAGCTCGCAGCCGAGGCAGAGCCCGAAGACGGCGTTGAGCAGCGCCGCCACGAGGGCGAAGCCGGTGGCCACCAGACCGACGGACGTGGCTCCGGCGAGGAAGCCCGCGAGGCCGACGGCGGCGAAGGTCAGGCCGACGGCCTGCGCGAACCGCGGGGGCGCGGCGTCCTCCCACTCGGTCGGCGGCGCGAGCCGCGGCCGCACGTAGGAACGGTAGAGCCAGGCGTGCGGCGTCTGGGTCACGCCGAGGCCGGCGGCGACGGCGAAGAGTGCCGTCTGGGCCGCGAGCAGGGCGATGGCCAGCGGGCTGGGGGCCAGCGCCAGCACCAGCGCGAGCACGAGGGCGGTGAGTGCGGCGGCGAAGCGTTGGCCGCGCGGGTCGATCTGCTTGCTCATGGGCGAGCTCCTGAGGTCCTGAGGGCGGTCGAGGGCACCACGGACGTCAGGGCGCGCCGACGAGGAGACCCAGGTGGGTCAGCGGCGCGGGTGACGTCCGGTCAGGACATTCGACACAGCGACGAGCGCACGCGGCAGTGGTCCACTGCGCGGCGGCGGGTCAGCAGGGTCGAGGACATGACGGCAACGGTAGGGCGTGGGCTGCCGTGGGGGGCGGGAATCCCGAATGTCGAGACAGGTGTCCATGTTTCGGACATCAGACCAGCTCCCCCAGCGCGGCGAGCACCTGTTCGCGGCGCGGAGCGCCCGTCGCCCGGGTGACCTCCCGCCCACGACCGTCCAGCACCACCGTGGTCGGCGTACGCATCACGCCGACCTCGCGGACCAGGTCGAGGTGGTGCTCGGCGTCGATCTCGAGGTGGACGACGCCCGGGACGAGGTCGGCGACGTCGGCGAGCGTGCGCCGGGTGGCGCGGCAGGGGGCGCAGAACGCCGAAGAGAACTGCAGCAGCGTGGCCCGCTCGCCCAGGTCGTGTCCGAGGGCACGGAGACCCCAGGGGTCGGCGTCGTCATCGACCGGCTGGGTCGGCGTACCTCCGGCCGACGGGTCCTCGGCGCCGCGCACCCGATGGGTGCCGCGAAAGCGGCCGTCGGTCCAGGCGCGGTAGCCGCCGAGGAGCAGCGCGAGGGCGACGCAGGCGAGCAGCACCCACTGTCCGGCGGTCATGGCTGGTGCAACCGGCGTACGGCGGTCGCCATTCCCGCCGTTTCGCGCCGCCGGAGCGCCGTCTCGCGCCGCCGGAGCGCCTTTTCGGGGTGCAGAAGCGCCGTCTCGCGCCGCCGGAGCGCCGTCTCGCGGTCAGCCGCCGGCGAAGGGCGGGAGGAACTCCACGTGGTCGCCGGGCGCGACCCAGACCTCCGCGCGGTCGCCCGAGCCGGCCGGCCGGTCGCCCACGAGCACCGAGCAGACGCCCAGCACCGTCTCCAAGCGAGACTCCGGGTGCCGCTCCACGAGCGTGGCGACGAGCGCGGCGAGCGACACCGGACCGGGCACCTCGACGTCCTCCGCGTCGAGCCCCGCTGCGGCCCGCGCGGAGGCCCAGTAGCGGACCGTGACCGACGTCGCGGTCTCGGATCCGGGCGTCGAGGAGAGGGCTGGCTCCATGTCGGGATATCCTGCCCTATCCCTGCAAGCACCATGGCCGCTGACGGGAGGTGTGCGATGAGCGCCCTGCTGCTGCTGACGTCTGCGCTCCAACCGAGCGCGGAGGTGCTGCCTGCCCTGGCGCTGCTGCCCCACTCCGTCAAGATCCTTCCCGCCGAGGGCAGCGCGCTGCTCGACGCCCCCGACGCCGACGTGGTGCTGGTCGACGGCCGCCAGGACCTCGCGAGCGCCCGCGACCTCTGCCGGCTGATCCGCACCACCGGCAGCGACCGGCCGGTTCTGCTCGTCGTCACCGAGGGCGGGCTCGCGGTGGTCGCCTCCGACTGGGGCATGGACGACGTGCTGCTCTCGACCTGCGGCCCCGCCGAGCTCGAGGCCCGCATCCGGCTGACGATCGGGCGGCTCGAGGCGGCGGGCGACGACGGCCCCGACGCCCATGTGATCCGCAGCGGCGAGGTCACCGTCGACGACGCGACCTACACCGCCAAGGTGGGCTCCCGGGTGCTCGACCTGACGTTCAAGGAGTTCGAGCTGCTGAAGTACCTCGCGCAGCACCCCGGGCGCGTGTTCAGCCGCCAGCAGCTGCTTTCGGAGGTCTGGGGCTACGACTACTTCGGCGGCACCCGCACCGTCGACGTCCACGTGCGGCGGCTCCGCGCCAAGCTCGGCCCCGAGCACGAGACGCTGATCGGCACCGTTCGCAACGTCGGCTACCGCTTCGTCAACGCCAGCGACCGGGCCGCCCGGGCCGACCAGGTCGACCGGGTCGACGACGTCGTCGAGCAGGAGCAGGACGCCTGAGCGCGACCACGGTCCGCGAGCTCACGCCCGAGGAGTACGCCGACCAGGGCGCGCCGCTCGTCGCGGCGGTCCGCGCCGCCCTGGGTGCGGCCGGCGAGCCCGACCCACTCGACGAGGCCGCCCAGCTGCGGCTCAAGCATCAGGGGCTCGACGCCGACACCCGGCTCTGGGTCGGCGACGGGGGCTTCGCGCTGGCCCGCGACACCACGCTCGACCTTGCGGTGGCCCCCGACGCGCGCCGCCGCGGCCTGGGCCGGGCGCTCGCGGAGGCCGCCACCCGACCCGGCCGGGTCACCACGGCCTGGTCCCACGGCGACCACCCCGCGGCCGCGGCGATCGCTGCGGGTCTCGGGTTCGCGCGGGTCCGCGAGCTGTGGGTGATGCGTCGTCCGGCGACCGACCCGCTCCCCCCGGTCTCGTCCGACGAGGGCGTCACGATCCGCGGCTACCGCCCGTCCGACGCCGAGGCCGTGCTGGCGGTCAACGCCGCGGCGTTCGCCGACCACCCCGAGCAGGGCGGCATGGACGCCGCCGACCTGGCCGCGCGCATGTCCGAGCCGTGGTTCGACCCCGACGGTCTGCTGCTGGCGGTCGACCCCGACGGCGCGCTGCTCGGCTTCCACTGGACCAAGCAGCATCCGCCGACCGACGGTCCCCCGCACGGCGAGGTCTACGTCGTCGCGATCGCGCCCCAGGCCCAGGGACGCGGCCTCGGCCGGACGCTGACCCTCGCCGGCCTCCACCACCTCACCGCGCGGGGCGCGCAGGAGATCGTGCTCTATGTCGAGTCCGACAACCTCCCCGCCCGGGCCGTCTACGAGCGGCTCGGCTTCGCCCACGCCTCCTCCGACACCCACGTGATGTACGCCCGCTGACCGGCCGGCCGCGGCCGACCCGTCGATGAGGGACCTCTCATGAAGGGCTCACCGACACCTCACGGCAGCCCGCCACAGTCGATGTCATCCGGGACCGTCCCGGCGAACCGACTGGAAGGACCCAGCCATGAAGGCGCTGACCCTGACCACCACGACCATCGCCGGTCTCGTCACGGGAGGGCTGCTCGCCCTGCCGGTGGCCTCGCTGACCGCCGCCGACGACACGGCCGTCAAGCGGGACGATGACGCACCCGAGCTGGTGCTCGTGTCGGACGATGACGACGACGACACCAACGACAAGAGCGACAAGAGCTACACCAAGAGCAAGGCCTCGAGGGACAAGACCAACAGCCGCTACACGAAGGTCAGCCGGGACAGGGACCGCAGCCGCGGCGACCTGACCCGCGACTGGACCCGCGACGGCGGTGACCGGACCCGGGACTGGTCCAAGAACTCGACCAACGACCGATCGCGCAACGACACCCGCGGCCGCTGAGCGGGGGACCGATGACGGCCATGCCTGACACCGCGTTGCACGACCCTCGCCGGGACACCTGGGGGCTGGGTGAGGGTGACGCCCTCACCGACGAGCTCACCGCGTTGCGGCTGCTCGGCGGGGGCTCGACCTACGAGGCCTACCTCGCCTTCGACGAGGTGACCTACACCGCGGTCGTGGTCAAGGTGGTCCGGCCGAGCCAGGTCGACGACCCGGCCAGCCTGCGTGGGCTGGCTCGGGAGGTCGCCATGCTCGGCCGGGCCAACCACCCGGTCGTCGTCCGCGGGCTGCGCAGCGAGCTGGTCGGACCCCGACCGCACGTCGTGCTCGAGCACATCGACGGGCCCCGCCTGTCGTCGCTGATCCGGCGCTACGGACCCCTACAGGAGCAGCAGTACCTGCCGCTCGCCCTGGACGTCGCCGCCGCGCTGCACTACTTCCGGCAGGCCGACCTGGTGCACCTCGACATCAAGCCGAGCAACATCATCATGGGGTCGCCGGCGCGGCTGATCGACCTGTCCGTCGCCCGCCCCGTCGCCGATGCCGCCCGCCTGCGCAGCGTCATCGGGACCGACGCCTATCTGAGCCCCGAGCAGGCCGACCCCCGACGTCGCGGTGGAGCCGGGGTGGCCAGCGACGTGTGGGGACTCGGCGCCACGCTGTTCGAGGCGGTGTCGGGCGAGAAGCCGTTCGTGGTCGAGGGCGTGCCCACCCGCACCGACGTCGACGCGGTCCCTGAGGACCACTACCCGCAGCTGCGCGTACCCCCGGCAGCGCTGCCCGGCCGGACACCCCCCGAGGTGCACGACATCATCCTCGCCTCGCTGTCGGTCGACCCGGCGCTCCGTCCCACCCCCGCCGAGATCGTCGACACGCTCCAACCCGTGCTGCACCGGCAGCCGGCGGCGCAGCTGATGAGCAGGCTCAAGGGTTGAAACGGTAGCCCATCCCCCGGACGGTACTGATCGCCTCCGCGCCGAGCTTGCGCCGGAGGTAGCCGACGTAGACGTCGACCACGTTGCTGGTGGGATCGAAGTCGTAGCCCCAGACCCGGTCCAGCAGCTGCTCGCGGGAGAGCACCTGCTCGGGGTGGGTCAAGAAGACCTCGGCGAGCGCGAACTCGCGAGCCGAGAGCTCGACCTCGCGCCCGCCGACGGTGGCGCGGCGGGTGCGGAGGTCCAACGTGACCTGTCCCCCTGTCAGGGAGTCGACGGAGGGCGGCCGCGACTCGCCGGCCCGCAGCCGGACCCGGACCCGAGCCAGCAGCTCGGCGAACCGGAACGGCTTGGGCATGTAGTCGTCAGCGCCGCCGTCCAACGCGGCGACGGTGTCCCCCACCGAGTCTCGCGCCGTGAGGACGATCACCGGCATCCGAGCGCCCTGCGACCGCATCTGGTCGAGGACGGCGAACCCGTCGATCCCCGGCAGCCCGATGTCGAGCACCACCAGCTCGTAGTCACCGCGCAGCACCAGGTCCAGGGCGGTCTCCCCATCCGGGGCCACCGTCGGCTGGTGGCCCTCCGCCCGGAGGCCCTTGGCCACGAAGGAGGCAATCCGCTCCTCGTCCTCGACGATCAGGATGCGTGCCACGTGAACCCTCCTGGTTCGGCGTCAACGGGGAGCACCAGCGCGAAGGCCGAACCGGAGGACGATCCCGGTGTCAGCACCACCTCGCCGCCGTGCCCCTCGGCGATCGCGGCGACGAGGGACAGCCCGAGGCCGAAGCCCGGGTCCCCCTCCCGGACCGTGGCCCGGCCGAACCGCTCGAAGATCGTCTCCCGCTGGTCAGCAGGCACGCCGTCTCCCTCGTCGCGCACCCAGATCACCACCCGCCCTGGTCGCCGCTCGCTGCCGAGCGCCACCACCGCGCCGGGGTCGGTGTGCTTGACGGCGTTCTCCGCCAGCTGCAGCACCGCCTGCGTGATGCGCTGGGGGTCGAGCCGGACCTCACCGCCGGCGACCGCCTCGAGCCGCCACGCCCGCTCACCCAGGGCGCCCGCCTTGGCGAAGATGGACTCCGTCAGCTCCGCGAGCGACACCGGCTCGGGGCGCACGAAGTCCGGCCGACGGGCCTTGGCCAGCGTGATCAGGTCGTCGACCAACCGCGACATCCGGTCCACCTCGTCCAGCAGCAGCTCACGGGTCTGGGCGACGTCGTCGGGGTCGGAGGCGTTCAACAGCTCGAGGTGTCCGCGCAGCACGGTGACCGGGGTGCGCAGCTCGTGTCCCGCGTCGTCGAGGAAGCGACGCTGGTCGTCGAAGGCGGTCTCGAGCCGCGCCAGCATGCCGTTGACCGTGACGGTGAGCGCAGTGAGGTCGTCGCTACCGGTGACCGGTAGCCGGCGAGAGAGGTCGGTGGCGCCGATCTCCTCCGTGGTCGCACGGAGGACGCGCAGCGGCGCCAGCAGCCGACCCGACTGCCAGACGGCGAGGCCGGTGATCACGAGCAACGTCAGCGCGCCCACCAGCGCATAGGTCGTCATCGTCTGGTTCAGGTCGGCATACTCCTCGTCGAGGAAGTTGAGGACACCGAGCGCGCCCGTGTCGGATCCGTCGCTGAGACGCACGGGGAGCGCGGTCACCCACACCTCGCCGAACTCGGAGGTCTCGAGCTTGGTGGTACCGCCGGTGACCGCGAGGGTCTCGAGGCTGTTGAGGATCTGCGTACTCCGCAACGGGCCGTCGCCGAGCGGACTGGGCGAGCGCTCGAGCGGACGACCTGGCTGATAGGCAACGAGCATCTCGTGGTCGTCCGGGACGTTGCGCGCCAGGAACGTCACCAGGAGGCTGTGGACGTCATCGAAACGGACACCGGTGGCCGGGTCGATGCCCTCCTCCTGGAGGCGCACGAACTCCTGCTGCTCCTGCTCGATCTGCTGGTTCACGTCGCGGATGAGCCGGGACGACTCCAGGGCGTAGACGAACGCGCCGGCGACGGCGAGACCGAGCGCGGCCAGCAGTGCCATGACGGCGGTGATCCGAAGCCGGACGGACACGGTGGCGGCACGACGCGGCGTCCGTCCGGTCTCAGTCGTCAGTGTCGTCCCCTTCGCCGTCCTCCCCGTCGTCCCCATCGTCGTCGCCATCGTCATCGTCGTCCACCCGCGTGGGGCCCGGCCCGACCACGGCGACCCCGTCGTCGTTGTCCCCGGGGCTCTCGTCCTGCTCGGGGGCCGTGTCGCGCCCACCGTCGTCCGGTCGGGGACCCGGACCGGCACCCCTGCCGGTCGGGTCGCCGCTGCGGCGCGTGAACCGCTGGCCGTCGCTGACCTCCGCCCGCGGCTCGATGACCACCGGTTCGAAGCGGCGCGGTTCGTCGCGCGCCGTCGACAGCACCACCAGCGCGAGACAGACCACCAGCGGCAGCACCACCAGCGCCCCGATCGTCACTCGCAGCAGCGTCCGCATGGACTGAAGCCTGGCCGCACGGCATGGCAGCAGGATGAGGCGTCCATGAGAGACCTCTCATGGACGCCGCCCCCGTCGGTTGCCGCTCACCTGAGAGGCTGGCCGCATGTACGACGTCGCCGCGCTGCGGGCGCAGTTCCCCTCCCTGGAGTCCGGCATCGCCCACTTCGACGGGCCCGGAGGCACCCAGACCCCCGCCGTCGTGGCGGAGGCGGTCGCGCGGACGCTGGCCGGCCCGCTCTCCAACCGCGGTCGGCTGGTGGCCTCCGAGCGCAACGCCGACGACACCGTCGCCGCCTTCCGGCAGGCGTACGCCGACCTGCTGGGGGCCGAGCCCGGCGGCGTGGTCTTCGGCCGCAGCGCGACGGCGCTGGTCTACGACTTCTCCCGGGCGCTGGCCAGGCACTGGTCTCCCGGTGACGAGGTGGTCGTGACCCGGCTCGACCACGACGCCAACGTCCGCCCGTGGGTGCAGACGGCGGAGGCCGTCGGCGCCACGGTCCGGTGGGTCGACCTCGACCCGGCCACCGCCGACCTCGACCCCGCCAGTCTCGCGGAGGCCATCACCGACCACACCCGCCTCGTGGCCGTCACCGGCGCCTCCAACCTGCTCGGCACCCGCCCCGACCTGCCCGCGGTCGCGCGCGCCGCCCATGCCGTCGGCGCGCTGGTCTTCGTCGACGCCGTCCACCTCGCCGCACACGAGCTGATCGACCTCGAGGCGCTCGGCGCCGACCTGCTGGTCTGCTCGCCCTACAAGTTCTTCGGGCCCCACTGCGGGGTCCTGGCTGCCGCGCCCGCCCTGCTGGAGACGCTGCATCCCGACAAGCTGCTGCCCGCCACCGACGCCGTCCCCGAGCGATTCGAGCTCGGCACGCTGCCCTACGAGCTGATGGCCGGCGCCACCGCCGCCGTCGACTTCCTCGCCGACCTCTCCCCCGGCGACGGCTCCTCGCGACGCGAGCGGCTCCGGTCGTCGTACGCCGCGATCGGGGCGCGCGAGGAGGAGCTGGGCCGGCGACTGGCCGACGGGCTGGCCGCGCTCGGCGACGCCGTGACGATCCACTCCGTCGCCGCGCGGCGCACGCCCACGACGTTCCTCACCCTCCCCGGTCGCAGCACGGCCGAGGCGGCCGAGCTGCTCGCCTCGCGCGACGTCCTCGCCCCCTCCGGCACGTTCTACGCCTACGAGCCCGCCCGCCGGCTGGGCCTGGGCGAGAGCGGCGGTCTGCGCGCCGGGCTGGCGCCGTACACCAGCGACGACGACGTCGACCGCCTCCTCGACGGCCTGACCGCCTTTCTCCGTTGACCCGGCAGAACTTCATGAACTTCTGCCGGGTCAACCCGAACTTCTGCCGGGTCAACCCGAACTTCTGCCGGGTCAACCCGGTGGGGGACCTGACACACTGAGGGGGTGACGACCGAAGGCCTCCTGCCGTCCCACGTGACCGCCCCGATCGACGAGGGGCCGGAGCCGCGCGACCCGTTCGCGCACCCGTCGGACACCTTCCACGTGCCGCCGCCCTACGAGCCGTCGGAGGCGGCCAAGGCGGCGGTGGAGAAGTTCGCCGACCGCTTCATCGACCGCGAGCTGTCGTGGCTGCGGTTCAACCAGCGTGT
This sequence comes from Actinomycetes bacterium, assembly GCA_030432975.1. Taxonomy (GTDB): domain Bacteria; phylum Actinomycetota; class Actinomycetes; order Propionibacteriales; family Nocardioidaceae; genus Nocardioides. The sequence goes on from JAUILS010000127.1 coordinate 8,818, forward strand.
GCTCGAGCTGGCGGAGGACGAGAGCCTGCCGATGCTCGAGCGGGCTCGCTTCCTGGCGATCTTCGCGAGCAACCTCGACGAGTTCTTCATGGTCCGGGTCGCCGGTCTCAAGCGACGCATCGCGGCCGGTGTGGCCGTCAAGGCGGCCTCCGGGCTGATGCCGCGCGAGGTGGTCGAAGCGATCTGGACCCGCACCCGCGAGCTGATGGAGCGGCACGCCCGCGCGTTCGGCGAGAGCCTGGTGCCGGCGCTGGCCGACGAGGGCATCGTGCTGGTCCGCTGGGACCAGCTCGACCGCGAGGAGC
>JAUILS010000353.1 GCA_030432975.1 Actinomycetes bacterium
TCAAGCTGATCCAGGCGGCCGACTACGACGTCAAGAAGGCCGAGACCGGCATCATCTACATCGACGAGATCGACAAGGTGGCCCGCAAGGCGGAGAACCCGTCGATCACCCGCGACGTCTCCGGTGAGGGCGTCCAGCAGGCGCTGCTGAAGATCCTCGAGGGCACCACCGCGTCGGTGCCGCCCCAGGGCGGGCGCAAGCACCCCCACCAGGAGTTCATCCAGATCGACACGACCAACGTGCTGTTCGTCGTGGGCGGGGCGTTCGCCGGGCTGGAGCACATCGTCGAGCAGCGGGTCGGCAAGAAGACGCTCGGCTTCACCGCCGAGGTCCGCGGCGCCGAGCAGCGCGAGGCCGACGACCTCCTGCTCCAGGTGCGGCCCGAGGACCTCACGAAGTTCGGCCTGATCCCCGAGTTCATCGGCCGGCTCCCGCTGATCGCCAGCGTGAGCAAGCTCGACCAGGAGGCGCTGGTCCAGATCCTGACCGAGCCCCGCAACGCCCTCGTCAAGCAGTACCAGAAGCTCTTCGAGCTCGACGGCGTGGAGCTGGAGTTCACCCCCGACGCCGTCCTGGCGATCGCCGACAAGGCCATGGAGCGGCAGACCGGCGCCCGCGGGCTGCGGGCCATCATCGAAGAGGTCCTGCTGCACGTGATGTACGACGTCCCCTCGCGCGGCGACATCGGCAAGGTCGTCGTCACCGGTGAGGTGGTGGCCGACGAGGTCGCCCCGACCCTGGTGCCCCGCGAGACCGAGGACAAGAAGAAGAAGTCCGCCTGACGCCTCGCGTCGCGGCGCCCGGAGGTAGTCCGGCCGGAGACCCGGCGTAGTCCTTTCGGGCCATCTTCGGCGAAATGCCGCGCCGTCGTTTGGAAAGCCGACGACGGCCCCGCACCATGGGTGCTGCGAGGGGGAGCTGACCGTCCATGGGGCCGGCCGGGCCCCGACAGAGTGGAGTGTGTGGGTGAGCCGGGAGCACAAGAGGCCGATGCTGGCCTTCATCGTGGTGGCGGTCGCGTGCGCGGTGCTGGTGGTCAACGCCGCGCGCAGCAGCGCCGTCGACCTGCTCCGGGGACCGCTCCCCGCGCTGGCCGCAACCAAGGTCTGGCACCTCGTGCCGGGGGTGGAGCATGCCGAGCGGCCGGCCGATCCGGCTCCGGTGTCTGTCGCGGCGCCCGTGGTGCGCCCCGCCTCGGCGGGCACGACCGCCGGAGACGGCCGGGTCGAGCGCACCCCCGAGGCTGCTCCCGCCACCCAGGAGCGCACCCCCGACCGCACCCGTGACCGGGAGGCGCGACGCGGCGACGCCGAGGCGGCCGATCGGGGCCGCCGGCACGGCCACGAGCGCGCCGAGGAGCGCGCCACGGAGCACCGGCACCAGGGCCGCCACGGTCGCGACCGCGACGACCGCGCCGCCGCGCGCGGCCACGAGCGGTCGACGTCGTCGGCCCGTGCCGACCACCGCGGCCGGGACGACCGCGGCCGTGGCCACAGCGGCCACGACCGCGCTCACCAGGACCGCGCTCACCAGGACCGTGACCGGCACGACCGCGGCCAGGACCGCAGCCGCGACGCGCGCGCCGGGCACGCCCCGCGCGGCCGCTGAGGCGCTCGCACGAGACACGCGAGCCCCCGGAGGCGTAGGCTGTCCGCACGATCGGCCCACGATCGCATGGGGTGGGATCACGCGAGTGGTCCCGTGAG
>JAUILS010000128.1 GCA_030432975.1 Actinomycetes bacterium
CACAGCCGCGGACCGTCGCCCTTCTCCAGCACGGTCGCCTCGGCCAGGACCTCGCCCTCGGCCGCCGGGATGCGGGTCGGCCGCGGCGGGTCGGCGTCGCCGGTCGCGTCGGCCGGAGGTGCCGGGTCGGTCGCGCGGTCGGTGGCACGGTCGGTGGCACGGTCACCCGGCTCGGGGGCGACGGCGTCGCCGCAGGCAGTGAGGAGAAGGACGACCGCCGCAAGGCCGGCGTACCGACGAAGGCTCATGCCACTCAGACGCGGCCGGCGGGGCGGCGGTTCCCGGGGGCGACGTGCACAGCGTCGGAGGCCCGCCAGTGGGCGGAAACGACAGCTCTGCGGCGCCGAATCCTGATGTTTGGGTCCAAACAGCAGAACTCCGCGCAGCGACCCTCAGGGCAGCCGCGCCACCAGGTCGGCGGGCGACACCCGCGGGCCGGTGTAGAAGGGGATCTCCTCGCGCACGTGGAGCCGCGCCTCGGAGGCGCGCAGGTCGCGCATCAGGTCGACGATCCGGTGGAGCTCGTCGGCCTCGAAGGCGAGGATCCACTCGTAGTCCCCCAGCGCGAACGACGCGACGGTGTTGGCGCGCACGTCGGCGTAGCCCCGCGCCATCTGGCCGTGCTCGGCGAGCATCCGGCGCCGGTCGGCGTCGTCCATGACGTACCAGTCGTAGGACCGCACGAACGGATAGACGCAGACGTAGTCGCGAGCCTCCTCGTCGGCGAGGAACGCCGGCACGTGCGAGCGGTTGAACTCCGCCGGCCGGTGCAGCGCCAGCTGGCTCCACACCGGCTCGAGCCGGCGACCGAGCGCGGTGCGGCGCAGCTGCTGGTAGGCCGACTGGAGCTGCTCGGCCGTCGGCGCGTGCCACCAGACCATCACGTCGGCGTCGGCGCGGATCCCGGACAGCTCGTAGATCCCGCGCACCACCACGCCGTCGGCGGCCAGCTTGTCGAGGAGCTCGCCCAGCTCGGTCCCCTCGCCCTCGCGCGCCGACTCGGCGGCGGCGTACGGCGTCGCGAGGCGGAAAACCGACCACATCGTGTAGCGGATGGTGTCGTTGATCTCGCGCAGCCGGGCGGCGTTGGTCTGGCTCTCCTCGCTCATGCGCCCATTGTGCCGCGCACCCGGCAACGCTCAGCGACCGGCCAGCGCCGCCAGCGCCCGATGGGCCGAGCCGATCACGGCGGGGATCCCGACACCGTCGTACGCCGCCCCGCACACCGCGAGCCCCGGCACCGCTGCCACGGCCTCCCGCACCCGCACCACCCGCTCGACGTGACCGAGGGCGTACTGCGGCAGCCCACCGCCCCACCGCTGCACGTGGGCGTCGAGCGGCGTCGCCCGCAGCCCGACGGCCTCGGCGAGCTCGGCCAGCGAGACCCGCACCAGCTCGTCGTCGGGCACCTGGAGCGTCGCCTCCTCGCGGTGCCGGCCGAGGGAGGTGCGCAGGAACAGCAGGTCGTCGCCGCCCGGCCCGCGCCCGGCGCCCGCCTCGCGGGTCCAGGCCCACTTGGCGAAGGAGAACGTCGACGCCTTGATCGCCCTCCCCTCGGCGGGCGGCACCAGGAAGCCCGACCCCGGCAGCTCGCCCACGTCCGCGGCGCGGAACGCGAACGTCACCACGGCCACGGACGCCGCCTCCACCCCGGCCAGCTCGGCGGCGGCGGCCGGCGCCACCCCGGCGAGCAGGCGGGCCGTCGCCGCGGCCGGGGTCGCCAGCACCACCTCGTCGGCGGTCAGCGACTCGGGCGCGGCGGCCGACCCGACGGTGAGCCGGAAGCCGGCGCCGTCCCGCGCCAGCTCACGGACGACCGTGCCCGTCCGCACCGGGAAGCGCCCCGCCGAGACGACCGCTTCGGGCAACCGCCCCATCCCGCCGGGGATGCCGGCGAAGACCGGGGCGTCGTACGTCGTCGGGATGGCGGCCGCCTGCTCGAGCACCGAGCCCCGCGTCGCGTGGTCGACGAGCTGCGGGAGCGCGGCCCGCGCGGAGATCAGGTCGGCGTGACCGGCATAGACCCCGCCGAGCAGCGGCTCGACCAGCAGGTCGACGACGGCGCGCCCGAAGCGCGTCTCCACCAGCTCCCCGACGGAGACGTCGCCGTCGACCACCGACGCTGGCAGATCGCGTTCGGCGCGGACCCGCGCGACGTCCTCGGCGGTGAGCGGGGCGAAGGACGCCAGCCCCTCGACGTCGAGGGGGACCCCCATCAGCGTGCGCGGCAGCCGGTGCAGCGCCCCGCCGGACCAGATGTTGCTCTCGGCGACGGCCGGGTGCACCACCTTGAGCCCGACCTCCCGCGCCAGGGAGACACCCTCCGGCCGCCGGTTGAGCATCGCCTCGGCGCCCACGTCGACCGGCACGCCCGCGACCTCGGCGAGCCGGAGCTTGCCGCCGACCCGGTCGGAGCCCTCCAGCAGCAGCACGTCGCGGCCGTCGCGTGCCGCGGCGTACGCCGCCGCGAGGCCGGCGATGCCGCCGCCGACGACGACCAGCCGACCCGTCGCGGAGCCCACCGAGCCCGGCATGGGGGCGGGCTCCGGTCCAGACGTCACGCCACCAGCCTGCCAGCCGAGGGGAACCGACCGTGGAGCGGCTCCGTCCGACCTCCATGACCACGCAGCCCGAGAACCTCGCCCCCGTGCTCCCCCGCCACCGCCGGCTCCGCTGGCGGGTGACCGGAGGGGCCCTCGCCGCCCTCGCCGTGCTCGCCGTGGCCGCCTGCTCCGCCGGAGGTGGCAGCGACTCCGCATCGTCGGCCGGGGGCGGCGACGCCGGCGCGGCGGCCGACGTCGTCACCGAGGAGTCCCTCGCCGACGGCGACACCGCCGCCCGGGCCGAGGCCCCGGCTGAGGCCAAGTCCGCCGCCGAGACCGTCTCCCTCGCCACCCAGCGCTCGGTCATCTCCACGGGCGTGGTGTCACTGCGCTCGAAGGACGTGGGCGAGCTCCGCTTCGACGTCCGCCAGGTCGTCGACGAGCACCAGGGCCAGGTGACCGACGAGGAGACCGAGAGCGACGCCGACGGCGAGATGGTCCGCTCCCGTCTCGTGCTGCGGGTGCCGGCCAAGCAGTTCGACGCCACGATGACCGCGCTGCAGGAGGTCGGCACCGTGGTGTCGGCCCAGCGAACCTCCGAGGACGTCACGACGCAGGTCATCGACACCGAGGTCCGGGTGCGTGCCCAGGAGGCCAGCCTGCGCCGGATCGAGAGCCTGCTCGGCGAGGCCCAGAACCTCCGCGACATCGTGGCGATCGAGGCCCAGCTCACCCGCCGCCAGGCCGACCTCGACTCCCTGAAGCAGCAGCAGGCGTGGCTCGCCGACCAGACCTCGATGAGCACGATCAACGTGCAGCTGCGGCGCACCGACCAGGCCGCCGCCCCCGAGGAGGAGGAGCGAGGCTTCCTCGCGGGCCTCGCGGCCGGCTGGCACGGTCTCCAGAAGGTCACCACCGGCGCGCTCACCGCCCTCGGCGCGGTGCTGCCGTTCGCGGTCGTGCTGCTGGGGGTCGGCCTCCCGCTGTGGCTGGTCGTCCGCCGCCTGCAGCACCGGCGGCAGCCCCCCGGTCCCGACGCGGACGCCCCTGCCGCCGCCTGACGCGCCGCTGCCCTAGGGTCGAGCCGTGACCACGCTCCCGGAGAACGCCCGGCTCGCCGTCCTCATCGACGCCGACAACACCTCGGCCAAGCGGGCGGCGGCGCTGCTCGAGGAGGTCACGAAGTACGGCTCGGCCACGGTGCGCCGCGCGTACGCCGACTGGACCAACGAGCACACGGCGAAGTGGAAGAAGCAGCTCAACCAGCACGCCATCCAGCCCATCCAGCAGTTCGCCTACACCACCGGCAAGAACGCCACCGACTTCGCGCTGGTGATCGACGCGATGGACCTGCTCTACGCCGGCCAGCTCGACGGCTTCGTGCTGGTCTCCAGCGACAGCGACTTCACCCGCCTGGCGACCCGGCTGCGCGAGTCCGGCAAGACCGTGCTCGGGATGGGCGAGCGCAAGACGCCGCAGGCGTTCCGCGCCGCGTGCAACCGCTTCATCTACCTCGACCTGCTCGCGGAGCCCGCCACCGAGGACGGCGACGCGGCCCCGCCGGCCCAGGCCGGTGAGTCCTCGACGGAGCCGCCCGCGCTCCGGCCGCTGCTGACCCAGGCGATCGAGAGCACCTCCCAGGACGACGGCTGGTCGGCCCTCGGCTCCGTCGGCAACCACCTGGTCCAGAACGACCCGTCGTTCGACCCGCGGCTCTACGGCCAGTCGAAGCTGAGCAGGCTGGTCGAGGCGGAGACGTACGTCGAGGTGAAGGCGCCGGAGGCCGGCGGGGGCAACGTCTACTGGGTGCGGATCAAGCCGTCCGGCAAGCAGGCCGCCAAGAAGACGACCACCCGCAAGCGCACGGCCAAGAAGTCCGCGGCCCGGCCGGCCACGACCTCACCGGCAGAGGCGCCCGCCGAGCCGGCCAAGCCGAAGGTCACCCAGCGAGCTCGTAGCTCTGCACGAACTCGGTGAGCCTGGCCAGCTGGTCGGGGTCGGTCGACGGGATCACGCCGTGGCCGAGGTTGAAGATGTGACCCTTGGCGCCGCGGCCCGCCTCGATCACCTCGGCGGCGCGGGCGGTGAGCACCTCGGTGGGGGCGAAGACCAGCGTCGGGTCGAGGTTGCCCTGCACCGCCCGGTCGCCGACGAGCGGCAGGGCGCGGTCGAGCGGCGTCCGCCAGTCGACGCCGACGACGTCGGCGCCCGCCTCGCCCATGTCGGTGAGGAGGTTGGCGGTGCCGACCCCGAAGTGGATCCGCGGGACCCCGAGCGAGGCCGCCCGCGACAGCACCGCGGCGGAGTGCGGCTGGACGTGGGTGCGGTAGTCCTGCGGGGTCAGCGCGCCCGCCCAGGAGTCGAAGAGCTGCACGGCGGAGGCTCCGGCGGCGACCTGCACCTCGAGATAGGTCGCGGCGGTCCGGGCGATCTTGGCCAGCAGCGCCTCGAAGACGTCGGGGGCTCCGAACATCATCGCCTTGGTGGCGGCGTGCTCCTTCGACGGCCCGCCCTCGACGAGGTACGACGCCACAGTGAACGGCGCGCCGGCGAAGCCGATCAACGGCGTCCCGCCGAGCTCGCCGACCAGCCCGCGCACCGCCTCGGTGATGAACGGCACGTGGACCGGCTCGAGCTCCGGGATCGCCTCGACGTCGGCCATCGTGCGGACCGGCGAGGCCACCACCGGGCCGACGCCCGGCTTGATGTCGAGGTCGACGCCGGCCGCCTTGAGGGGCAGCACGATGTCGGAGAAGAAGATCGCCGCGTCGACGCCGTACCGCCGCACGGGCTGCATCGTGATCTCCACGACCAGCTCGGGGTCCATGCACGACTCGAGCATGCCGACGCCCTCGCGGACCTTGCGGTACTCCGGCAGCGAGCGCCCGGCCTGACGCATGAACCAGACCGGCGTGTGGTCGGGCCGCTCCCCGCGGGCCGCCCGCAGGAACGCGCTGTCGGAGGGGGAGGCGGGGGCTGACATGCCGCGATCCTCCCAGGTCAGGCGGCGTGTTGGCACATCGCCGACGACCGCGGAGACCGTACTGTGGGCGTCATGGTGGTCGGGCAGGAGTCGCACGGCGCCCCGGCGGAGCCCGCCTCGTTCCGGGCTGCGGTCACCGGGCTGCACGACGCGACGCTGCGTCCGGAGGTCTTCTGCGAGGAGATGCCCGCCCCGCAGCGCATCGCGCCGTACGCCGCCGCGCTGTCGGCCGACGTGACCGTCGACGGCGACGAGGTCGGCACCGGCCGGCTGATCCTGCTGCACGACCCGGCGGGCAACGACGCCTGGCAGGGCACCTTCCGGTGCGTGGCCTACGTCCGGGCCGACCTCGACCCCGAGCTGATCACCGACCCACTGCTCGCCGAGGTCGGCTGGAGCTGGCTGGTCGAGGCGCTGCAGGCCCACGGGGCGGTCCACGCGGCCGCCTCGGGCACCGTCACCCGGGTCGCGACCGAGAGCTTCGGGTCGATGGCCGACGAGGAGGCCACCGCCCAGATCGAGCTCCGGGCGTCGTGGACGCCGGCCGACGCCGCCGGCGAGACGTACGACGTCGTGCCCGACGTGGCCGCCCACACCGAGGCCTGGGGCGAGCTGCTCTGCACCGCCGCCGGCCTGCCCCCCGTCCCCGAAGGGATCACCGCGATGCCGAGCCGCCGTGGGCAGCGCGGCACCCCCTCATGACCGACGAGACGACCGCCCCCGACCCCGACGCGGAGCCGGCCCCCCTGCTCGAGCTGCGTGACGGGCTGCCCCCCGTCGTGGAGACCGCCGAGGGCCTGCGCGAGGTGGCCGACCGGATCGCCGCGGCCGAGGGGCCGGTCGCCATCGACGCCGAGCGGGCCTCCGGCTACCGCTACACCAACCGCGCCTACCTCATCCAGCTGCGTCGCGACGGCGCCGGCACCGCTCTGGTCGACCCCACCACCGTCGGCGACCTCGCCCCGCTCGCGGAGGCCCTCGAGGGCACCGAGTGGATCCTGCACGCCGCGACCCAGGACCTCCCCTGCCTGGCCGACGTGGGCCTGCGCCCGGCGCGGCTGTTCGACACCGAGCTGGCGGGGCGGCTGCTCGGCTTCCCCCGCGTCGGGCTCGCCACCCTGGTCGAGGAGGTGCTCGGCTACCGACTCCGCAAGGAGCACTCCGCGGTCGACTGGTCGACCCGGCCCCTGCCGACCCCGTGGCTGGAGTACGCCGCCCTCGACGTCGAGGTGCTGATCGAGCTGCGCGCGGTGATGGTCCACCGGCTCGCCGACGACGGCAAGGACGAGTGGGCGGCGCAGGAGTTCGAGAACCTGCTCGGCTTCGAGCCCGCGGTCCGCGCCGAGCCCTGGCGGCGTACGTCCGGCGCCCACCGGGTCCGCGGCCGACGCGGCCAGGGGGTTGTCCGGGCGCTGTGGGAGACCCGCGACCGGATCGCCCGCGAGCGCGACGTGGCCCCCGGACGACTCATCCCGGACTCGGCGATCGTGGCCGCCGCCCAGGCGATGCCCGCCGACACCCGCAGCCTGATCGCGACCTCGGGCTTCCACGGCCGCGGGGCGCGCCGCTTCGCCAAGCAGTGGATGGCGGCCATCGACGAGGCGCGGGCGCTGCCCGAGAAGGCCCTCCCGGGTCGCCCTCCGCGACCCGACGGCCCGCCCCAGCCGCGCACCTGGGCCGACCGCGACCCCGTCGCCGCCCGCCGCCTGGCCGCCGCCCGCGAGGCCAGCACCGCCCTGGCCGAGCGGCTGCGGCTGCCGGTCGAGAACCTCCTCACCCCCGACCATCTCCGTCGCGTGCTCTGGACGCCCCCGGGCTCGCGCGACCCGCGCGTCCTGGCCGACCAGGTGGCCGAGCAGCTGCGCGGCTACGGCGCCCGGCCCTGGCAGGTCGCGCTCACCAACGAGCTGATCGTCGAGGCGATCATCGAGGGCGACCGCCCTCCGACCGAGCCCGAGGAGGACGGCACGGGCGAGGCCGGGGCGGGCGAGGACGGGGCGGGCGAGAACGCCCCGACGCACGGCGGCGGCGCCGGACCGACCGGCTAGGACCCGCCCGACGCGCTCGGCGAGGCGCTCCCGGTCGGGGACGGCTGCGGCGGGCTGAGCACCGACTGCGAGTCGAGGTCGATCTGCTCGGTGAGACTGGCCAGGATCTCCTCGGTGAGCAGCGGCACGGTCACCAGCTGCCGGAGGCCGCCGGCGACGGCCTGCTCCAGGTCGTTCCACGACTCGAGCAGCGGGGGGATCTCGATCCGGCGTACGGCGGTGCGGAAGACCGCCGCGTTGGCGGGCTGCTGCCCCGGCTGCAGGAAGTCGTCGGAGGAGGCGACGGTGACGTTGGCCGGCACGGTGTAGCCCTGGCGGACCACCTGGGCGACCGACTCGTCGGAGAGCACCGACACCAGGAAGTTGGCCGCGGCGGAGACCTCGTCGGTCTCGGCGGAGAGGCACAGCCCGGTGACGTCGCCGACGGTGGCGCTGCGGCTGATCGACGGCATCGGCATCACGTCGAAGTGGAGGCCGGGGGCCGATCGCAGCTCGGGCACCAGGCTGCGGTAGCCCGCGATCATGCCGAGCCGGCCCTCCTTGAACATCGTGGTCGCGTCGGCGCGGGCGAGCTGCCGCGCCGTCGGGGTGACCTGGGCGTTGCGGAGCAGCGGCAGCGTCGTCTCCAGGGCCGAGCGGGTGTCGTCGGAGGAGAACGCCAGCGACGTCGGCGTGCGGTTGTCGTCGAAGACCTCGCCGCCCCCGGCGTAGATGAACGGCGACAGCCCGGCCAGCGACGGGTCGATGTAGACCCCGCGGGTGCCGCGGCGCGGCCGGGTGGCGAACTCGGCGGCGGCGGTGAACTCCTCGAAGTCCCAGCTGGTGGGGAGCTCGCCCTCGGGCGGCTCGGGCGCGGGCAGCTCGCGACGCACCATCGTCGGGAAGTCGATCAGGTCGGTGTTGTAGTAGATGACCATCGGCGACACTGCGTAGGGGATGCAGGTCAGCGAGTTGTCGACGGCGAAGGCCTCGAGCGCGTCGCGGGCGTAGGTGTCACCGAAGGACACGCCCCGCTCGTCGAGCAGCTCGTCGACGGGGCGGAGCAGGTCGTTCTCGGTCATCAGGGCGAGGTCGCGCTGGCTGAGCAGGAAGACGTCGGGCAGCTCCCCGGCGCGGTAGGCCCGGGCGGCGGCCTCGCTGGTGGGGTAGGACACCACGTCGACCGACACGTCGTTGGTGGCGGCGTACTGGTCGGCGACCTCGGTGAACGCCTCCACCTCGGCGTCGGGGCCGAACACGCCGAAGGTCAGCTCGACGGGCTCCGGCGGCGTCGAGGTCGCCGAGGGGCTCGGCTGCGGTGCGGGGTCGCCCTCGGTGCAGGCCGCCAGGGTCCCGGCCAGCAGGCCGGCGAGCAGTGCGGCCAGTGCCCTGCTGCGGCAGCCTCGCCCACGCGCCACCCGACGATCTCCCTCTCCCGACTCCACGGTCCCCCACCCGGAGCCCGGTCCGAGACGCAGCCTACCGACCCCGACCCAGGGGCTGGCCAGCGAGTTCGGTCGCTC
>JAUILS010000129.1 GCA_030432975.1 Actinomycetes bacterium
GCCATCGGGGCCAGGTCGAGCTCGTCGTCGGGCGCCCGGCGGGCCCAGCCGGTCGCGATCGCCCGGGCCGCCTCGACGGCGGTGAGGGTGCCGGCGAACTTGTCCGGCGCGATCAGGACCCGCATGGCTCCATCCTGCCGGGGCCGGCGCGGACGTCATACGCTCGGGTCGCCATGAAGACCGGTTCGGACGACGCCCCCACCGGCCCGGCGGTGGTGCGGCCACTGCGGGCCGACGACCTGGCCGGCGCCGAGCGGCTGACCGCGGCAGCCTATGCCGGGGTCGACGCCACCACGACGCCGCGGATGCTGCCGGTGCCGGCGGCGCGGCCGCCCGAGCGGGCTGCCGGCTGGGTCGCGCGGGCCGACCACCTGCTCCGCACCGACCCCGAGGGCTGCTGGGCCGCCGAGGTCGACGGCGAGCTGGCCGGCGTGGCGCTGTCGTTCACCCGGGAGCTGACCTGGTTCCTCGCGTCGTACGCCGTTGCGCCGGCGCTGCACGGCCGCGGCATCGGCACCCAGCTGCTCGCGGCGGCGTTGACCCACGGCCGGGGCTGCCTGCGGGGGATGCTCAACGCCTCCAGCGACCCGGCGGCGGCACGGCGCTACCGGCTCGCGGGCTTCGACCTGCACCCGATGATGACGCTGCGCGGCGTGGTCGACCGCACCCGGATCCCCGACCTCGGGCGGGTGCGTGACGGCTCGCTCGGCGACCGCGACCTGATGGACTCCGTCGACCGGCGCGCCCGCGGGTCGGCGCACGGGCCCGACCACGAGATCCTCGCCGCGCAGCACCGGCTGCTGGTCTCCGACGACGGCCGTGGCAGCGGCTACGTCTACGTCGACGCGGCGGGCTCCCCTGCCGTGGTCGCGGCGACCTCGCGGCGGACCGCCGCCACGCTGCTGTGGGCCGGGCTGGCGATGTCCCCGCCCGGAGCGGAGGTCGCCGTGCACCACGTGACGGCCGCCAACCAGTGGGCGCTCGACGTCGGGCTGACGGCGGGGCTGGCGGTCCACGCGCAGGGCTACCAGGCCCTGCGCCACCTGCGCCCGCCGGCGCCGTACCTCCCGCACGGATCGCTGCTCTGAGCGCTGCGTGGAGAGCCGGCCTGGCGGACCGCGAGGCGGGCCGCCGCCCGCGCGGGGCTTAGGCTTGCCCCCATGGCGATCGACCTTCCGCTGCTGCCCCTGGGCCGCGGCCGTGACCTCAACCCGGAGCGGGGCGTGGAGTGCCCCGGCGACCTGCCCCCCGCCTCCGACCCCACCCTCGTCGAGCGCGCCCGCGCCGCCAAGGAGGCCCTGGGCGAGCGGGTGTTCGTGCTCGGCCACCACTACCAGCGCGACGAGGTCATCCAGTTCGCCGACGTCACCGGCGACTCCTTCAAGCTCGCGCGCGACGCCGCGGCGCGGCCGCAGGCGGAGTACATCGTCTTCTGCGGCGTGCACTTCATGGCCGAGTCGGCCGACATCCTCACCTCGCCCGAGCAGAAGGTGATCCTGCCCGACCTGGCCGCCGGCTGCTCCATGGCCGACATGGCGCGGATCGCCCAGGTCGAGGACGCCTGGGACGCGCTCACCGACGCGGGCGTCGCCGAGCTCGTGACGCCGGTGACCTACATGAACTCCAGCGCCGACATCAAGGCGTTCTGCGGCCGTCACGGCGGCCTGGTGTGCACCTCCTCCAACGCCGACGTGGCGCTCGAGTGGGCCTTCGAGCAGCACGGCCCCGAGACCAAGGTGCTCTTCCTCCCCGACCAGCACCTCGGCCGCAACACCGCCGTGCTCAAGATGGGCTACTCCCTCGACGACTGCGTCGTGTGGGACCCGCTGCAGCCCGGCGGCGGCCTCACCGCCGACGAGCTCCGCGCGGCCAAGGTGATCCTCTGGAAGGGCCACTGCTCCGTGCACGGCCGCTTCTCCCCCGACGTCGTCGACGAGCTGCGCGCCAAGGACCCCGACATCACGATCCTGGTGCACCCCGAGTGCCTGCACGAGGTGGTGCTCAAGGCCGACCTGGTCGGGTCGACGGAGTTCATCATCAAGACCGTCGAGGCGGCCCCCGCCGGGGCGTCGTTCGCGATCGGCACCGAGCTCAACCTCGTCAAGCGGCTGGCCGACCAGCACCCCGACAAGTCGATCTCGTTCCTCGACCGCAACGTGTGCTACTGCTCCACGATGAACCGCATCGACCTCCCCCACTTCGTCTGGGCGATGGAGTCGCTGGTCGACGGCGTGGTCGTCAACCAGATCCAGGTCGACCCGGAGACCGAGGAGCAGGCGCTGGTCGCCCTCCAGCGGATGCTCGACCTGCCCGGCAAGTCCCACCGCGACTGACGGCGTACGCCGCCCGCCCGGGGCGGCGTCCGTCCTCGGGCCGGCGTCGTCCCCGGCTCGTGGTCGCCCTTGGCTTGGAGATAGTCCAGTGCGTTTCCGGGGTCGACACGCCGTCACCACCCCCGGAAACGCACTGGACTATCTCCCACCGGGGCCCGCACGGCCGGCGGGGGCGGGACGGGTCGTCTCGTCAGAGGCCGGGGGCGCCCCAGACGGCCAGCCAGCGGGAGAGGTCCTGCTCCATCGGCAGCTCCCCGGCGAGCAGGTCGCGGACGCCGATCTCGAGGAGGTTGTCGCGGGTCCGGCTCTCCCCCGACGACCCCTCCCCGGAGGAACCCGACCCGGACGACCCCGCCGCCGAGGGGGCGAAGGCGTAGAACGTGCCCTGCTGGTAGAGGTAGACCAGCCCGAAGCGCCGCCCCGACGGGTCGGCGAACGGCACCAGCGTGCAGAGCAGCCCACTGGCGAAGCCCTGCTCGACCAACGTGGTGTTGACGACGTGGAGGTCGGTGCACAGCCCGGCCAGGTCGGCGGCGTCGCGGTGGACGACCAGCCAGGTGTAGCCGTAGTCGTCGACGCTGACGTCGACGTCGGGCTGCTCGGGGTCGGCCCGGATCACCTCGATGACGTCGCGCTGCAGCGCGTGGAACGCCGCGCCGGCCGCCGCGCGGAAGCAGACCGCGCCGCTGCCCGTCGGGAGGAACCCGGTCGCCGCCTGCAGCGAGATCGCCGCCGCGGGCACGCCGAAGAGCGCGTCGAGGTCGGGCCCCTTGGCCCGCCGTCGACCGGTGACCGCATCCCAGAACCGCACGCGCAGCGCCCGGTCAGCCCTGCGGGCGGGAGAGCTCGGCCTGGATCCGCGCCAGCTGCTCCAGCCGCTGCTCGAGGCTCGGGTGGGTGGCGCTGAGCGTGCGCAGCGTCGCGCCGCTGATCGCGGGGGCGATGAAGAAGGCGTTCATCGCGTTGCTGGCACGGAGGTCGCGCTGCGGGATCGCGGCCATCTCACCGGTGATCTTCTGGAGCGCCGAGGCGAGCGCCGCGGGCTTCATGGTGAGGTAGGCGCCGGCGCGGTCGGCGCACAGCTCGCGGTAGCGCGACAGCATCCGGGTGAGGAAGAAGCTGATGGCGTAGACCAGCAGGCTCACCCCGAGCACGACCAGGAACGCCGGTGCGCCGCCGCCGTTGCTGCGCGAGCGCCCCAGGCCGGCGTACTGCGCGCCGCGGGTGAGCATCCCGGCCACGATGCCGGCCGACGACGCGATCGTCATGACCAGCACGTCGCGGTGGGCGACGTGGGAGAGCTCGTGGGCGAGCACCCCCTCGAGCTCCTCGGCGGTGAGCTTGCCGAGGATGCCGGTGGTCACGCAGACCACCGCACGGTCGGGCGAGCGGCCGGTGGCGAAGGCGTTGGGGAGGTCGAGGTCGGCGATGCCGACCCGCGGCTTGGGCATGTCGGCCATCGCGCACAGCCGGTCGATCATGGCGTGCAGCTCCGGCGCCTGCTCCGGCGTCACCTCGCGGGCCCGCATCGCCCGCATGGCGACGGTGTCGCTGTTCCACCACTGGAAGAACGCGATGCCGATGCCGACCAGCCCGATGACCGGGGTGTACGCCGGCGGCAGGACGAACATGAGCGTGACGATGAACGCCACGAACACGCCGCCGAGCAGCAGCATCACCGAGGTCATCCGGACGGTCAGCCCGGTGTCCTTGATGAAGCGAGAGTGGGCCATCGAACCTCAGCCGGGGATCAGGCCGTCGTCGGCCAGCATCGCCCGGACCTCCTCGAGGGACGCGTCGGCGGGCGGCAGGATCGCGTCGGACTCGTCGAGGGACTCCAGGGCGTGGGCCAGCCCGACGGAGCGCACCGTGTCGAGCAGGGCGGCCAGCGCCGTGGCGAAGGCCTCCTCGTCGCCGGCGTCGATCGCGGCCTCGACGGCGCCGTCGTGCTCGTTGAGCGAGCCGAGGGCGTCGTCGGAGACGTCGTACTGGCCTTCGCCGAGGATGCGCACGATCACGACGGCTCGCCTCGCTCGACGGTCTCGGTGGCGGCCTCCTCGGTGAGGATGTCGCCCTGGGCGGGGGCCTCGATGGCGTCCGGGGCGGCGCTGCCCTTGAGAGCCGCGAGCTCGGCCTCCACGTCGGCCTGCGAGCTCATCGCCTCGAGCTCGCGGGCGATGTCGTCACCGCGCGACAGGGAGCTGACGTCGTCGAGCGCACCGGAGGCGATCAGCTCGTCGATCGCGCCCGCGCGCGCCTGCATCTGTGCGGTCTTGTCCTCGGCCCGCTGGATGGCCAGGCCGACGTCGCCCATCTCCTCGCCGATGCCCGAGACCGCCTCGTTGATGCGGGTCTGCGCCTCGGCCGCGGTGTAGGTCGCCTTGATCGTCTCCTTGCGGGTGCGGAACGACTCGACCTTGGCCGCCAGCCGCTGCTGGGCCAGGGTGAGCTTCTCCTCCTCGCCCTGGAGCTGGGTGAGCTGGCCCTGGAGGTCGGCGATCTGCGCGGTCAGGCCGGACTTGCGGGTGAGCGCCTCGCGGGCGAGGTCCTCGCGGTTCATCTCGATGGCCTTCTGGGCCTGCTGGGTCAGCTTGTCGGACTGCTGCTGGAGCTGGCTGACCTGGATCTCGACCCGCTTGCGGCTGGTCGCGACGTCGGCGACGCCACGGCGTACCTTGGCGAGCAGCTCGGTCTGCCGCTGGTAGCTGTAGTCGAGCGTCTCCCGCGGGTCCTCGGCCCGGTCCAGGGCCTTGTTGGCCTTGGTCTTGAAGAGCATCGTGATGCGCTGCCACAGGCTCATGGGGGCCGTGTCCCTCCGTGTTCTGGGTGCCCCCGGCGGGGCCCTCGTGCCCTCCACCCTAGTTTCAAACGCCAAGCACGGCGAGCACTCCCCCCGCCTCCGTGCCCGCCTGCGCGTCCCACCTCCACGCCCCGGCTGCCGGCCCGCCGTGAAGGCACGGAGGCGGGACGGCGGCCCGTCGCCGCACCGGTAGGGTGGGAGCCCCGTCCGACCGACCGAAAGCCGTGCCGTGTTCCGCCGCCGCAAGACCGAGCCCGAGCCGACCGACGAGCGTCCCGCCAAGCCCGACGGCAAGGGCCGGCCGACGCCGACCCGCAAGGAGGCCGAGGCCGCCGCGCGGGCGCGCGCCAAGGCCCCGCCGAAGAGCCGCCGCGAGATGGCGATGGAGGAGCGCTCCCGCCGGATGCTGGCGCGCGACGCCGGCCCGCTGCGCGAGCTGGTCCGCGACCTGGTCGACCAGCGGCTGATGCTGATGGAGATGCTGATCCCGGTGCTGCTGGTCTCGCTGGTCCTCGGGTGGGTCGGCGCCGGCATCCAGCGCGAGCAGCTGGTGATCTTCGCCAACCTGATGTTCTACGCCGTCTTCCTCACCCTGGTCGTCGAGACGCTGATGCTGCGCTTCCGGATCCGCCGCGAGATGGGCCGCCGGTTCCCCGAGGAGTCGCAGCGCGGGCTGCTGTTCTACGGCTTCAACCGGGCGATGTTGATGCGGTTCCTGCGCAACCCCAAGCCCACGCTCAAGATCGGCGACCCGTTGAAGGAGCACTACCGCTGAGCGCCGCGACGGGTGCGCCGCGCCCCGTGAGGGGCTGAGCCGGCGATGGTCCTCGGCCTCATCGCCGGCATCGGTGCGGCGGTGCTCTTCGGGACCGCCGCCGTGCTGCAGGCACATGCGGTCCGCCAGCTCTCGCACGGGCTGCGCAGCCTTCGCGCGTTCGTGGCCGACGCGGTCCGGCACCCGCTGATCCTCGTCGTCGTCGCGGCCTACCTCGGCGGCTTCGTGCTGCACGCGGTCGCGATCTGGCTGCTCCCCCTCTATCTCGCGCAGGCGAGCATCGCGCTCTCCCTGCCGATCTCGGCCCTTGCCGCCCGCCGGGTCGCCGAGCACGCCACGCTCCGGCAGCTCGCCTCGGTCGCCGCGGTGGTGCTGGGCCTCCTGCTGCTCGCCGCCGCGGCCGGGGAGCCGGGCGAGGTCCGGGTCTCCGGCGCCTTCGTCGCCGCGTTGTACGCCGGCATCGCGGCGCTGCTGGTCGCCTCGCTGCTGGATGCCGACCCGCCCGGGGAGTGGTTCGGCGCGCTCTCCGGGCTCGCCTACGCCGGCTCCGCCCTGGCGGTGCGAGGGGTGACCTGGCCGGCCGGCGCGCTCGTGCTGCTGGCGGCCCTCGCGGTGTCGGCGTACGGCCTGATCGGCTTCTGGCTCTATTCCACCGGGCTGGCCCGCGGCAGCGTGAGCGCGGTGACCGCGCCGATGATCGTCGGCCAGACGGCGGTGCCGGGCGTGCTCGGGGTGGTCGCCCTGGGCGACCAGGTCCGGCCGGGCTGGGGCGCCGCCGTGGTGCTCGGCCTGGCCCTCGCGATCGTCGGCGCCGCCCTGGTCGGGCCGCCGCAGGCGCTCGCCGCCGAGCCCGAGCCGGCTCAGCCGTCGTAGTCCAGCACCACCCGAGCGGACGTGGGGTGGGACTGGCAGGTGAGCACGTAGCCCTGCTCGATCTCCTCGGGCTCCAGGGCCCAGCTCGCGTCCATCGAGACCGTGCCCTCGACCACCCGCGCCCGGCAGGTGCCGCAGACGCCGCCCTGGCAGGCGAACGGCAGGTCGGGACGCACCGCGAGCGCCGCCTGGAGGACCGGCTGCGCGTCGGGGGCCAGGCTGAACGTCGACTCGCGGCCGTCGAGGCGGATCGTCACCCGGGCGTCGCCCGGCAGGCGGGCCGCGTCGGGGTCGGGGCGGCGCGGCTGCGGCTCGGCGTGGAAGAGCTCGCCGTGCACGCGCTCGCTCGGCACGCCTGCCTCGACCAGGGCGTCGCGCAGGTCGAGCACCATCTGCTGGGGGCCGCACAGGAACCATGCGTCGACCTCGTCCGGCGGGATCCAGGCGTCCAGGATGCCCTTCAGCCTCACCTGGTCGAGGCGACCCGAGAGCAGCTCGACGTCCTGGGTCTCGCGGGAGAGCACGTGCAGCAGCTGGAACCGGTCCGGGAAGCGGTCCTTGAGGCCGGCCACCTCCTCGGCGAACATGATCGAGCGCTGGGTGCGGTTGGCATAGACCAGCGTCACGAAGGAGTGCGGCTCCTCCTCCAGCAGCGTGGTGATGATCGACAGCACCGGGGTGATCCCCGAGCCGGCCGCGATCGCGGCGTAGCGCCGCCGCGCACTGCGGTCGGGCACCACGGTGAACCGCCCGCCCGGGCGCATCACCGCCAACGTGTCGCCGACGGCCAGCCCGGGCAGCACCCCCTCGGAGAAGGTGCCGCCCGCGAGCTTCTTCACGCCGATCCGGAGCACCCCGGAGCGCGGGGTCGAGGCCAGCGAGTAGGACCGCCGTACGTCGTCGGGGCCGAGGATGGCGACATGCTGGCCGGCGGTGAACGCGAAGTCCTCGCGCAGCTCCTCCGGGACCTCCAGGGTGAGCGCCACCGCGTCGTCGGTGAGCTCGTCGATGGCCGCCACCCGCAACGGGTGGAAGGCGGAGGTGCGCTCGCTCACCGGCCCAGCCTGTCACAGCGCCCCAGGTGGTCGACCGCCGTCCCGGGCGACCGGTCTCGCCGTGCGGGCATCGGGTCAGCGCACCGTCTTGACCTGCGTGAACGGCTCGCGGCAGGGCCCGCAGACCCACAGCGCGGTGCAGGCCGTGGCGCCGAACCTGCTGAGCACGCGGGTACGCCGGCTGCCGCAGCGCGGGCATGCCGGAGGCAGCGCGAGGTCGACGGTCTCACCCCGCTGCGGAGGTGGCGCGATCCCCGCCGCCGCCAGGGCGCCGCGGGCCTCGGCGGTGATCCGGTCGGTGGACCACGGCGGCGACAGCACGAGCTCCACGTCGACGTGCAGGCAGCCCGCGTCGGTCAGCGCCTCGACCACGTCGGCGCGGATCGTCTCCATCGCCGGGCAGCCGGTGTAGGTGGGCGTCAGCTGGACGTGGGCGCGGCCACGGTCGTCGACGGTCACGTCGCGGAGTACGCCGAGCCCGCCGATGGTCACCATCGGCAGCTCGGGGTCGGGCACGGCGGCGGCCGCCGCCCAGGCGGTCGCTGCGTCGACGGCCCGGTCGTCGGGCGCCGGCGCCGGCCGCGACGAGCTCTCCCGCGGCGTCACCACACCGCCCCCGGGTGGGCGCGGGCCACACTCTGCAGCTCGGCCAGCAGCGGCTCGAGGTGCTCGGTGTGGCGGCCGAGGCGACCGGAGCGGCCCTTCTCGTCCGCGGCGTCGGCGGGCGACGGCGGGAGGGTCAGGGTGGCGGCGCGGACGGTGGTCGCGACCCGCGCGACCACCCGGTCGCGCAGGCCTCCCAGGTCGACCGCGGCGCCGGAGGCCACCAGGTCGTCGGGCAGCCAGGAGGCGTCGAACAGCTCCTCAACCCAGGGCCACTCGTCGTCGAGGGCCCGCTGCATGCGGTGGTGCGACTCCTCGGTGCCGTCGCCGAGCCGGCGGACCCAGTGGTCGGCATGGTCCAGGTGGTAGCCCACCTCGCCGTGGGCCCGGGCGGCCAGGCCGGCGAGCACCGGGTCGGTGCTGGCGCGCAGGTCGGCGTAGAGCTCGCGCTGGTAGGCCGCCACGACGAGCAGCCGCGCCATCGCCACGCCGAAGTCGTCCATCGGCCGCTCCACCAGGCACACGTTGCGGAACCCCGGCGCGTCGCGCCCGTAGGCGAGGTCGTCCTCGGTGCGACCCGCGCCCTCGAGCTCCGCGGCCCGCGCGAGCAGGACTCGCGCCTGG